>JAJRZP010000155.1 GCA_024275195.1 Chloroflexota bacterium | reverse complement strand
GATCTTCGTGATCCAGATCGCCAATCAGCCAGCCACCACCGTGGAAAAGCATCAAAAGTGAGTGCGGCCCGTCGGTGGTGGGTAGGTAGATACGAATCGGGAGATCACCAGCCGGACCCGGAATGTTGCGTTCGATGATTTCACCGACCGGCTCTTGCTCGGCCGGTATCGCAGTTCTCCAAATGCGAGAATTCTTGCGTGCCTGAGCGGGCGATACCTCGCTGTTAGGAGCGAGATTCAGAGCAAGTCGCCGGTCTCGGAACTCAATGACCTGCGGGTGTAACGGCATGCGTGTCTCCTGTGAATCGACCGCTATTTGGCGAACGAAGCCATAATCCGATTTGATGCTTCATCACACGCCTTGATCGCATCATCGATCAGACCGAACGATCCGTTAAAGCCGTGGGTCATTCCTTTGTATTCGGTGTATGTCACGTCGTTCCCCGCAGCTTTCAGCGCGGCAGCATAGTCGGCTGCTTCATCCAGCAGCGGATCGTATTCAGCGGCGATTATCGTTGCGTCCGCGAGCCTAGAGAGGTCAGTTGCCCGAATCGGAGACGCATATGGGTGATGACCATCGCCGTCGGGGCCGATGTACTGATCCCAGAACCAGACCATTCCCTCGGTTGTCAGCCCAAACCCCTCGGCATTAGTAATACACGAAGGACGGTCGAAGCTATGGTCGATCACCGGACAGAAAAGCACCTGGTGCTTGATGTGTGGCCCGCCTCGGTCACGCGCCATCTGGGCAACAGCGGCTGCGAGATTCCCTCCGGCCGAGGTTCCTGCAACGGCGAGGTTTTCAGCATTCACTCCAAACTCTTCAGCATGCTCCACCGCCCACACGGTCGCCGCGTAGCAATCTTCCGGTGCGCCGGGGAATCTCACCTCGGGGGCCATTCGGTAGTCGACCGATACAAGTACTGCGTTCACACGATTCACCAATCCACGTGATGTTGAATCCTCACTATCAAGATCGCCAATGACCCACCCTCCACCATGAAACAGCATGATCAATGAGTGCGGCCCATCGGTTGTCGGACGGTAGATTCGTATTGGAATATCGCCCGCAGGTCCCGGAATTGATCGCTCGGTGATCTCTCCAACCGGCTCAGCGTGGGACGGAATGGCGATACGTCCGGCTCTAGCATTCGCTCTCGCTTCTTCTGGGGTGACATCCCGATTGTCTGGGAATCCCAGAGCGGCTCGACGGTCCAGAAGTTCTTGTACCTGCGGGTGAAGGGGCATGAGTATCTCCATAGAAGGCGTGTTCGAGGTTGCTGGCAGAAATTTATCAGAGTGTCGCTGGCACGGTGACTTTTTCATACATAAAGTTACCGTCATGTCTGACACGGCTCGCCAGTATTCATCGTTCGATCAGATCGTCGCTGCTATTCGCGACGCTGCATCAGATAATCCAAATTCGACGGTTCTTGTCGGTATCGATGGTGCGGGAGGTTCGGGCAAATCGACACTTGCGAACAAATTGTCGGATGCATTCGGCGAGTTGACAGTCGTTCACCTCGACGACTTCGCCGATTGGAGCGATGATTCGAACTGGGTGCTCAGTACGTTTGCGGAGCGAGTACTGAAGCCGTTGATGGCCGGAATAACCGCAAGGCACCAGCGGTATGACTGGCCGACAGATTCACTGGGCGAGTGGTTCGAGATCGCACCCAGCGGTATCGCGATCATTGAAGGTGTGTCGGTCTTGCGAACCGATCTTCGCGATTACTGGCATGTTTCAGTCTGGGTCGACTGCCCAAGGGACAAGCGACTCGTACGTGGGCTGGCTCGTGACGGTGAGGCGATGCGGTCGAAGTGGGAAGATCTCTGGATGCCAGGCGAGGATGCTTATATGCAACAACATTTACCGTGGGATGCCGCCGACTTCATTTTCGATGGATCGGGATCGGGTGAATCGAATTTCAGTCCACCTGTCTGAAGGTCAATCTGGCTCTGAGTGACATTATCCAGTGGCGCTTGTTGCCCTTAGAATGAGCCGGACGAAAATTGCGAGCATCAGATTCTCGCTCTTAACACGATACGTTTTCCAACCACCGAGAGAAGCATGAAGACCACTGGATACCGAACACTGGTGCTGGGCACCCCCTGGCGAAACCTCACTTACTGCATCATCGAGACAGATGAGGGAATAATCGGCATCGGCGAGGCGCGTGTTCTTGGCAAGACCCATACAGTCATCGAGTATCTGAAAGACGTCGAGCGTCACTTCATCGGTCACGACCCATTCGATATCGAGGCACTTTTCCGTCGTATGACATTGCTCGATTTCGGCAAGCCGGGCGAAGTCGTCTATACCGGTCTGGCACTGGTCGAACTGGCGTTCTGGGACATCATCGGCAAGAAAACAGGGCAGCCAGTATTCAAGCTTCTCGGTGGTCAGGTCAAAGAGAAGATACCGGCATACGCCAACGGTTGGTACACCGTGGAACGAACACCCGAGAGCTTCGCTGAAGCAGCACGCAAAGTCGTCGATCGTGGCTATCGCGGCATGAAATTCGATCCGTTCGGCAATGGCGACATGGAGCTTGACCGTCCTGAGTTCTTCCGCTCCCTTGATCTAATCGAAGCGGTCGCCAACGTAGCCGGTACCCGGGCGCAGATCATGATCGAGATGCACGGCCGGTTCGCACCCGTACAGGCGCGTGAAATCGCCCGTCACGTTGAGAAATACAACATTGGTTGGATCGAAGAGCCGGTTCGCCCCGGCGATATTCCAGCATTGAAATCGGTTCGGCAGCACACGTCATTACCGATAGCCACTGGCGAGCGTCTTTACGGCGCTCCCGAATTCCGCGAGATCTGGGCATCACAGGCGGTCGATGTATTGCAGACCGATATCACGCAGTCTGGCGGAATTTTCGAGACGAAGAAGATCGCTTCGACGGCTGAGACGTATTCGATCATGGTCGCCCCGCACAACGTAGGCGGGATCGTGTCGACAATGGCAGCATTGCACCTGTGTCTGACACTGCGGAACGCCAAGATACTCGAACACTTCAACGACTTCGCCGATCCGCATGTGAAGAAGGCAGGGTCGGGCTACCCAGAGGTGGTTGACGGCTACTTCCCTGTACCCGACAAGCCCGGTTGGGGCATTGAACTCGATGAAGATTTCATCAGGGCAAACCCACCGAACTACACCTCCGCCGGAGTTATCGCCGATCCCGGCCTGAACATGTTCGAAAACGCCAACTGGGCAAAGCGCGGCCAGGACGACTAGGTGTACTTCCCACGTAGGTTGTTTACAGTCTTGAAACTGGAACAGCCCCAACACAAATGCCATCCTGAGGCTCTCGACGGACGACACGTCTGAGCATTCGTGGTGAAATAGTCTTACTCACTTTTGATTGGTTGATCATCGACTCAAATCACCTTGCCTCTCACACTTCCCGCGCCTAAACTTTCGCCAATGCTTGTTTTCGCAGGTTTAGATGAGGAAAAGCATGGCGAAAGCTCAGATGCAGCATCAGATTGACCAGTAGAGTCCGCAGTGGTCACATCGCTGCTAGCGAATTCTATCTCCCCGCGTTTGCAATCAGAAATGCTGCCTACTGCTGGAACCGACATGTCGCAATTCTGCTGCTTGCTGTGCGAATGGTCGAGAATTGAACGACGAGGTGCTTTGGATGCGTGTTTCTGCTGGAGAACTCGAATTCGATTGGATCGGTGACTGGGCAGAACTGCCTGCAGCCGAAACAGTCGCTCGCGGCTGGGCGCACCACGGCATGGCGTTCTCCAACGAAGGTCAGATTGTCACGTTCCACCCAACCGAACCCCTCGTCGTAATTCTTTCGACTGATGGTGCGCTGGTGCGGTCATTTGAAGTTCCAGTGATCGAGGCGCATGGATTGACCCTCAGCACTCTCGGATTTACGCAATCAATCTGGATCGCCGATAACGGTCGAAAACGAAATCCCAATCGCGACTACGAGTACATGCCCGACCCGCTTCAGGGCAGGGTTGTGCGCGTTTCCATGGCGGGCATCGTCGAAATGGAGCTTTTCGAACCGGCGGTTTCGGGATTGAATGGAGGACTATTTTCGCCAACGAGCGTAATTGCCTTCGATGAGAATCTCGGTGGGAACGGAGATATCTGGGTCGCCGATGGGTATGGCAAGAGCCTGGTCCATCGATATAACTCAAGCGGCGAGTATCTACGCTCGATCGACGGAACCCAGGGCGCCGGTCGATTCGATTGTCCACACTCACTGTGGATCGACACCCGTTCTGGATCACCTGAGTTGCTGGTGGCAGATCGGGCGAATGGCCGGGTTCAGGTATTCGACATGACAGGTGACTACATTCGGACGATTGGCGCGGGATTCTTCGATCGGCCTACTGTATTTGCAAGCTACGGTGAGAACCTCCTTGTTGGCGAACTCAACGCCCGCGTTACGGTTGTCGGTCCGAACGATGAGCTAATCGGTTACATCGGCGACAACACGCCGGTGTCCGAAGAGACTGCCTGGCCGAACGAGCCGAATCATGCTGGAATTCCGCAGCGGACTTCACGGCTTGTCGAGGGACTTTTCAACAGCCCCCACGGCATAACTTCTGACGACGACGGAAACATCTACGTTACCGAGTGGCTCATCGGCGGCCGCTACACGAAGCTACAGAAAATTGAGTGAACTCTCAAAATCCTCCGCCTGACGAGAGGATTCAAAAATTCGCTGAGCCAGTCGAAGCATGAGGAGGAGACGAATGAACGAGACTGAACTGACCGACTCTCCCTCATCCCAGCCTTCTCCCGCTGGGAAAAGGTGTCATCATGCCGACTGATCGTTCCAAGCAAACTCTGCCTAACTTGATCCAGCGCGGTGTCCCGTATGAGGAAGTGTCGTCGTACCTCGCTGATCTCGACGACATCGACGAACTCGATTTCAAAGGTTGGACCGGCCTGCACTGGGCGCTGGTGCGAGAACGGCTGGAGATAATCGTCCTTCTACTTGATTCCGGTGCCAATCCCAATCATCCAACCGACACCGGCCGACTCCCGCTGAATATCGCAATGCGAAGCGGTCAGGGCAATGCCTTAGAACTGCTACTTCAGGCAGGTGCTGACCCCGAGCGGGCAGATGTTGACGGTAAGACACCGCTGATGGTCGGTATGGCAGGCAAGTATCCAGAGTTGGTAGCGGTTCTCAGGGTCTGGATTGAGTGAGTTTATTTGGGAAAAGGTGCGACATCACCCAGATCACTCGACTGCGGGGACTCCACTCGGGACGCATTGTCAGCGATCAGAAGCACGACCTGACGATTCAGCTCACGTCCACCGATCTCTCAGAAAACGTGGCATTGCCACGAGAAACATGGCTATGCCACTTACTCCGCCCAATCGCCATACACCGGATACTGGCTGGCGATTACTTCAATGTATGCTGGCTTGTTCGACCGGTTGGCAGCGAAAGCGCGTTTGAGGGCTGCCGATACTTCTGCCGGTTCCGTCACCCGCTCGGTCTGCCAGCCAATGTGCTCGATCGCTGCCGTCATGTTGATCGCATCAGACCCCAGCACATCAGACGTATACGGATCGTGCCCCTCGCCCCAGAACCCCGGCCCGTATCCAGAGAAACCACCGTTGTTGATATGGACGATAGTGGCACCGATCTTCAACCGAGTAAGCACTTCGAGGTTGCCGAGCATATAACTCAGAGCAGCATCACCGATCACCGCGACGCACTGTCGATCTGGATACGCGAGCTTCGCCGCGGTCACAGCCGGAAAGCTGTAGCCGAGCGACGACACGTTGCCCCAGCCTAAAAATCCGCGTGGAATCAACGTTTCGTAAGCGGTGCTGAGCTGGTCGCGTGTGTTGCCGGACTCGTGGGTAACGAACGAGTTGTTGCGATCGAGCATCTTCATCAGATCGCCATATACCCGATACGGGTTTATCGGAGTAGCGTCGGATTCCATCACCTCGTGATACTGCGCCATCGCCGCATCCTTTGCCGTTTTGACTGCAGGGGCAACGTCGCCACGGTTCGTCACGTCGCTCAACGCACCAATCAGCGAACCAAGCGTCGCCTTCGCATCACCTATCACTGCGTGGTGAGTCGGGTACATCCGGTTGATGTCAAACTCGTCGATATTGCACTGGATTATCTTCTTGTTCGTGGCATCAGGAATGCCGTGACCGAATCTACCCGGCGAGATACTGGCGCCGACGGCGAATACCAGGTCGGCGTCGTTCATGAACTTAAGTACATGATCACCACGAACACCCACTGAAAGAGGGTGATTTTCAGGAAACACTCCTTTTGCCTTCAGGGTCGTAATCACCGGCAGGTTAGCTTTTTCAGCAAATTCTCGAAGCTCTTCAGTAGCGTTCGAATAGAGCACCCCTTCACCCACGAAAAGAATCGGGTTCCTGGCAGTGTTGAGTTCGTCGATCGCTATCTGAACGTCATCTGGATCGGGGAGTGATCGCCAGCCCTTCGGCGACCGGTATGGATCAACCGTTTCGTCGTACGTGGCGGTGGCGTCCGGTATTCCTAGAACCACAGGGCCGGATCGCCCCGAGCGCAACATAGTGAACGCACGGCGCATAAACTCCGACGTGCGTTCTGGCTTGTCGATGTAGCCGTACCACTTGGAGACACCTCGAAGGCTGGCGTCCTGATCGAACCGGGTGTTCTGGGTGGAGCCAGCCGGAACCGCATCGACTATGCACAGCACGGGCGAGCCGTCTTCGTACGCCTGTGCGATTCCCGAGTATGCGACCTGCTCGCCTGCGGCGTTGATTCCGCCAGAGAATGTGCAGACACCGATCTTGTTTCCGTTGTTGATCCGTGAATAGGCGTCGGCGACGCTGACTGCGTATCGATCGTCACGCATCATCAGGAGTTTTATTCCCTCACGACCGAACGCATTATTGACCCTGCTGACCGGAAACGTAGAGACCCAGGGAGTCTTCTCGACTTTCAGGATTCGAGCGATGCCGGTTGCGACGTCGATAGTCATACGATTGCTCCAGAGTGCGCAACGAACGCAGTCAGACAGTTTATTTCGGAGTCATGGTTCCGGCGGGATTGTACCCCTCAATCCTCACCTGTGCAGTTCACCAAACCTCCGATGAAATCACCCATCCTCACAAGATGCTCAGGCATTTCACACCTTTCACCCTTTAACAGCGCGCTAAGGTTTTGTTGAACCCCTTGTTAGCTTCGTTCCACTGAAGGGTTTTACGGCGGTGAATTGGGCTGTCCCGTAGCAATTCCACTCCATGTGGTCTCTTGCTTTTCGTTAACTCGATTGATCACGCGTACGAGCGGAATCGTGGAGAGTAAATGTCAGAAAAATACGATGTCGCGGTCATCGGTGGCGGGGTGGTCGGTAGTGCCATCGCGCGTGAGCTGAGTCGCTACACCCTCAAGGTCGCTGTGATTGAACGCGCTGCCGACGTTGCACGCGGAACCAGCGGTAAGAACAGTGGAGTTGTGCATACCGGAATAAATGTTCCGCACGGATCTGTAAAAGCAAAATACAACGTCGCTGGCGCCAGGATGTTTGAAGAGTACTGTGCCGACCTCGACGTCCCGTTCAAGCGAGTCGGAAAAGTTATCGTTGCGCTTACGGAAGCCGAGGTTCCTGATCTCGCCGGACTCAAGGCCAGAGGCGAGGCAAACGGTGTACCCGATCTTGAGATCATCGACCGAGCAACACTCAAGAAGATGGAGCCGAACATCGAGGGCGCAGGGGCGCTTAACGTTCCCACCGCGGCCATCGCATGTCCCTACTCACTCACTATCGCGCTTGCAGAATCGGCCACGGCAAGTGGCGTTGATTTCAAGCTCAACTCTCCGGTCGTCGGTATTGCAGGCACTGAAGGCGCATTCGAGATCGAGACGCCGGATGAAACGATTAGCGCCGGACTGATCGTCAACTCTGCTGGCCTCAACTCCGACAAGATTGCTCGGATGACCGGCGTCAACCGCTGGCGAATCTGGCCATGCCGCGGCGAATACATAATCCTCGACAAACGAGTTGGTGGCCTCATCAACAGCATGGTCTACCCGGTTCCACCAAAGGGCGGGGCCGGACTCGGAATCCACATCACGCCAACGACAGACGGCAACATCCTTCTAGGGCCGTCTGCCGACTACACAAATGATGGAGATGACGTTCGGACCACCGCTAAAATCCGACGCCAACTGCTGAGCGAAGCCAGCGAATTTCTCCCCGGCCTGACCCCGCGTGATGTGATCACAGCCTACTCGGGTATGCGACCTAAACTGGTTCCGTCGAAGGTTGGTGGATTCGGTGATTTCGTTATCGAAGAGGTTCCCGAGGCACCCGGTGTTATGCAGCTTGTCGGCATTGAATCGCCGGGACTGACGGCAGCACCGGCTATCGCCGAAAAGGTTTCCGACTGGGTTCGAGAACGCATTTCTACAGAAGCAAATCCGGGGTTCCAGAAGAAATGGTCCTCCGTTCACCGAACTCGCGAGGATACGCTCTCAATCGTCGACAGCTTGATCGCTGAAGACCCCGATTATGGAGAGATCGTGTGCCGTTGCGAAATGGTCACAAAGAGAGAGATCGTCGATGCCATCAACAACAAGCTTGATGCAACCTCACTAAACGCCATCAAGTACCGCTCCCGAGCGACGATGGGTCGGTGTCAGGGCGGGTTCTGCGGCCCGCGAATCGTCGATCTGCTTCTTGAAAACGGCAAATCGCCGGAGTCGATAACCCTGAACGGCGGCGACTCATGGCTTTTCCTCGGGACGACTGAAGACCTGAGAACAGAGCGCAAAGCCCAGCGGGCCAGTCAAAAGTCGGGTGCGACGTCGAGCGCCAAAAAAGTGGGTGCAAAGTAATGGCACGTCCAGAAATCGTCGATGTTGCCGTTATAGGTGGAGGGCCCGCCGGACTGGCAGCGGCCGCCGAAGCCAAAGGCGCAGGCGCGAGCCGAGTGATCATGCTCGAACGAGACGACCGCGTCGGCGGGATATTGAACCAGCAGGTACATGATGGGTTCGGCACCAAGGTATTCAAAGAGGCACTGACGGGCCCTGAATACGCAGCGATCTACGAAGATCGTGTGAACGAACGAGAAGTCGAGACCTGGCTAAAGACAACCGTTACCAACCTGACACCAGACAGGCTGATCACAGTCCGCAATGACAAAGGCATTCAAACCATCGAAGCAGGATCCGTGATTCTGGCAACGGGGTGTCGCGAGCGAACCCGGGGTGCCATCGGTACTGCTGGCACACGTCCGGCCGGTGTCTATACAGCCGGTGCGGTGCAGAACTATATGAACGTTCGTAACCTCGCGGTAGGACGAAAGGTTGTGATCCTGGGGTCTGGCGATATCGGGTTAATTATGGCTCGACGGCTCACGCTCGAAGGAGCGGATGTCGTCTGCGTGGCTGAGATTCTCCCCCAACCGAGCGGTATCGCCGGAAACCTTGTACGTTGTCTCGAAGATTTCGGGATTCCGCTGTATCTCAGCACGACCGTTTCTGAAATACACGGGAAAGAGCGAGTCACTGGCGTGACGCTCGCGAGCGTAGGGGCAAAGATGGGAGAGGTGAAGGGTACGCGTAGATTCGTTGAGTGTGACACGCTGCTGCTTTCCGTTGGCCTGATTCCCGAAACAGAGTTGGTCGTTGGTGTCGGGGCATCGATGAGTCCAGCGACAAACGGGGCAATTGTCGATGATTCCTTCCGCACATCCATTCCGGGAATATTTTCCTGTGGCAATGTTTTGCAGGTCCACGACGTTGTCGACTACGCAACTCTCGAATCTGAGAAAACCGGAATTGCTGCAGCGATCTGGGCCATGACCGGGAAACTGCCTGAACCCGTTATCAACATGAAAGCCGGCGCAGGGCTGCGGTACGTGCTTCCTGCGACCATCAGTGGAGAAGACGCCGTCGATTTCACAATGCGTCCATGGAAAGAAGAGCACGATAAGTCGGTGGTGTTCAAGAGTGGTGGTGAGGTGCTACGCCGCTTGAAGATGCCACATATGGAACCGGCGGGAATGATTCGGGTGAGGGTCGGAAAAGGTCGATTTAACCGTGTTGTTGACAACCAGATAACAGCGGAGATTGAAGAATGAATTCGACAATTATTTGTATCGTCTGCCCGGTAAGTTGCCCGGTAGACGTGGAGTGGACACAAGAAGATGGCGTTCTAGGAATTAAAAACCATCTTTGTAAATTGGCCAACGACTACATAGCGTCCGAACTTTTCGATCCGCGTCGAACCGTGACCACGTCGATGCCTGTCGATGGTGGTGATTGGCCGCTCGTCAGCGTCCGAACAAATCCACCCATACCAAAAGACAAAATGTTAGAGGCGATGGATGAGATTACGGGTGTACGTGTTCAGGCACCGATCAAGGTCGGTGATGTGCTCATAGCGGATATTCTCGGCACCGGTTGCGATATCGTCGCCACAAGAAACATAAAGAGCGCCTGATCGTTCACTGGAGAGAGGATCGGGCATGGGACTCACCAAGATACTGGTGCCACTGGATGGATCGGAACTGGCCGAAAAAGCGCTGCCGATCGCGACCTCACTCGCTCGTCGCTCAGGTGCCGACTTATGCCTTGTGACGATCGCTGGTGATAAGGCTGGCGATCTACAGCACGACGACTCAAAGTTGTATCTGAAAGAGGTATCTGGTTCCCTGAGATCGGACGGTTTCACTTCCTGTTTCCATGTGGAATCCGGCTCGGCAGATCAAGGTATCGTACGGACAGCCGTGACAGAAGAGATTGATCTCATCGTTATGACTACCCGGGGACGCTCAGGCATTGCGCGAGGAATCCTCGGCAGCGTCGCCGATCAGGTAATTTCAAACACCGCGTTGCCGGTTTACATAGTGCGTTCCGACAACGCTCCAACACATGAGACTCCCGATCTAAATGCCGGCGTTATCGTTCCTCTCGATGGTTCAGAACTGGCTGAGACCGCTCTGGATGACGCGATCATGTTGGCTCAACTTTCGTTATCACCAATATTTCTCTTGCGAATCGTTGGCGATGGAGTAAGTACCGAAGAGCGCGACGCAGCCGGGGCATATCTTGATCGTCTCTCGGTGCAACTGGCGCAGAAAAAAGTACTCGCAATCCCTGAACTGATGACGGGTCGGGCTGGTGAGTCGATCATTCGAGCGATGGAGAATCACCCGAACTGCGTTGTTGTGCTTACCAGCAGAGGCGACGGTGGTCTGAAACGCTGGGTGCGAGATAGCGTCGCCGATTGCTTGATTCAACGAGCGTCAGGCCCAATCGTGGTGGTGTCACCCCGACACCATGCATTGCTCGGCTCAGTCATTCACTGACTTTGGCAGGTTGATTCCGAGTCACTCAGCATGACCGTTGTGGTCGCTGCCGGTCTACGTACTCGCTGTGAATTTGATCATCTTGTGCGTGTTGTCGCAGAAAGGCTTGTTGCGTGAGGCGCCACACCGACAAAGTGCCGCGCGGTCGGCTTTCATAACTGTTTCGCCGTCTTTGTTGATGATTTCGACCTCGCCCTTAATCCGTAGTGGTCCGTCTCGCCATGCTCGGATTGTTGGGGACTGGCTTTCAGGCTCGATTTTTACCGAGTCCTCATCGTCCAGTTCGTGGCGTAACGCTCCGCTCGGACATGCTCGGACCGTGTCTACGACCTTCTGGATGTCGGCGTTTTCGAGATTGATCCATGGCCGGGCTCTGAGATCGAAGGTTTCCGGCATCAGGCGGAGGCACTCGGCAACGTGAATACATAGCGATGCGTCGAAGCTAACCTTCACTCCGCTTCCCAAGTATTCACGCCGACGTGATACAGGCTTGGGGTTCAGGAATTCTTCTTCTGACTGTCCGCTTTCCGCTCCGAAATCGGTCGATGTGTGTGAACTGTCACAGAACGGCTTCTTAGCCGACATCCCGCAGCGACAGAGTCGGGTTTTGTCGTGGGTTTCGATCTCGATACGACGTGCATCTATGAGGTTTATCTGCCCATCGATTACAAGCGGTCCATCGGCCTTTTCGGTGATCTTTACGATATTCACTTTTTCTCCACAGGTTCAAATCGTCCTGATTATCCTGCTCTATCCCTCGTAATGGTAGCTGCGTATGTCCAAACCATCTTTTGGCCTGCGCCTGATACGAGTCCCGTTTCCAACCTGAGATCAATGATCCGTTCCTTTTCTCGCTCCTGTTTCTATCAGGCATTACCATGCCTCACTCAGGCAGTGATTCCACTTATCCCACTGTCCAGATTTCCGAGACCACCTCTCTTTTCTGGGAAGCAAATATCGTCTGAAACCAATAACATGACATATGCTCCAAGAAGCAGTAAGGTCCGTCACGCCAGTGACGCCCGAGCCAAACGCACCCCTTAAAAGCAAAAGCCCGGGCGTACTGCCCGGGCAATGCTTTCGGAGGAGTGCCAACTGGTGGTCAGTTGGCTTTGCGAGCACTAAGCAAAATCGCAGCAACAGCCGAGGCAGCTACCGCGCCTGCTATGAACTTTTTCAGTGCCATGTATCTGTCCTCCATATGGTCACCCGCCTTAAGAGCTAACAACGGCAGGTGCTTGCTGTTTCGTGTGATTTGAATGTTAGATGCACAGCATTACAGAACGGTTACAGTCGGCTGTGAGTTTGCTGAGAATTGAGTGAGAAGCGAAAAAATCAACGCGTTCCGAGTGAGATTCTCGGATACATGTCGTCCGAGAAAACAGCATTGGCAGATCGGATTGTTGGTAGCCGCACCCGAAATGAAATCTCTTCAGCAGAGTCGAGACGAGTGTCGAAATTCCTTTTGGTCGGAAAACCGATCACAAATAAGTGGCACAACCACCGCGTTACACGTGTGCATTCGCGTTGTAGTCTGAACTCTCGTCATTTCGACAGCATTCACTGTCGTCAGAATGTAATCCCGCCTGTAGTGACGGACTCGGCGTACAAAAGTGATAGACGATCGAACACTAAATGAGAAGCTCCCAACTATTCGGAAAAACCCTTCGCCAGGCTCCGGCAGATGCAGAAAACATCAGTCACAAGCTGCTTACCCGAGCCGGATTCATTCAGCAGATCGCAGCCGGGATATTTAGCTTTCAGCCACTGGGTAATCGTTCGATTACGAAAATCCGAAACATCATTCGTGAAGAGATGGATCGTGCGGGCGGGCAGGAAATCAACATGCCCGTGATTCAACCACGCGATCTATGGGAAGAATCGGGAAGAGCAGAAACCTACACCCCACCACTCGCCAGGTTCGAGGATCGTCGGGAACGCGACATGATCATTGCCCCCACCCACGAAGAAACAGCCACCGCAATGGCAAGGGCTGGCGTGACCAGCTACCGCGACCTGCCATTCACCATCTACCAGATCCAGACAAAATTCCGTGATGAAACACGCCCACGCGGCGGATTACTGCGCGTACGCGAATTCGAGATGAAAGACGCCTACTCGTTCGATGCCGACGACGAAGGCATGGACCGTAGCTTTCAGGCGATGGTCGCCGCCTACAAGCGAATCTTCAAGCGTTGCGGGCTCGAAGTCATCATGGTCGAAGCCGACTCAGGTGGAATCGGCGGTAAAGACTCGAACGAATTCGTGCTGCTTACCGATAGCGGTGAAGACACGATACTGATGTCGACCGAAAGCGACTACGCCGCCAACGTCGAAAAGGCAGAGTTCATCAAGAAGGCGTTCCCAATCGGAGAACTCGGCGAGGTGGAAGAGTTCGCTACCCCCGGCATCAAGACGATAGACGAACTGGCAAAAGTAGAAGGCGTTTCAAAATCGAAAACGGCAAAAGCTGTTTTCTACAGCGTCGATGGCGAAGTCGTTGTAGTAACCATTCGTGGCGACTATGACGTCAACGAAACCAAGCTACGAAATCTACTTGGCGGCTCCGAGCCACGACTCGCCACACCCGAGGAAGTTAAGGCTGCCGGGTTGGTCGCCGGATCAGCTTCCGCTGTTGGGCTAGAAGGATTAAAAAGCATCGTTGACGATTCGATCACTATGGGCTCGAACTACCTCGCCGGAGCCAATAAAGAAGGGTTCCACCTCCGCAACGTCAACATCAACCGTGATTTCAAAGCCGACATCCTCGGCGATATCGCCGAAGCCAAGAAAGGCTACCTGTCGCCAGACGGCAAAGGCAAGCTGATTGCCAGACGCGGCATTGAGGTTGGGCACGTGTTCAAGCTCGGCAACGTCTACTCATCGAAAATGGGTGCAAACTACACCGACGAAGATGGAGGTCAGAACGAGATTCTGATGGGCTGTTACGGCATCGGTGTCGGGCGACTGCTCGCCGCCGCCGTAGAGTCGAATCACGACGACTTCGGCATGGTGCTCCCGCAGGCTATCGCACCATACGAAATCTATCTGGCGGGACTAAACCTGAACGATGCCGACATCGCAGGAAAAGCCGAACAGCTTTACGAATCGTTGCAAAACGCCGGATACGACGTGCTATTCGACGACCGAGACGTTCCCCCCGGTGTGAAGTTCAAGGATGCCGATCTCATCGGAGTTCCTCTGCGAGTGGTAATCAGCTCTCGCAGCCTCGAGAACGGTGGCGTTGAAGTAAAAGCACGGTCAAGCAAAGATTCAGAAATCGTCGCCGAAACCGACTTGCTTGAGGGTGTGACAAAGCTGCTGGGCTAGCCGAGATCATTCCGAACATCGATATCCCCTGCATTAAACCTGCGTTAGGCGTCGTTCCAGACGGATTGGGTGTGATGCAGAATCACATAAACATCGACGTTCCAGATTGCTGCGGTTCCGGCGAAATCGACGAGAACGACAGGTGGTCTGTTTTGGTTATTGGCAATCACGGTTGTCGGCACTTGAGACTGTAAGTAATAAATAGGTAAACGTGGTAAGGTTAATAATCAGGTAGGGCTCAGATATTTCAAGAGCTTAACGTTGAGAAGTGGGCGCCGCCCGCTTTTTTTGTGTCTGGCAATAGTGTGAACCGGAGGTATGGGTTGAAGAGTGATCTGCTGATAGCGGTTACCCAACTGGCTGCAGAGCGTAATCTGCCGCAGCCGATAGTTGTGAAAGCTATCGAGGCTGCACTCGCGGCTGCATACAAACGCGATCCGGCCGCCCAGGGGCAGGACGTGATTGTGGAGATGGACCCGAACGATGGCGAAGTCGTTGTTCGGACGGTTCGTCACGTGGTCGAAGAAGTCGAAGACCCACTCATGGAGTTGACGGCCGAGGACGCCCAGGAACTGCAGGAAGGCGCAGTTGTAGGCGATATCATCGAGACCGGCCAACTCGAGTACAACCCGGGTCGAATCGCTGCCCAAACCGCCAAACAGGTCGTCATGCAACGATTGCGCGAGGCCGAGCGCGACATCGTATTTGAAGAGTTCATCGACAAAGAGGGTGAGGTACTCACCGCCACGATCCAGCGCGTTGAGTCCCGCTGGGTGACAGTCGATCTTGGCAAGGCCGAAGCTGTCATGCCACCGGCAGAGCAGTCCCCATTTGAAAGATACCGACCGGGCCAGCAACTCAAATTCTTCGTGGTACAGGTTGGGCGAACAATTCGCGGCCCCGAGATCGTTGTGTCACGGACACACCCCGATCTTCTTCGACGATTATTCGAAGTCGAAGTGCCGGAAATCTTCAGCGGCGTGATCGAGATCAAAGCCATCGCACGTGAGCCGGGTGCAAGGTCAAAAGTCGCCGTCCACTCTAACCAAGAGGGCGTCGACGCTGTCGGAGCCTGTGTTGGTCTGCGCGGGATTCGTATACAGAATGTAGTGAACGAACTTCTTGGCGAGAAGATCGACGTTATTGAGTGGGATGAAGATCCGGTCAAGTTCATTTCAAATTCACTCAGCCCTGCCGTTGCCGATCGTGTTGATCTCAATGCGGAAGAAGAATCGGCAACCGTCCTGGTACCCGACCGTCAGCTTTCGTTGGCGATCGGCCGTGAGGGTCAGAACGCACGACTTGCTGCAAAGCTGACCAACTGGCGTATCGATATTCAAGGGACGAGCCAGGTCGTTGAGACGGTCGCGCCCGAAGTGACCGAAACAGTCGATGCCGTGGCGAGTCCTGATGCGTCCGTCACTGTTGAGGCCGCAGCCGAACCCGAGACGGGTGAGACCACTGCTCCGGCTGCTGAAGTCGCAGCGGCTGAATCAG
>JAJRZP010000154.1 GCA_024275195.1 Chloroflexota bacterium | reverse complement strand
GAGGGTCCCGGGTTTTATGAAGACCAGCAAGGATTACCATTTGTAGGTCGCTCGGGCAAGTTGCTCGACGAATTGCTGGCTGCGGTTCCGATTTTGCGTGAAGATGTATTCATCACGAATGTGGTGAAGTGCCGCCCCCCTGACAATCGCGATCCACTCCCCGAAGAAGTTGCCGCATGTCGCCCATATTTGGAGCGACAGATGGAACTGCTAGACCCGAGAGTCATAATCACGCTGGGTCGACACTCGATGCTCAGGTTCTATCCAGAAGGAAAAATATCGAGAGATCACGGAAAGATCCTGGAATGGGAAGGACGCATACTGTTTCCGCTGTACCACCCTGCAGCCGGACTCAGGAATCCCGCTATCAAGCGAGAGCTTCAGCAGGACGTGATGCGGCTACCAGAGGCGCTAAGGGCGTCGATAAAAATTTCATCAAGGCAGCCAACGAACCAGAACGATGTAGATGAAGAACAAAAAACGGTTGTACCGCCGAGCCAGGTAGCTGAAACCACAGCCACGAAGGCTGAAGTATTTGAACCAATATTGAAGAACGAAACAAAAGAAGAAGAAGGAGATCGCCAACTGGGATTTTTCAATTCGCTGCGCGACATAGTTCAAACAAATACTGATTGAAAACCAGTCGAGTAACTAGCGCGTAGTGCCCGGAACGGCATCATTTCAAACGTATGACAAAAAAATCTAACGACGCACCATGGGTTCGCGTCGTGCCCCTTGGCGGTCTCGGTGAGATCGGCAAAAACATGATGGTTATAGAAACCGTCGACGATATAGTCGTGATCGACGCAGGTGTGTTATTTCCCGAGTGGAACATGCCCGGCATCGACGTCGTCATCCCCGACATGGATTATCTGGAAGAGAATGCTGACCGTGTTCGGGCGCTGCTGATTACTCACGGCCATGAGGACCACATCGGTGCAGTTCCGCACTTCCTGAAAAGGGTCAATGTACCGGTTTACGCACCAGCCATGGCAGAAGCGTTGCTCCACGAGAAGCTGCGTCAGGCACGGATGCGTGACGAAGCCGAGCTACGCATTATTCACCCCGGTGAGCAACACGATATCGGCGATCTGAAGGTCGAATGGTTTGCCGTCTGCCACTCGGTGCCCGACTCGACTGGGATTGCTATCGATACTCCTGCGGGAGTTGTGATCCACACTGGCGACTTCAAACTCGACAATGCTCCGGTTATCGGACCACCGTCGGATCTTGGAGTGCTTGCCGACATCTGTCAGGACGGCGCCCTGCTGGTGATGGCCGACTCGACTTACGCAGAGGAAGAGGGTTACTCACCTTCGGATCGCGAGGTTGTCGAGAACCTGCCCGGTTTGATCGGGGCAGCCGAAAGCCGTGTAATTGTGTCGAGCTTCGCTTCTCAGATCGCTCGGATTCAGATTGTTGCCGACGCATGTCTCAAGCACGGACGCAAGCTCTGTGTTCTGGGCCGGAGCATGATCAACAACACGAAGATAGGCCGCGATCTCGGGCATCTCGATATCCCCGGCGACCTGATGATCTCCGCAGGTGAAGCGAATAGCCTGCCCGGCAATAAGGTTGTAATCCTGACCACGGGAAGCCAGGGCGAGCCGCAATCGGGTCTCGTGAGGATGTCTCGCAATGATCATCGTGATATCAAGATTCAAGACGATGACACGATAATCATGTCTGCAAGTACGATTCCTGGGAACGAAGTCCCGGTAAACGACTCGATAAACGAACTTGTTCGACTCGGTGCAAGGGTGATCACGAACAACGAGAAGCGGACGCACGTGCCGGGACACGCCCGAAAAGAAGAGCTACGGATGCTCTTGAATGCGACGCGTCCTAAATACTTCGTTCCGATTCATGGCGAGTATCGGATGCTGAAAGCACACGCCGACCTTGCAATCAGCACCGGGGTGAAGCCTGAGAATACCTTCATACTCACCGATGGCGACGTTCTCGAAATGGATGCAGTTTCCGGTGAGGTCGTCGACCGAATAGAAGCGGGGCACATTTTCGTGCACGGTCTCGGTATGTGGGACGAATCGGGCAACGTGGTCATCGAGCGTCGGTCGCTCCAGCACAACGGAGTCGTGACGGTTGCGTTCTCGAGAGATAGCGTCGATGGATCGCTGGTTGGCAAACCAAAAATCGTGTCAGCCGGTTTTGTTCACGTAGAGGACGCCACCGGGCTGTTACGCGAAACTGAAGATGCCCTCACTCCTGTGCTTGACCAACATTTGAAAAAGCCAATAGAGTGGGGCGAACTCGAAAATGTTGTGCGAACCACTGTTGGAAGTTTTCTGGGCCGCAGAACGAAACGACGACCGCTAATAATCACAACCGCCATTGACGTCTAAATCCTCATCCAAGAAAAAGAGAACCGGCACCAATGTTGCCGTTCGACTACTAAGTTCGGCTGCGAGGCTAGTCGGTCGGTTGCTAATGGCAACGCCAGCACAACTCTGGTTCGTGGTCGTGCTGGCAACGATCTCTGCGGGAGTCTACTTTGGTTTCCAGGATGAATCGGGTGCGCTGGTCGGCTGGTCGGCTATTCCTCTGGGTCTGTGGCTGGTCGTGGCGCTTTTTCTGGTCATTTTCAATCGAACCAAACTGTTCGAACGATGGCGATGGGTCGCTTCTTCGCTTGCACTCGCCACCGCCATATCGGGTGGGCTGGGCATTTTCTACGCACCACTCGCCGCATTCAGCGGAGAGACGTACGGTGGCGATGTTGGAATGGCGATATCGCGACTTCCGTTCGAATGGGATCGCTTCGATGTCGCCGCGACTGAATATGCGATCGCATGGGTGAGAGTGTTGGCTCTGGTAGTGATTGCCTTCGTAGTTGCTTCACCGGGTCTGGCTAAAAAAATAGGAGCCGGAGCGATTCATGTTGGTGTGTTCGCTTTCGCGATCATCACGACCGGCATACAAAATTTGTATCGACGTTTCGAGAACTGGCGTTACGAGCGTACTCAGGCAGCCGCAGCACAGAAGAAGGTCGAGGAGGCGTTGGAGGCTGAATCTACTGCGAACGCACCGGGATACGCGAAGAAAGAAGATGCAGCTTTTGCTTCGGTAAACGTACAGGTTGAGACCACGGCAGATGATTCGAATGTGACAGAAGAGCATGAGGATAAAACTCAGGTTGAATCCATCGATGAAGCTGAGCAGCCTGAGACCGAAGAGCAACTGCCTGAGAATACGGTTCCGATCACAACTGCCTTCCCAACAGAAAGCGAAGTTGAGGCTGCTGAGGGGGCAGGCATGCCTCTACCCGACTATTCAGCAGCGCATCGGTATCCTTGGCGTCTTCCAAATCCTGAGATGCTGGCGATTGCCAAACCGGGCGGGATCACACAGGACGAGATCGATGCCACGAGCCGACGTGTCGAAGAATCCCTCAGTCAGTTCGGCATCGATGTGAGCGTCGATCAGGTTCGGCAGGGCCCGACTGTCACCATGTACGGGCTTAGCCCCGGCTGGAAGGGTAGATCAGAGGAAAGCACTGGCCAGCGGGTTCGTGTCGACACAATCTTGAATCGGGAAAAGGACATCGCCCTTGCACTGGCTTCGCCGAACTTGCGGTTCGAGGCACCGGTTCCGGGCGAATCGGTAGTTGGAATCGAAGTCCCGAACACACACCCGACCCAGGTGACGTTGCGCTCTGTCATGGACACTCCCGATTGGGACAAATTCGCAGAGACGGCGGCTCTACCCGTTCCGCTGGGACTCGGTACTGGCGGTGGACCAGTGATGGCTGATCTGGCTCGAATGCCTCACACGTTGGTGGCAGGTTCGACCGGTTCGGGCAAGAGCGTGTGCATGAACGCGATTATCACCGGACTGATCATGACGAAGACGCCGCTCGAACTGCGGCTGATCATGATCGACCCGAAGCGCGTTGAATTGACGCCATATCAGGGCATTCCACATCTCTATCACCCCGTCATCGTGGAAGCAGATCGCGCCGTCATCGTTCTGAGGTCGCTGGTCGATGAAATGATGGGTCGATTCCGCCAGTTGGAGCAGGCCGGGGTGAAGAACATCGCCTCGTACAACGAGAAGAAGGACCAGAGGATGCCTTATCTCGTCATACTCGTTGACGAACTGGCCGACCTGATGCTGACTGCTGCCGGCGACGTGGAGAGGCTGCTTGTACGGCTCGCACAGCTTGGCCGGGCGACTGGTGTTCACCTGGTGGTTGCGACGCAGCGACCTTCGGTCGATGTGGTGACTGGATTGATCAAGGCGAACTTCCCAAGCCGAATTTCGTTCGCAGTTATGTCGCAGATCGATTCGCGAACGATTCTTGATTCTGTAGGTGCTGAAAAGTTGCTGGGTCGGGGTGACATGCTCTACATGCCGATCGACAAGCCAAAGCCTTCTAGGGTGCAGGGTGCCTTCCTGAACGACAACGAAATCGAGGGCGTGGTCTCATCATGGAAAAACATGGGTGGGCCGCCGCTGCCTGAGCTAGTCGTTTCATTTGACGATGCAGGTGCCGACAACGGAACGGCATCGAGCGCTGTCGATGGCGATTCGTTGTTCGATCAGGCAGCAAATCTTGCCCAGTCGCAGAAAACACTATCGGTATCGCTGCTTCAACGCCGTTTGCGTATCGGATACCCACGGGCAGCACGGTTAATGGACGAGTTGGAAGACGAGGGTGTTGTCGGCGCGGGCGAGCCGGGCAAACCGCGGCCAGTGCTGTAAGGCGCGTGGGGTGGCCGTGCGCTGAACCCATCGGGAACGTAAGTACCAGTGGGGCTAAAGCGAGTAGGAGCAGGTGGCTGTTGTTGCCGTAATGTTCGACTTCCTCCCGGCGAGTAGACTTAGAATGAACTCAAGCGCGAACTCTTGGTTAACCGCCAAAGGGAAACGAACGGTCTAACTTGGCAGATGTAACTCCACTCTTTCCAGACGAACAGCCACAAGACAAAGCTCTTGCGAAGCTGACGCAAGAACTCGACTCCCTCGATCTCGAAAGCCCGCGTAAGGCGTGCCTTTCCTGTGGCGCAAATCTCTCTGAATCGACAAAGTATCGCCGGCTCAGGGTCTGCCCGACGTGTGGGTATCACTACACGATCTCCGCTCGACGCCGGATCGCAGCAATAACCGACGAAGGCAGCTTCAAAGAGACCAGCCGGTGGATCCAATCGCTCGACCCGCTCGAGTTCTCTCCTCGTATCTCCTATCGTGTTCGCCTGTTGCAAGACCAGACACGCACCGGCCTATCGGAAGCGGCGGTTACGGGGACGTGTTCGATTGGCGGCACTCCGGTCGTCGTGATAGTTCTCGATTCGAGTTTCCTCGGTGGCTCGATGGGCGTTGTGGTCGGCGAAAAGGTCACGCTGGCGCTGGAACTTGCGGCGCGTAAGAAGATGCCGTGTGTCGCAATGGTCACGTCTGGAGGTGCCCGCATTCAAGAGGGCGTGCTTTCCTTGATGCAGATGGCAAAAACAACGCTTGCCGCGAGGGCGCTTCGAGACAAAGGACAGGCGTTCATCGTTTCACTCAGCAACCCGTCAACCGGACAGGTCCTCGGGAGCTTCGCGTCGATGGCCGATATTATCTTTGCCGAGCCGGGATCGCACATCGGGTTCGCTCCGCTTGGTGACCTGCGAGAAATTGACGGGAAGCAGGTCGACGCCGAACACACCGCTGAGTCGTATCTGGAGCGAGGTCACGTCGATTCAATTGTCGAACGAGACCGCCTGAAGCACGAGCTGGCCTCTGTTCTCGATCTCATCTCGCCAGAGTTCCGACTTACTTCGTCGCGCCGATTTGTAACCGACCCTTCGACGATTCGTCCCCGCGAGGCATGGGAGATGGTCAAGCTTGCTCGTCGCCCAGACAGACCCCGTGCTCGGTTCTATATCGACAGCGTGTTCGCTAACTTCTTCGAGTTTCACGGCGATCGTGTCTACACGGACGACCCTTCGGTAATAATCGGATTGGCTCGGCTCGGTGGGCAGAGCGTGATGATCGTCGCACAGCAAAAATCCACAGCCGAAAACAGCGATGATCCCACAACAGGGAGAATGGGCGAGATAACTCCGGGTGGGTTCCGTAAGGCTCGTCGCGGCGTGATCCTTGCTGAGACTTTCAAAATACCGGTGGTCACGATTGTGGACTCCCCCGGGCCTCGCCTCGGGATCGACATGGAGCATCGTGGGCTTGCCAGTGCTATCGCACGGATGATCGACCAGATGGGTCGGGTAAAAATACCCACTCTTTCGATTCTTATCGGTGAGGGTGGATCGGAAGCGGCTCTCGCGTTTGGTCTTGCCGACAGGGTTCTGATGCTCGAAAATGCTATCTACACGCCTATCGCCCCGGAACGAGGCGCGCAGGCGGAGATGAGCGATCCCAGTCGGGCCTCAGACGTCGCACGGGCCCTCAAACTGACCTCGATTGATTGCATAGAGATGGAAATCGTGGACGAGATCGTTCCTGAGCCAGAGTCAGGAGCCCACGGTTCGCCCGAGGAGGCGGCTCGACTGCTCAAACGCTCGCTCATGCGAGTACTTTCCGATCTCACAGGGCAGAACACCAAGACTTTGGTGCGGCGCCGTCAGAAGAAGTTCCGAAAAGTCGGCGAATACGGCAGCCGCTTCCGCACGGCGCTTCGCCGTGAAACAAAGGCGTGGCAGGTTGGGCTAGCTGCAGGGGTTCGTGCTTTCCGACAGGCGGGCGAGATCGACAACAGCCCAGAGTTTGTTGATGACGATGACATTCTCGACGAGATCGATACCGGGGACGATGTTGGGCTGAACACAACTTAGGAGTTGGCCAGTATCGGTAGTTCGAGCGTTGCGCTTTCGCTAACTTCCCGAGGTATTCGAGGGATCTCTAGCGAGAATTAACGTTCGATTGCGGTGATAATCGTACCGGCAGGCGCGTTCTCGCCCGAGAGGCCCCCTACTTCGCTCCGCTGCGAACGGGAAACCGGGGGTTAGCAGTTTATTGCCGGGTCGCCGAATTCGCAGATCAACTTGCAGCCGTGGGGCTGATACTCCAACGGCGAAAAGTGCGATAATTGAAGCTGATGAAACGTAGTTCGCAAGGTCGCTAGCGTGGTGCTGCCTGCCGGGTATGGCAGTCGGTGTCGGAATACTCATGCGGCCAATTCTCTTGCCGGGGTGGGAAACATGATCGATATAGCGGCGGACAATGTTATGTCGAATCTTCCCGAAACCTTGAACCGGGCGAGCATCAAGGATATTCGTTCATTCGGTGGTGGACTCTAGCCATCACAAGCACACACACCGCATCTAGTTCAAGCGACTCGGACGTTAGTCCCGAGCAACGGGTAGCTCGATTTTCGCAGATCCTTGCGATAGCAATTGGCAGTGGTGCCTTATTCCTTGGTGCCCTCGATTTTTCGATCAACGTCAACCTGCCAAGATTCAGGTCTGATCTTGGTGAGACGCTGATTAGTGTCCAGTTGATCATCATCATGTACCACGGAGCTCGAAGTGGTACGGGTTTCGTGGCCGGTGGCATTGCCGACCGTTTCGGCATCAAGTGGCCGTTGGTTGCCGGTATCGTGCTGTACACCGCTTCCGTCGGTTTTATTTCATTACAGGACTCTCTGGCACCGATAGTCGCTCTCCGAATCCCTCAGGGAATCGGCGTTGCGATTCTATTCACGTTGGCACCGGCGCTGGTGACACGGGCGTTTGGACCAACGCGCAGGGGAGCAGCGCTTGGAGTGACGCTCGGGGCGATGGGGCTCGGAACGCTTGCAGGAACATTCGGCGGAGGGCTACTTGGACAGGAAATTGGGTGGCAGGCGATATTCTGGGCTCGAATTCCTATCGGCATCACGTTGCTTATCGCATCGGTAATCTGGCTCAACGGGAGTCTTGCCAGAGCAGTACAGGGCCGTGCAAACAATCGATTCGACCTGCCGGGCTCGGTAACTCTGTTCACTGCCCTATTCTCTTTCGTGCTGGCTTTGTCTTTCGCCCGTGTCGAGGGATGGCTCGCTCCATTACCTGTTGCTCTCTTCGCGGTTGCAATAGTTTTAGGGTTTATATTTGCAAAAGGCAAAAAGAGCGGCCGATTCACGATCTTCCCGGCGGGCCTGACCACGTTTGCGGGATTCAAGTCGGGGGCAGTGTCAAACCTACTACTGACGATAGCCTCGTTTGTAATGTGGTTTCTATTCCCGTTCTACGTCACCGACGTGATGGGCAGGAGCGGGCTTACCCTCGGGTTGTTGCTAGCGCTAATGGCAGCGATGAATTTCGTAGGATCGGGACTTGCCGGGTGGATGGCTGATCGTGTCGGCGATCGCCCAGTTACCCTGATTGGCACGATCATCACGGCAGTAGGACTCTTGATGGCCGGTGCCGCAGGAGCAGCGCCAACAATGGCGACTGTGGTTGCTGCTACTGTGGTTCTGGGACTGGGTTTCGGAATGCACCAGGCGGCTGTCTACGCACTGACGCTTCGGGGGGCTCCGAGTGAACACGCCGGTGCAACGTCGGCGGCTCTTACCGTTTCGCAAACTATCGGAACAGTTTTCTCGATAGCGATAATGACATCCCTCATGAACTGGCAGCAATCATCAACCGGTGCTTCGTTCGTCGAGGCGTACCGCTTTGTGTACATAGTCGCCGCGGGAATTGCAGTATTTTCCGGGGTGATCGTACTGAATATTCGCCGAAGAAACGTCTGATTTTGTCTTGGAGGTAATATTTCGCTCGGAACTGAACTATTCCTGCCGCCGCCTTGCCGACACTGCGTGGTATCCTTCCGCGAAATTGTATTTACCGGTTCGATAAACCAATGCGATAATCATTGAAGATTGAACTGAAACACCCATGCTCAGCGCGGCTAGAGGCGCTTCGTTTTCGGGGGATCTATATGTCGATACGGACACGTGTAATTCTGGTTCTGGCCGGAGCACTTGCTCTGACCACCATTTTTGCCGCTTGTGTAAGCGGTCCCACTACGGTCGAAATTGTGCAAACATCGCAGGCTCAAAACAAACTCGACAATGCACAAGCAACGAGACAGGCTGTAATTGACGCCGGTGGCGATCCTGATGCAGCACTTTCGGTGGAAATTGGATCTGGTAGTGCGGCCGAACGTGCCGTTCAGGAGAGTGCTGCAACCGCGACGGCTCAGGCTG
>JAJRZP010000153.1 GCA_024275195.1 Chloroflexota bacterium | reverse complement strand
GGGTAAGCCCATCGTATCGACCGCCCCCACCCAGTGTCTCGTCATCGTTCGTACCAACATAGATATCGAACAACATGCCAGTGTAGTAGGCGATTCCGCGCGCCAGACCGAAATCAACGCTGATTCGATCTCCGTCTACTCCTTCGATTTCAGCAGATTCTAGAACATCGCTCAGGCTGGCGATCAACTCACCTGAGATACCAGCCGCAGTCAGTACCGCTCCACCTGCATCGATGGCTTCAGCCGTGGTCCCGTTTACCTGTGAAAGTCCAGAAAGCATCTTCAGGGCTTTTTCAAATTTTGCAGGGTTGTCAGTTTGCGACATCTTGCGCGCGAGGCGAGCCACGATGTCTTCAGGAGAACGCGCACCGGTGTTTATGCCGAACTGCACACCGACGCCTTCAGCCATTACCTGCTTGATGGTCGACGCGAGTCGTCCCTGATCGACAGCAGCCTGATCGTCATCGATAACTACATCGGTAATGAACCCGAGTGCTGCGGCCTTCTCTGACACGGCGTCAACTTCACCGTTCTTCAATTGGGATATGTTGTTGATGAGGAAAAGCTTTGCGCGCTCGGAGAGTTCGAACTCGGTGAGGGCTGCGAGCACAACCCCAACATGTCCAACCACGACTCGAGCATCGGAAATCCCGAGGGCTGCGAGCCCCTCCAGTGCCATCGCAATGATTTCGCCATCGGCCGAAGGAGCCTGGGCTCCAATGAGTTCAGCGCCGAGTTGTGTGAATTGACGGGTTTTATTTCCGTCCTCATCCATCGGCCCTGCGTATCGAAAAACAGGCCCGTCATACATCAGTCGAACGGAACCATTCACCGGGCCGTTATCTGCTGCAAACCTGAGAATCGCGGAAGTGAATTCGGGTCGGAGACTGACTTCGTACCCGCCGGGCTCTACGAATCCATAAAGGCGTGATGACAGCGCCCCGCCAGATTTCCGAATATACAGTTCGGTCTGTTCAAGTATCGGTGTTTCTGCGCGATCGTACCCGCGCAGTCCGAACACGCTGCGGAGTGTTGACGTTGCCTCGTCTCGCTCTGCCAGTGTGCCTGGGCCAGCATCCTGCATATTCGGGAGCCGTCGCACAGGCTCAGATTGAGTAGTCATCTTGTTGAATAATTATGAGCGTCATCGCAGTAATATTTCGAGTACGAGCAACTAATTCTAATCGAGTTTGCCCGAACTGCCCTACTACTGAAAACCGTGAACCGTGTAAGTTGATCCATATGGAACTGTATTGTCACGTTCAATCTGACGGTAGGCAGGAACGGTTATTTGAGTTACTCCAGACCCAGCGTCGCCATAGTTACTGATTCGGCCGCTGCGCTCACACAGACGCAGATATCCGAACACGGTATCTTCGTGGCTCGGATGGAAATAATGATCGATGGAGTCACATACGTCGACGGTGCCGATGTCGGGCTGGACGATTTCTATTCGTTGCTCGCTTCTTCGGAAAGTATTCCGACAACATCAGCTCCAAAGCCGGATGAGTACCTGAAGAACATCCACGCTGCATCTAAGACTGCCGAAAGTGTATTTTGCGTCAGCGTTTCGGCAAAGTTGAGTGCTGCTTACGACGCGGCTATTGTCGCTGCCGAGTTGTTTGCGAGTGACCACGATAAAAACGATATCCGTGTCTTCGATTCTGAAGTGGCTGCCAGCTCGCAAGCACTTATTGTCCTTGCAGCATCTCGGGTCGCAGCCTCCGGTGGCTCCATCGACGATGTCGAGGCTGTCGCAGAGGAGGTTCGAAGTAACGTTCGACTCGTCGCCATGCTCGACACACTTCGGTTCATCCACCGCAGTGGACGTGTACCGAAAATTGCTGTCTGGGCGACGACTGCGCTGAATATCAAGCCAGTCATGGAATTCTCGACAGGTAGGATAGGTGCTATTTCACGCCCGCGGTCGGTTCAAAAAGCGGTGGACAGGATCCACCATGAGATGTTGACCGACCTCGGTGGAAAGACTGCTCACATAAACGTGATGCACGCGGGTGCTCCCGACCGTGCCGAGGCTCTTCGAAACTGGGCGAATGAACACTTGAACTGTGCCGAGTTGTTTGTCACCCAGTTCCATCCGTTCATGGGAGCTCATACCGGCCCTGGGCTGGTCGGTGCGTCCTGGTGGGCCGAATAACCAGAAACGATTACGTGCTCAGCTTGCCTTAGAATCCCCAGACCCGGGCAGCCGTTTTGCCCAGAACCCAGTCGGCGTCATTGCCAGCAGCGAACGCCGGGTGGTTCCTGACACCGTCGAGAGTGCTCAGATACCCTTCCCGCCCTGCGCTCGGCGGATAGTCGCTGCCCCACATCATTCGGTCGGCACCAAATGCCTCGTATGCCATCTCGAACAATGGGGGTACATTGTCGAATCGAAATTCTGGAACCAGTATCGGAGGTCGGGGTGTAATTTCACCGAGTCCGGGAACTTTGATTGTTGTGTTCGGGCGCTCTGCGCATTCAAGCGCCGATTCATAGTCCGTGTAGGGTGATTTGGCGATCCCAACACCGGCGAGGTGCTCGATCACGATCTGTGTTTCGGGGCAGTCGTCGATGATTTTCTTGAACCTCGTACTTGCGAATCTCTTGTCATCACCGAGCGAACTAACCACAAGCCCAACTTCTCCGGCTTTGCGCCAGATGTCGGTTGCGGATGAGAGCGCACTGAACTCACTGTCCGGGGCCAAACGAATCCCTGCCGCACCCTTTTCAGCAAGTTGTTCCAGCGCTCCGAGCGGATCAGGGTCGTCAGGGTCGATCATCACGACAACTTTGAAACGGTCGCCGCGTTTTGCTGCCTCGTCAAAAAGGTAGTCGTTATCGTATGTGCCTCCATGCTGGATGAGCACCGCGGCATCGACCCCGGCGCGATCCATCTCAAACTCTAGGGATTCGATGGGTTGAAACCAGTTCTGACCTGCGTGGCAATGAGTATCGATAATCATGCGGTAATCTAAGCTACTTTGACTTTGTGTTGATTCATGGTCATCGGATCGACTGTTCCTCAGGTAGCGATGTCCATGCCAGATGTGCCGACACCCGAGCCTTCTGAAAGAACCAGATCGTCGATCTGCTTCTTTATATCTGGCGACATCTCCCAGTCACCACCAACGTTTTCGATGGCTTCCGCCGGAGTGACGGAACCGGCGAGCGCAACACTGACAGTTTCGTTCGCGAGCACCCAGGCAATTGCGAGTTGAGGAATCGTCTTGCCGTTGTCGGCGGCGATCAATTTCAGCTTTTCAACGACAGCAATGTTCGCTGCGAGGTTGTCGGGCCCCCATGAACTAATTCCAAAATTGGCACCACCGCGCCGCCAATCGTCATCGCCGAACGCCTTGTCCGCCGTCCACGTGCCGGTGAGGAGTCCGTGTGAGAGTGACCCGTATGCCATGATTCCCATTTCGTTTTCTTTCACGAAGGGCATGACTTCTGCTTCCGGGCGTCGGTCGAATATGTGATAGCCGATCTGGTTTGTGATGATCGGGCTGGTGGCTCGACTCTCAGCCATCATCTCGACTGAGAAGTTCGAAACGCCGGTGTGGCGGATTTTCCCGGCCTTCTTTGCCTGCTCAAGTGCCTCCATCGGCTCTGAGAATGCGCGGGTATGGTCCGGCCAGTGGATCAGGAACAGATCGATATAGTCGGTCTGTAGGCGCTCAAGGCTTTCATCAATCGAGGCAAATAAACGTTTGGGATCTGAGTCTGAAACTGTAGCGGCACGATTGTCCGGATTGTCGCGAACCCACTCACGTGCGCCCTTCGTAACCAGCACGATGTCGTCACGGAAATCTTTGATCGCCTTTCCCATCAATGTTTCGCCATAACCCCAGCCGTATACTGCTGCCGTATCGAACAGGGTGACGCCATTTTCATACGAGGCGCGTGCTGCACCAATCGCCTCATCGTCGTCGAAATCACCGTACATGCCGCGCCCCATCGGCCAGCCACCGTACCCGATCACGGAGGTCTCTAGACCCGAGTTTCCAAACATTCGCTTTCGCATCTTAGTTCCTATCTTATTGAGTTCGTTTCATGTTGAAGTTTGCGGCTGCTCGACTGACGAGCCAGGCTCAGGTTCCCCTAGCCGAGCGTGACCTTACCGTTCGGATCGACGCGGCTCACAATCCCCGATCCAGTAAATGGCCCGGCGGTAATTGTTACTGAAATTGTGTCGCCTGCCAGAATGTTCAGGGCAGTTCCATTTTCCTGTGCCTGCTTAATACCGCCATTTCCGAAACTCGTACATGGTTCGAGACCCGCGTTGTAGCATCTTCCGTACCACGGATATCCATAGCCACCACCAAAATTGCGCCAGTACCAGAGATACTTGAATGTTTCGACCGGATAGCTAACCGCCCAGCCGATCTCGGTCTCCTCATTAAGCAGCGCGTACCAGCCCTCCGGCATGTCAGTCATGTATGCCATGTCCAGAGAGCGATCTTCTTTCGGTGGAATTCGGGTGAAATCAAGTACAGAACCATCTTTGGCGTTCATGTTAGGCCATATTCCAGTGAAGTCCGGCTCGATTTTCGAGTTTGGATCAATGCTCTCAGGATGACTTAACAGTTTGCAGTCCGGTAGAAACAGCCTCGCCCTGTCAGAGAGAACCGGTGGCCCGATGGCGATGTGCTCCAGCCAGACAATGTCGAGATCCTCTTCTCCCTCATTGGTGACTGATTCTTCGACAACTAGGGTTGGTGAACCGGAAACCAGCGAGAGAGTTTTCGTGACTGTGATTGGCATTCGCACACTTTTCGCGGTGAATCGAACGCTGACCCTGCCGGGCGTGTTGTCAACAACTGTGGCATCCCACGGGATGAGACTGACATCACCGTGAATGCCAAAATCTGCTCCGTAGACTTGATCCGCATAGCCACCGTGAGGCACGACTGTCTGCCAGCCACCTTCGTAATAATCGAGCCAGACCGAACCGGGATCACCCGTGGCTGGCACGGTGCTACTCGGGTTTCGCACTCCCGACGGCGTTCGCCACATGAAGTCGGTGTCAGTGGGCTTGTGAACGAAGCTGTAGATATCGGCGCCTTTATCGGCGAGGACTGTGATACGCACTACTTCATTCTCGATGATCACGGTTTTTAATCCGCGGTAAGTCCATGAGTCTGAAACTCGACAACCGGTGGTTCGTTCATCCTGATAATGCATTTGAGCGTCGAATCCTCACAAACCGGGTTGAATAACGATTCGGAAGATTTCTTTGTTCGGGTCGAGCATTCGCTCGAAACCGTCTTCCATCGCTCCGCTAAGTGGCACGGTGGCTGAGATCAACGGTTTTACGTCTATCTTCCCCTGTGCGACCAGTTTGACGGCAGCTTCAAGATCGCCCGGTGATGTCGCGACGGAACCGATGACTGTGATTTCAGATCCCACGACTTTGTTGAAGTCGATCTCGGGGGTTGTCGAGTAAATACCGAGTAGCAAAGTTGTGCCGCCCCGCCGCGTCCACTCGATCGCCATCCGCGGTGTTTCTTTTGCTCCGGCAGATTCAACGACGATGTCGGGGCCAACACCATCGGTAATTTCTAGCAATCGCGCAGCCGCGAAAGTCTCGTTACTTGAGTTGACAACCTCGTCAGCGCCGAGTTGGATCGCCAGATCGAGACTTTGCTCGCGGACGTCCATAGCTATCACCCGTGCCCCCGCTGCCTTGAATACCTGGACTGTCAGCAATCCGACGGTTCCGCATCCCAGTACGGCGATGTTGTCTCCAGCACGCACTCCTGAGCGACGGACACCGTGAACCGCGACAGTTGCGGGTTCGAGTAGTGGACCTTCGACATCTGAGATGCTGTCTGGCATCGGAACCAGTTTGGCTGCTGGCCAGACCATGAACTCGGCAAGACCGCCATCTGCCATGAATCCGGCGACAGCCATATTTGGACAGACGGCCTGTTGACCTCGCAGGCACCAGAAACAAGTTCCACAGGTCAGCACGGTGTTTATCGCAACACGATCGCCGACTGACACGTTATCGACGCCCTCCCCTAACTCGGCAACGGTACCTGCAGTCTCATGGCCGAGAATGAGAGGTGTCTGTCTGCCGGTTAGTGGGTTTGGAGAACCGTGCTGAACCCATAGCGGGCCGTACTGCCACTCTTCGATATCGGTGGCGCAGATGGATGTACCGGTGATCCGTAGTTTCGCCTCACCGGGACCTGGTACGGGTTCTGGACATTCCTCGATCCTGATGTCATTGTTGCCGTGATAGACGATAGCTTGCATGTGGTGTGTTGGGTCAGATCCAGAGTGTTTTGAATTTCGACGGAATTCTACACGTGCGGCATTACGCAGTAATCATTTGAATCTTGAAGGATTGCTGTTCTCGTAAGTGCTAACATCCCGTCGCAAAATAAGTTCGAATCAAATATGTGACATCGCATCTTTGAACGCAGCGTTGACCAGTTTCATCAACAACCCCTCAGGAGACGGAAATGAAAGCCAGCCCGAAGATCACGAAAGTTTCGGTCACCACTTACGAGCATGAACTTGAGAACGTTGGCAAGGACTACAACACGTTCAACATGGTCTACAAAGCGGGCTCCAAGTTGAAGCAAAGTGGAACCGTTCTCCAGATTCACACCGATCAGGGAATCGTCGGAGAGTATCCGGAGATCGGCCGGGCGATTGGCGATGTTCAAACGGTCGCCGAGTACCTGATCGGCAAAGACGCTCTTGCGCGCGAGTCAATCTACAACGACACGAAGAGAGGGCTCCGCCATGGTGCGATGCTTGGTGTCGGAGTGATCGACATCTGCCTGTGGGACATCGCCGGCAAACTCTATGATGAACCGCTTTACCGTCTGCTCGGTGGTGAAAAAAAGCCACTCCCCACGTACGCATCGACGCTTCATGGTGATGAAAATGGAGGACTACAGACGCCACAGGATTTCGCCGATTTCGCCGAGCAGTGCTACGAAATGGGCTACCGGTCGTTCAAGGTTCATGGATGGGGTCTGGCCGGTAGCAACATCAGGCGAGAAGTTGACAACGTTCTGAACCTCGGCAAACAGTTCGAGAACCGCATGGATTTGCTGATCGACCCTGCCTGCGAGATTAAAAACTTCGGAGATGCACTGAAACTCGGATTGGCCTGCGACGAAGCTGGATTCTTCTGGTGGGAAGACCCGTACCAAGATGGTGGAGTCTCTCAATTTGCCCATCGCAAACTACGCCAGATGGTGAAGACACCGCTGTTGCAGACCGAACACATTCGACTTCTGGAGCAGCATGTCGACTTCATCGTTGCAGACAGCACAGACTACGTACGAGCTGGCGCTCACGAAGATGGAGGTGTGACGGGTGCAATGAAGATCGCTCACGCATCTGAGGGATTCGGGCTTGATGTTGAGTTGCACGGACCGGGACCTGTGCATCGTCACATCATGTCTTCGATTCGAAACACTAACTTCTTTGAGTTGGGGTTGGTACACCCGAAGGTAAAGACGACCAGAGCGCCGGTGTACCTCGGGTACAACGACGATCTCAATGGAATCGATAGCGAGGGCAACGTGTACGCACCGGATGGCCCCGGCATTGGCGTTCCGCTGGATTGGGACTGGATTCGAGCACACCAGACGGATGAAGGCATACTGGCAGAGGCGTAGTTTCCTGACTGGCAGGAGTTCGACTCATTGGGTGGGGTACGGAACGGTATCAACTTCCGTACCTCGTCCACATCTTTCGTGGCTACCCAGTGCTATTTATTTACAGAGTTGTCACCTGTCCATCCGGAGAGATATGGGATACACCCGTGGTGCTCTCGTAGACAACAGCCCTGACTGTCGCTGATTTCGTTTCACCCGGCTTGAACAGCATGGACGTACGTTGGTCTGAGCCGGGCTCTGGAATCCCACCGCTCAAACTTGTGAATGGCTCAAGGCCGACGTTGTATGTCCGGTTGTACCACGGGTATCCCGATCCACCACCGAACACCTGCCAGTACCAGAGATATTTGAACGTCTCAACCGGATAAGCCAGACCAAAACCGACACCACGGTCGGGATTGGTCACCGCATACCATCCCTCTACCTGATTCTTGAAAACAGAGTAGTCCTGAATGCGATCAGATTTTGCAGGAAAGGTTCTCAGGTCAACGTCGTTGCCCGTCGGATCAATCGCGTTCGGCCAGATGCCGACGTGACCATCCATCAGTCGGCCACCCCCGCGTTCTGGAACGAAATGATCGGCTGGCGCCATATCCAGCCGACAGTTTGGTGTTAGAAACGGATCTCCAAGGGCAACGTGCTGCCCCCACTGCGCCTCCGCCTCCTCTTCGGCTTGATTCGTGAGTGTGTCGGTCACGGTTAGAACCGAGCTATTTGCTTCGATGCTGATCACTTTCTCGATCCAGAAGGGCGTCCGAACTGTGCGAGCACTGAACTTCGCACTTACCCGCTCTGGGGAGTCTTCGACGATTACGGCATCCCACGGCATGAGGGTCGCCTCGGTGTGCTGGCCGAGGTCAGCATTGGCATATTTCTGCGGCGGGCCACCTGTCGGTGCTATCGTCTGCCAGCCACCGATATACGCATCGTGCCAGATATTGTCGCCGTTGCCTGTGGGAGGTGTTGAAAGACTCGGGTTACGCACCGACCATGGGGTTCTCCACATAAATTCGGTATCGGTTTTTTTGTGAGACAACTCAAAAACATCGGCACCTTTGTCGGCGAGAATCGAAACTCTTAGAGATTCGTTTTCCAGGACAACCGTCTTGAGGCCACGATAAGTCCACGAATCGGAGATTCGGCAACCGGTAGTACGTTCGTCCTGATAATGCATGTAGACCCTTCGTTAACTTGGGGAAACAATTCACTTACGACGTAATGTCGAAACCAATAATGTTGAACGACTCTCAATTGTGCAACTAGACAGGTCAATTGGGTGCAAAGCGCGTCGAACTGTGGAAGAATCCCATGTAACGTGCAGAGTACGCCCGTGACAATTTGGTTGTTGACGTGATTGATCTTTGTAGAGGTGACCAGAGAAGTGGCTCGAATTCTTGTAGTTGACGATAGCCCCGATGTGCGGCTCGCCTTGGCCACTATTCTGGAAGATGCTGGACACGACGTTCTTGAGGCGGAAGACGGTGATCAGGTTTTTGACCTCGCCGTAGCTGAGTCTCCGAATCTTGTTCTTCTCGACGTGATGATGCCTCGTGTAAACGGCTTCGACGCGCTGGCGACACTCAAGGCGGATACCCGCACCAGCCCTATTCCGGTAATTATGGTCACTGCCAAAGGACGACCAGAGGATATGGCGATGGCTCGTTCGCTGGGTGCTGTCGAGTACATCACAAAGCCATGGGCCGATGGCGATGTAGAACTGCGGGTCGATTGGGCACTCGCGGCGGATCACGAACAGAAAAGTCGCTGAGCGCGGCCTGAAATGAATCTCTCATGACCGGCACCGCAGTAGTGCTTGTCCTAATTGCGGCGCTCTGTCACGCTTCCTGGAATCTTCTGGTCCGTAAGTCCCCTGTTCCTGAGATAACGAACTGGTTCATGGCGTTTCTCGGCGGCGTTGTCGTCATGCCGTTCGCTGTGTACCTGCTGATTACTAAAACTCCACCCTCGATCGGCTGGGTCTTCATAGCTGGAACCATAGTTCTTCACATCGGATACTTTTTCACTCTCGGCCGAGCATACAAGCACAGCGATCTCTCGATTGTGTATCCGGTCGCAAGAGGACTGGGACTGGCACTGATACCGGTGTTCGGAGTGTTGATACTGAAAGAATCGGTATCAACTCAGGCGGTACTCGGGATTATCACAATATTTCTGGGCGTGACTGTTGTCGGGGCATCATCATCGGAAGGGCTCAAGATGTGGTTGCGGCCTCGATCACTGCTGGCTGATCGAGGCGTGGCATTCGCGGTTGTCACAGGGCTGTTGATCGCCAGCTACTCCGTCTGGGACAAGCAGGGTGTCAATTACGTTGAACCGTTGCTGTACATGTTTATGGTGCAGTTGGGGGGCTCGCTGGGAATCCTCCCGTTCCTTCGTCGGAGCTATACCGTTTCTGATTTTTCCACAGAGTTTAGAACTCGCTGGCGCATTGCAATCATCGGCGGCATATTGCAGTTCGTATCGTATGGCCTCGTTCTGACATCGTTCCGACTCGCGCCGGTCAGTTACGTGGGGCCATTCCGCGAACTCGCTATTGTGTTCGGAGTGCTACTTGCAGCGCTTGTTCTGAACGAGTCGGTTGGTAAAAACAGAATTGCCGGAGCTGCAACGATTGGTATCGGCGCTATTGTCGTGGCCCTCGCACCCTGAAACTTAAGAAGCCAGTTGAGATTCCTGGCCTTCACACCGGTTCGATCCGATTCAGCCGGTGCACCTATAGGTTTTGTCGATATCGGGAGCACGACTCCCTCACGCTATTCGATCACACTAAACTGAATCGGTAAGGGGTCGGCTGCACGGGATGCACTCTCAAACAATTTGCACATCGACCAGCGGGTCGGTCGCTATAAAAACCGAGGGTGGCATGATATTGGAGTAGCCAGTGATTCGTCTGACCTACCTGAGAAGTGGTTGAGATTGACCATACCCGACAAATTGACGCTGTCGGTTCTCACCCATAGTATTAGTAACTAGTTCTACTCCCTGAGGTAATTCAGATTCCTAGAAAGAATCCTCAGGTTGTCGGTGAATCAGCGAGCTTCGGATCAAGAGCTGCTGCTGTCACTCCCGGCTGGACTGCCGGAAGTGATGTATGCAACTCCTTCCGATGAGAGGTCCAGTCGAGAAATTGCCAAACGTTCAGTCACTACGCTGCAAAGAGTGCGGTCGTGACTACCCACAAGAGCCGATCTATGTCTGTGACTTTTGCTTTGGCCCGTTAGAAGTCAACTACGACTATGAGGAAATCAGCAAAAGCATAAGTCGAGAGTCGATCGAGGATGGTCCGCTGACTATCTGGCGATACGATCAACTCCTGCCAGCCGACCGTGAAAACGCGGTCAACATCGGTGCTGGCATGACCCCACTGCTGAAGGCCGACAACCTCGGCAGGGAAGTGGGTTTGAACAACCTCTGGATCAAGAACGATGCTGCCAACCCGACGCATTCGTTCAAAGACAGGGTTGTTTCCGTCGCGGCGACAAAGGCAGTGGAGTTCGATTTCGACACTATCGCCTGCGCTTCAACTGGAAACCTTGCCGGTGCAACCGCGGCACATGGTGCTAAGGCAGGAATGAACACGATGGTGTTTATCCCGTCCGACCTCGAACGCGGCAAGATCCTCGGCGCGGCGATCTTCGGATCAGTGGTTTTAGTCAACGGAAACTACGACGACGTGAACCGCCTCTGTTCTGAGCTAGGCGATGACCGGCGGTGGGCCTTCGTCAACATCAACATGCGGCCGTACTACTCTGAAGGCAGCAAATCGATCGGCTATGAACTGGCCGAACAACTCGGCTGGCGCGCTCCTCAACACGTTATCGTCCCCGTGGCGTCGGGTTCGCTTTTTACAAAAGTCTACAAAGGGCTTCAAGAGTTCGCTCAACTTGGAATCATTGATGGCGCCGATACGAAAATGCACATCGCCCAGCCGTTCGGATGCTCACCCGTCGCCAGAGCGTTTATCGAGGGTCAGGCGCACCCGAAGCCGGTCATTCCCGACACGATAGCGAAGTCTCTGGCTATCGGTTCACCGGCCGACGGTTATTACAGCGTCGGAATCGCAAACAAGACCGGTGGTTCTGGAACGATAGTTCCTGAATCTGAAATCGCTGAGGGAATGAAACTCCTCGCCGAGACCGAGGGTATATTCACCGAAACTGCAGGTGGTGTAGTTATTTCGACGCTACGCAGATTGGTACGCGAGGGCGTAATCGGCCCGGATGAAGAAACCGTTGCACTGATCACAGGAACTGGACTAAAGACCCTTGAAGCTATCGCTGATTCCGTCGAGACGAAGACGATAGATCCTACCGTTCGCTCGTTCGATGAAATCGTTATGGGTACGGCGGTCAGCTAATGCCACTACGCAGAGTCACATTTACATTCGAGACGAAACTGATACAACGTCCGGTGATCTACGAGCTAGGTAAAGAGTTCGAGATTGTCACCAACATTCGTCGTGCAGAGGTTAACCACGATTCCGGGTGGGTTGTTCTTGAACTGGAGGGCACAGTCGATGAGATCGACCGTGGTCTTGCGTGGGTGGCCGAGCAGGGTGTCGGTGTAAGCTCACTGGAAGGTGACATTCTTGCTGGTTGAGATTAGCTACCAAAATACAACGCTGCCGATCATTTAGCGTCTAACATACTTGTAGAAATATAATGCTCGCGTTTTCGACGAGAGTGCCTCACACGAAACAGGGGATCTGATGGCCGTAACAGTAAAAATTCCAACTCCTCTCAGGAAACTGACCAATGGTGAAACCAGCGTCAATGCCGAAGGCGCGACCATTGGTGCAATTGTCGATGCCCTGGAAACGGCATATCCGGGCATGCGAGATCGACTGCTCGATGACACGGGTGGTCTTCGACATTTCGTAAATATCTACCTGAACGGCGAGGATGTTCGCTATCTGGACGGACTGGACAGTGCGGTTGGCGACAAAGACGAACTGAGTATCGTCCCCGCCGTTGCAGGTGGCCTCCGGTAAATCGGACACCTGCGTAGGCGCAATGATCGTCAAGGGCTCACCGCAAGGGGCCGTCGGCAGTGGTGCCATGTCATAAACGCTCGATGATCGAATCATCACCCGTTGTGGATCTGGACGAGTACGTACGACGAGATTCCAGACTAGTTTGTAGCAGAGTCAGAACCGAGTGCGCTGACCTCGTATCAGTATCGCTGTTTGTACTCAGGTCGGGGCGATAGTTGACGAGGACTTCCCCGGCTGGGCCGCGTTGTTCGGGTCAGATGGCGAAATCGTCGCTGAACTCCCTGATTGACGACCGGGAACGCTGATCGTTGAAGTCTAGTCCAGAATGCTGAGGACGGCTTCTCTCACGATATCGTCTGGAACGTCGCGCCGGGTCGTCGCACTGCCTGCACCGTTGAGCAGCACCCAACGAATGGCACCACCGCGGGTCTTCTTATCGCTTTTGGTTGCACTGATGATCTCGTCCACATCAAGTCCTGACGCTCGAACAGGCAGATCGTAACTCTTCAGGACGTTTCGCTGCCGATCAACCAACTCGCTGTCGATCATGCCAAGCTTCTCAGCAATACCGGCAGCAGCCATCATTCCTATCGCTACCGCCTCGCCATGCAGGTACGTGCCGTAACCCGAAACCTTTTCTATCGCATGCCCAATCGTGTGTCCGTAGTTCAGCAAGACACGTCGATCGCCAGTCTCGAATTCGTCGGCTGAAACGATCTCTCCTTTTATCGCGACACTTCGACGTATCGCAGCAACTGGCTCTTCACCCTCGAGCGCTGTCATCTGTGAAGCCAGAAGCTCGAACGTGTCGAGTAATTGTGAATCGAGGATCAGTCCATGCTTGATCGCCTCGGCCCATCCCGCCGACAGTTCCCTCGCTGGAAGTGAACCTAAATGCCCGACATCCTGCAGCACGAGCTTCGGCTGATGAAACGCCCCGATGAGATTCTTACCCTTCGGAAGATTCACACCGGTTTTACCGCCGATCGACGAATCTACCATAGCGGCGAGGCTGGTCGGGACATGCACGACAGCGACTCCGCGGAGCCACGTGGCAGCTACAAAGCCGACAAGGTCACCTGTCACTCCGCCACCCATTCCGACAATGATGTCGGTACGCTCAGCTCGAAGATCAGCGAGCCAGTCGTAGACGATCTGAACTGTGTCCAGATTCTTGTTCGCTTCGCCGATCTCGATCGCGAGAACGTGGGTCTCATAGCCGCCTCGTTCGAGTGCCTCTTGTGCTCGACGAATCGGATTCGGAAACATCACCTCATCGGCGACCAGGAATGCCCTACCCTTCAAGCCGGTACTGCGCAACTCAACGCCCAGATCGTCGACTACATCGCGGCCAACAATAACCCGGTAACTACCCTGAGTGGTATTTACAACGGTCGCTAGATTCTGGTCTTGATCACTCATCGGATCCTGCTAAACCACTATCGTGCCATGCTTGTGCGATTGCAGCGGCAACCTGATCGTGGGACTTCCCCTCGGTATCAACCGTGACGTTGGCCACAGAGTACGCTTCTTCTCTATCTGCCAACATCATTTTGAGCTTCTCAATAGGAGCGTCATCGCCAAGAAGCGGCCTGAGTGTTCGGCCACGCTGCGGGGCTGAACTGACCAATCGCTGATGGATCACTTCAGGACTGGCATGTAAGCGCACCACGAGCCCTGACGCGGTCATCACCTCACAGTTCGCAAGTCGCAACGGAACCCCACCACCGGTCGAGACTATGCGCCCACCGCGTTTTGCGACTTCTCCCAGAATCTTCGATTCGAGATCCCGAAAATATTCCTCACCGTTCTCTTTGAATATACGAGGAATTAGTTTTCCCGCACGATCTTCGATAACACCGTCCATCTCCACAAAAGGCCAGCCAAGAAGTTCCGCTACTCGGCGGCCGGACCTTGTTTTTCCGGTTCCGGAAAGTCCGATCAAGTATATGTTCGGTTTGACACCGGTCAGGTCAGTCAATGGTTGTAATTTCTACGGCTGGTACTCAGGTGATTTAGCTGCTGCCGAACACCTGATGGGATTCGACATATGCGGCGTGATTTCGTTTGATTTCATCGACTGAATCACCACCATATTTCTCAAGCATCGCTTCGACCAGCACGAGTGCCATCATCGCTTCACCCACCGGACATGCGCGCGCCACCTGGCAGATATCGCTGCGGTTGTATGCGGCTTCGACCACCTCGCCTGTATTGATATCTACTGAAGGAAGGGGGTTCGTCATGGTCGCGATCGGTTTGATTGCGACATTGACGACGATTGGGTTCCCGTTCGACATGCCACCTTCGATACCGCCAGCATGATTCGAAACCTGTCTAAACATGCGGCGATCCGAAGGATCCGGGACTATCACGTCTTGAACCTCACGGCCGGGTTTGCGCGTGTTGGTGAAACCGGTGCCGATCTCGATGCCTTTCACAGCATTTATACTCATCATCGCCTGAGCCAGTCGGCCATCAAGTTTGCGATCCCAATGCACGTGGCTCCCAAGCCCGACTGGTGCGCCGAATGCCACGACCTCGAAAACGCCGCCGATTGTTGTTCGGGCCGCCTTTGACTTGTCGATCGCGGCTTTGAACCGTGCGTCGCTGTCACTGTCGCTGGCACGAACTTCCGAAGCTTCAACAACGTTCCAGTCGACATCCTCGGTCGCAACCGCCCTGCCATCCTCCTCGCCGGTCGCTACTGTTCGGGAGTGAATTGAAATGCCGATTTCTTCGAGCAACCGCCGTGCAATTGAACCGGCAGCAACCCGTGCTGCAGTCTCTCGTGCAGAGGCTCGTTCGAGAACATTTCGTAAATCGTGCTGCCCGTACTTGAGCGCACCGGGGAAATCGGCATGACCGGGAACGATTTTCGTGTAGACCTTTTTATCGACATCGTCACCAACTTCGGATACCGACATCGCGTCTGTCCAGTTGGCAAAGTCGCGGTTCTCGATCCACATGGCGATCGGCGAACCGAGCGTGATTCCGTGCCGGACACCAGATCGAATGTCGGCGCGGTCTTTCTCGATCTTCATTCGGCCGCCAGAGCCGTAGCCTTTTTGCCGTCGTGACATCTGTTTCTCGATGTACTCCTCGGTTAGTCCGAGACCGGCTGGAATTCCCTCAACTATCACCGTGAGGCCTGGGCCATGTGACTCTCCAGCAGTGAGGTATCGAAATTTAGTCATTCGTATTGATTCTCGTTGTCTGTTGGCGGACACTTACGGACACAAGTGCTCGGTCGAATCAGTCTATAAGTCCGCAGGGCAAATAATCGACCCGTTGCTCCTGCTTCAACCGTCGGTAGTACCAAGAATCTATCTACGTCTGGCTGGATTTGATGGCCCGTTCAATTGCAGCAAACATTGTCTCGATCGGGGCTGGTTGTCCGGTTGCCTTCTCGAAACCTTCGATTCCCTGATAGACCAGCATCGAGATTCCACCGGCAGCAGTGCCGCCAGCATCTTCAACCTCGCGTAAGAATCTGGTCATTGGCGGAGCGTAAACTGCGTCGTACCCCAGCGCGTCGGAAGAGATCATGTCGGCAGTGACTGGCGTGGAGAGTTCCGCGGGGCCGCCCGCCATACCAAGCGAAGTGGTGTTTACCAGCAGCGTCGCGTACGGCACGAAGTTGGACAGCTCGTCTCGGCTCATACCGATGGCAGTTGGTCTGAAGCGACCTTCCGAAAAGTTTGAGGCGAGTGCCTGAGCATTCTCAACTGTTCGGTTTGCGATAGTGAGCCGGTTAACTCCTGATGATTTCAGAGCGTAAATTATCGCCCGCGCCGCACCACCTGCTCCGAATACGACGGCATCGATTCCGTCAGGGTCGAATCCCGCCTTTTCCCTGAGCGCTCGGAGGAAGCCTGTGCCGTCTGTGTTGTGCCCGACCAGTTTTCCGTCACGATTAAATATCCAGTTCACTGCACCAATTGCCTGAGCAGCCTCGGTAAGTTCGTCCACCAGAGGAATAACGGCCTGTTTATGCGGTAACGTCACACATGATGCGAGAAATCCGCTGGTGCGGAACGTCGCAACCTTTTCTTCTAGGTCCTGTGGCGCTATATCCCATGCTTCGAAAGTCTCTTCAATTCCAAGCTCGTCTAATCCAGCCTGTTGGAAAACTGGAGATTTCGTGTGACCGATGGGATGTCCCATCACGCCGATGTTGCTGCTCATGATTGTCCATCTCCGCCGGTTGGCGGATCTAGTTCGATTGAATATACGAGTTGAGAATAATTGCGGCAGACACTGAGTCTATCTTGCCGCGCTCTGCTCCACGTGCCCTAGAAGGCTTTTTCCCAGCATCTCTCAAGAGTGAATGCGCCTCTACTGTTGTCATGCGCTCGTCCCAGGGAATAACCGGCAGATCGGTGATTTTGCGCAACCGAGCGCAAAACGCATTTACTTTTCTGGCAGCCGGGCCCCGTGAACCATCAAGCGACAGGGGAAGCCCAACGACGATCCCGCGGGCTTCCTGATCAATTGCAACCCGAGAAACGTTTCGGGCATCGTCAGAGTCAGCAGCCTTGATCGCAGGGAGGGGCGTCGCGATCGTGCCGGTCGGATCGCTGATCGCCAGCCCGATCCGCGCATCTCCGTAGTCGACCCCGAGTAAACGTCCGGTTTCTGCGATGACTAGTTCCCTGCCCCGCCGTTTAGCGTTTCGACGATTATCTCTTCGGCCGACTGGAGCGCCAGAGAGAGTTGCTCGGCATCCTTGCCACCGGCCTGGGCGACAGCCGGGCTGCCACCACCACCGCCACCCATCTTGCCAGCTATAGCCCGAGCGATATTGCCTGAATGAATCCCGGCCTTGACGCAATCATTAGTCGCCATCACTACAACCATTGGCCGTCCGTCGATCACGCTTCCCAGTACGACAACACCGTTGCCGATCTTGTTTTTCAAGTGATCACCCGTTTTTCTCAGCGCACCGATGTTAGATGCCGGTACTTCGCTAACCTCGACATGGATGGTTTTTCCGTTAGCTTCGATCTTGAAGCTATTTGCTGAACTGTTGGCACTGCCTCCGCCAACGCTGGCCTGTAGCAGTTGTTCTTCGAGCTGGGCGACCTGTTTTTTTGTTTTACTCAGATCGTTGACCAGAGCATCGATTCGACTACTGGTTTCCGAAATCGGAACGCGGAATTTAGATGCAATGTCGTCGAGAGCGCCAAACCTGTCGTTAATCGCCTGTTCCGTGGCAACACCTGTGATTGCCTCCATTCGTCGCATGCCCGAGCCGATGCCTGTTTCCGACGTGATAACGAATGTGCCGATGCCACCGGTGTGATCCATGTGCGTCCCACCGCAAAGCTCGTAGCTCCAGGGGGCATCGATTTTAATGGTGCGGACTTCGTTGTCGTAAGTGTCACCAAAGAAAGCAAGTGCGCCCTCTTCAACCGCCTCTCCGTAGGTTGTCCAGTACACTTCAACATCCCGGTTAAGCCGAATTTTTTCGTTGACGCGATTCTGCACTGCCAGAATCTGTTCCTTCGTAAGTGCCTGCATGTTTGTGAAATCGAACCGTAGGCGGTCGGGATCAACAACCGACCCGGCCTGTCGTACGTGGTTGCCGACGATCTCGCGAAGGGCGGCATGCACCAGATGCGTGGCAGTGTGATTGCGCCGTATACGCTCTCGACGCTCTCCGTCGACTCTGGCCAATACCTTCGCACCTTTGACAAGCGAGCCGGATGTGATCGTGCCGTAGTGAACGTTGAGATGACCGTACGGTGCCTGGGTATCGTTGACCGTTATCTCGACACCTTCTCCAGAGATCAGCCCCGTGTCGCCCACCTGACCACCCCGCGCTGCATAGAACGGTGTCTCTTCGAGGACAAGTTCGACTGAATCACCCTCGATTGCCGAGTCGACTGCAACACCATCCTTGACGATAGCCAGGACTGTTGTGTTTGCCTCTAACGTGTCGTAGCCCACGAACGGTGTGTCTTCGATGGCAAGCTCTTCGTACACTCGGGTCGAGTCAACGTCACCGCCAAAGCCACCCGCCGCACGTCCTCTCTCACGCTGCGTCTCCATCTCGGAATTGAAACCATCTCGGTCGACCGACATTCCTGCCTCACCGGCAACCTCTTCAGTAACTTCCACGGGATATCCGTAAGTGTCATAGAGAACAAATGCTTCTGTGCCCGAGACACTGTTTCGCCATTCGTCGATCGCGTCAGAGTCGCTGACAGAAACGAGCCTTTCAAGCTCGGATATCGCCTGCCGGACACCAACCGATCGACCATCGTCGCCTGTTGGGACATTCAGGCTCTTGCCGTCCTTGATCTGTTCGACAGCATCAGGGTTGGAGGTTCGGTACTCGATCATTCCCGACAGCACCAGCGCTCCGAACTCGAGAGTTCTGGAGAAGCTCTGCTCTTCTTGTTCGAGAACATCTTTGATGAATGCATAGTTGCCTACCAACTCTGGATAAGCGTGTCCCATGTGGTTGGAAACCGTTTCGGCGATCACCGAGAGCATAGGCGTTTCCACACCGAGTTTGCGACCGAACAACATACCGCGGCGAATCAGTCTTCGAAGTACATATCCTCTGCCAGAATTTCCCGGTATTACGCCATCGCCAATCAGGAACGAAGCAGAACGCGCATGCTCGGCAACAACTCGGATCGAGCGATCTGTCTCACTGTCCTGACCCCACTCTTTTCCCGAGAGTTGCTCAACAACTGCGATGATCGGACGGAACGCATCGGTTTCATAGACGTTCGATTGCCCG
>JAJRZP010000152.1 GCA_024275195.1 Chloroflexota bacterium | reverse complement strand
CCTCCTGATCTCCACCGACAGGGCTCAACAATGCTGTTGAAATCGAATCCCCTCTCGCAATCGGATAGGTCGAAACACCGGTCGCTGTCAGATGGTCGAGTGCGTCATCGTTCGAATCACCACCGTATGAAGCCCGGTCGATCAGTACCGTGCTGACTCGAACTCCCCGCCGGGCCAGACCGACGACTGCATCGATCCATGCACCAGCACCCGCAGAAGTAATTACCACCAAAGAGGTGTTCTGGCCTAGATTTCTCTCAAGTTCTGCGAGGGTTTCGAGTATCGTGATCTCGCCCACCGGTTTGCTCGCCGCAATATGGCGCATTATCTGCTCACGCTGGTGGGCAGAGCGGTCAGGCATCGCGACAAGTGACCGGCTTCCGTGTGAGGCATACCCAACAGGCAGGAAGCCGCGGTAGTATTTATCGATAACCGACGCTGCAACCGTTGCGCCGATCTCATCGGTTGAGTCGTCACCTGAACCGGCGACCGAGTCGATGTGTTGATCAAACAGCACCCACATATCGCTCGAAGATCCCTGATCAAACTGTTTCACCATCAACTCACCGACTCGGGCAGTCGAAAGCCAGTGAATTCTTCCGAGTGAGTCGCCAGCCTCGTATTCACGTACCGAAGCAACATCGGTACTCAGCACACGAGCTCGCTGTCGCCTTGAGTTGTCACCCACGAGATGAATCGACGGGGAGGCAAAGTCCGGTATATCGACGATCTTCGGGTATACGAGAATCGATTCCTCTCCACCGAACACCACTTCTTGCGGAAACAAACTGAACGGATCGGCAGTACGGGCGACGAGAGGACCGACGGTATACTCGCCGCGCCGGGTCACTTTACCGGTCATCTCAAGCCTGTCGAATGCGACCATCAGGCCGAGACTCGCTACCTGCTTGAATTGAACGCCGGGTAAATCTGTCTGATCTTCAACTTCCACCCATGCCTTTGGAGTCCCACCACTGTTGCGAATAATCACCGTCTCGGAAACTGAGTCACCGACGGTATACGGACCTTTTGGTCTCTGAACGGTGGCATTCATCTGTTCGGAACTGCTCTTCGCCCACAACCAACCTGCGATTATCAGGATTCCAAGTGAGTAGTAAAGCCTGACCGAAAGATCGAAACCGGTGGCCATCCCGCTGAAAAACTCGATCACCATTACAACGAGTATCCCGTACAAAATCGGGTTTCTTTTCAGGCGTCGCACTGCACTCCGACGCCGCCCCCCAGTGTTCGAACGCCGGGTAGCCGTCGGTGTCGTGCTTCGACTATTTATTGACCTGACCGAACGGAGCATATGATCCGCCTGAAGCCTCTGGACACGTACTCATTTACGTCGCACCACAGAGTGATTTGGTGGAGAGCTAGTTTCTTCTAACGCTGGCACCGGGTACTGACACCTGATTCAGCACATCCGCTACCACGGTTTCCTGTGTGACCTCGCGCATCCGGGCAGACGGTGTGAGCAGGACCCGGTGTGCGAGCGTCGCAATCGCAATCGCCTTGATATCGTCGGGCACAACGTAGTCGCGTTCCTGTAGCAGTGCGTACGCCTTGCCACCTTTCATCAAGTTAATCGAAGCACGGGGTGATACGCCAAGTGCTGCTTCAGGATGAACCCGGGTCTCGTTTGCAATCTCGACAATGTACTGCTTGACAAGTGGGTCGATATATACATCATCGGCCTGCTTTTGCAGTCTTGCGATGTCGTCTGGAGTACAAACCGGCTGAAGCTCGTCTATAGGATCAAGATGCTCCCGGGTATCCATGATTGCAACCTCTTGCTCGGCATCAGGATAGCCAAGTGAAACTCGCATGAAGAACCGGTCGAGCTGCGCTTCGGGCAGCGGGAATGTGCCTTCGTACTCGATCGGATTCTGTGTCGCAAGAACCATGAACGGAGTCGGCAGGCGTCGGGTAACGCCTTCGACAGTCACCTGCTGTTCGCCCATCGCCTCAAGCAGTGCAGATTGAGTCTTCGGCGTAGCGCGGTTTATCTCGTCGGCAAGGACAATCTGCGCCATGATCGGGCCGGGACGAAATTCGAAATTGCCAGTTTTCTGATTGAATATTGAAGCCCCTGTGACGTCGCTCGGAAGCAGATCGGGTGTGAACTGCATTCGTCGATAGTCGCATCCCGACGAAGTGGCAATCGATCTGACCAGCATCGTCTTACCGACACCCGGTACATCTTCGATGAGAACATGTCCGTTGCTGATCAATGCAACAAGAACCAGTCGTACGGTTTCGCTCTTTCCAACGATAACCTTGCCGACATTCTCGATGAGCGAGTTGGCAAGCGTTATTGAATCAGTCGCTGCAGTCACTGACGTCTCTCCTGTTTGCCGTATTTGACCTGATCCCCAGGCCTGGCCAGCCCGACCAGCAAATGGTTTTGAAAGAGGCCGAAACTTCGAAAACTGAAGAAGTTTGGTGGGCGATGGAGGACTCGAACCTCCGACCCCCTGCTTGTAAGGCAGGTGCTCTAACCAACTGAGCTAATCGCCCAAACATGCTGGAAAATGAATACTCTGCCCGCCTCATGCTACGTGAGTAACGTTCTTGCGGTTTCACCGACCCTGTTGAGGGCCGTACATCATCCAGCTTCTTCAATTATCAGAATATGACCTCTGATCATCGCGAGCGCCGATTCTACACGGCAGAAGCGAGAACCGATCTATCATATTGTCCAGCGACGCCACCCGTATCAACAACGCCCCGATGCTATCGGGGCGCCGTCGGGAGTATATGGCGCGCTTGGCGGGATTCGAACCCACGACCTCAGCCTTCGCAGGGCTGCGCTCTATCCAGCTGAGCTACAAGCGCACGAATGCGGATTACCCACATGGTCGAATTCTACTTCGACCCAGAAATTTTTGGTGCCGAGGGCGAGAGTCGAACTCGCACGCCCTTACGGGCACTACGCCCTGAACGTAGCGCGTCTGCCATTTCGCCACCTCGGCACGAGGTTTCAGGTTTTCAGGCCTGTTGGTGGGCGATGGGGGACTCGAACCTCCGACCTCTTACGTGTGAAGCAAGCGCTCTAACCAACTGAGCTAATCGCCCGAATATGCAATTGTACTCGCCAGATTGCAAAAATACGGCGAGTTGAATGGTAGCGATGGTGGGACTTGAACCTACGACCTCACGCTTATGAAGCGCGCGCTCTAACCGACTGAGCTACATCGCCGTGCCATTCGACGCGATCCATGAACGAAATCACGCACCGCAATCATTCATGGTAGCCACAGGGCAAAGGTGGGTCAACGAATTAGTCGGGCACTGCGCGGCAATTAGGCTGATGCTCACAAGTCTGCTGCTGACGCCCGATAAACGGCTCTCAAAAAGCGGTACATTTAGTCAGCATGCCACGATCTAATCAGCAACATATTCCCCGCTCTTACCACCTGATTTGCTTAAGAGCCGCAGATCTGTAATTCGTATCGCACGATCAACTGCCTTGCACATGTCGTAGACCGTGAGAGCGGCAATGCTCGCAGCCGTCAGCGCCTCCATCTCGACGCCGGTTTTACCAGAGGTTCGGGCGGTGCTCGTGATCGTCAGTCCAGTGTCGTTTTCAAGATCGTCGAAATCGATGGTGATCTGGTTCAATGCCAACGGGTGGCACAGCGGTATGAGATCAGATGTCTTTTTACCTGCCATAACTCCAGCGATGCGTGCAACGCCAAGCACGTCGCCCTTATCGAACCCTCCGGAATGGATCAGATCGAGAGTCGCCTGCCGCATGTGAATCTCACAGCCTGCCGTTGCGACCCGTTCCGTTACATCTTTCGAGCCAACGTCTACCATTCGAGCCTTGCCCAACGCATCAATGTGGCTGAGACCACCAGAGGATTCAATCATCTAAATAAGAACTCGAGAGGACTTGCCGGGTAGTTTTGAAATGGTATTTAGCGACTTGACGTAAAACATCTGGACCGTGCCTGCTCACAAGCTGTTTAGCAGCTATCACGACGGCACTAGAAGCACCTTTAGGCAATCTGATTTGCCATTGATTGCCCAGCCTCTCAATAGCACGTACAAATTGATACCGGGCTATCACAGACGCTGCTGCGACCGCCGTATCGGCCTCAGCTCTTGGCATCTGATGCAGTTCGGTCTTTTTACCAAATTCGAACAATTGACTCTCAATATATCTTTTGTCTCCGAATTGATCGGCAACCGCGAGCGATGCCCAATTTCTGGAAATAACGTTTTCAAGGGCTCTTGCATGAGCCCAACCGAGGAGCCTGTTTACATTTGATAGAGATGGAGACGAATACAGGTCATTATATTTTTTTGGCCCAATGTTGACGATTTCGTGAGGTGCAGACCTCATTATTTCTGGAGCCAAACGACTGATCACTGTGTCGTTAAGTTTCTTGCTGTCTGTCACTCCCATACTTTCAAATCGTCTCTGCAGATCATCATCTACCCATACGGCTGCGACCACTAGAGGGCCAAAATAGTCACCTTTTCCGCTCTCATCTGATCCGATTCTAGGTAGTACGGCATTGGTCAAAGCAGGACTGTTACTCTGTTTGTTTTTCTTTGGAGTTGGGGCACTGAACTCGACGATTCCTGTCAAGTAATCGCGCGGTATAGAAACGTCTGTACCTTGAATCACGGCTTTCCCTGACGGGTATAGGCGCAACGTCCATCCAGGCCCTTTTGTGCTCAATACTCGATCAACTGATTCCAGCAATTCGTATCCGTATGAACTCATGGTTAATTCCAGTTCATCGATTTGTTCGATCGAGAATATGCCTGTAAGGGTTTGATTCATCAGGTTAGGGTCTCGTGTGAGCGTCTCATCATCTGTGCCGTTTTCGATACCAATGTCTCAGCATCACCAACATTGTTCAATTCAAGGCCTGCTTCCCCATGGCTATGCATCATCAGGTGGCGTGATTCATTCAACGCTCCGTCCAAACTTTTAAATAATCCTTTTAGGATAGGATCATGCCCAACGAAATCTTTTGATCGATTGTGGCTACGCAGATCGAATACTCGTCCAATTTGGAAACCTCTATCATCGGACTCTTCTTTCGTGATGACCCCGATTTGAAAGAATAACAACCTCAAAAAACCTTCAAATGCTTTCCCGATCGGCATTACTATCGGCGAAAACTCAGGTAGTGGTATCCCTGAATCTAGCAAAGCAAACGATGAGACTGCATACCGCTGATCGTGATCCTGTAAAAACACAAACGCGTCACCAAGTTCCTTCTTGGCTCGAGTTGTCGCATTTTCCACAAGCTGTTCAGAGAACAGATTTACAAACTTTTCCGCTTGTGCAGGGTCGCGAGTGATGAATCTACTTGCTACTTCACCTACCTCAAGATCGATTACGGCCTCAATCTCTGAACAAACTCGGTCAAAAAATTCTGTTTGCGAACCTTGGATCAGCAGTACGCCACTTTGGTAAAGGGTAGCAATAAGCTTCTCTTTTTTTTCGATGGCACGAAGACGCCACGAGATATATTCCGAATCGTTTTCTTCAAATTCACCGTGCTCACTGAGCGTCTGATGCGCTGACGCCCGATGCTCATCCATGTTCAGTTTGAATCTCGCAACACCATGTTTATGATCACGAACTCCTGATGCCTCGTCGATTGAGGGTTCCTCCCCGGGATCGCTATTTGAATCGAGTTTTGACACAGTGACCACATGACGTGACATCTCTTCTTCCAAATCATCCCAAACGTCTACGTTTTTTTTCCGCTTCCACTGACCGTTTGCAACGTTGACTAAATAGTCACTTGATATTTTGACCGCGACGCTCGCTTTCTCTGGGATTGTCCGTAGAACCTCCGTAACTGCCTGTACGGCGAGTCGCTGCGAATTCGTTTTTTCAAATTTCCCCGAGATACGTCGTGTCGCACCATCTTGGCGAACTACTGCTTGCCATCGACCTTCGCCTGAGTTCTGAGCACTTAAACTTAGTATCCGAACTTCAAAGTTTTCCGACATTGACAAAGACTCCGATCTACAAAAGATATAACCCTCTGGCTGCACTAATTGCCAGCTCGTCGCAGCGCTCGTTTTCGGCATGCCCTGTATGACCACGGATCCACTCGAAACTAACATCGTGCCTCGCACAAACATCGAGGAGGCGTTGCCACAAGTCAGGGTTCAGCGCGGGCTCTTTCTTATTTCGCATCCAACCGTTCGCTTGCCACTTCTTCGCCCAGCCTTTCTCGATACCGTTGATGACGTACTGAGAATCGGTCGTCAGAACCACTCGCTGTCGCCCCTTCAATGCATCGAGAGCCGTAATTGCGCCGAGCAGTTCCATCCGATTATTCGTGGTGTGCTTGAACCCCTGGCTGAACTCTTTTACGTTCTCACCGTACTTGAGAACAGCACCGAACCCGCCCGGACCGGGGTTACCGATCGCTGAGCCATCGGAGAAGGCGTACACAGTACCGTGATTATTGCTGGTCATCACTACCCATTGAAACAAACATTTGTTTGACCCACAATCTTACGGAGACTCGAAGATTCACCAGTTCGCTTTGGAATTCGACGGATGCCAGAGAAGAATTTCCGACCCATAGAAACTCCTGTACTCCAAATCTCGGAATCGCTCGTGCTGCAACCGGCAGAACTTGATGACGCAGAACGGTATTTCAAACTGGTTGCCGAAAACTACGAACGATTGACCCGGTGGATTCGTGTGCCGAGGCCTCCCGGTACCGTCGAAGAACGACGAAAGGCACAAGCTGCCAATCTGGCCAATAGTGAACACTGGTGGCTCATCGAAGTCGACTCCGTGCTTGTCGGCACAATCGCACTTCATCACGTCGAGCCTATCGAGAGATGGGCACTGGTCGGCTACTGGCTGGGTGAGGGATTCACAGGCAAAGGGCACATGACTCTCAGCCTGAAAGCAGTTATCGATTGGGCGTTTTCTGGGCTTGATCTCAACCGAGTCGAAATCCAATGTGCCCTGAACAACGTCACCAGCGCGGCTATTCCAGAACGACTCGGTATCCGGCGGGAAGCAATTCGGCGACAGTCTGAAGTAATCAACGGCGTCACACTCGACATGGCAAGCTACGTTGCAGTTGCCGACAACTGGCCACCAAAGCCGTCAATCAAGGCATTGCCGAAAAAGGAATTTCGGGTCGATAGCGAAATTCTTCTTCGCCCAATTCTGGAGTCTGACTGCGACACTATGTGGGATGTATTCGACTCTGGTCGAGAGTATCTCGGAAAATTCCTCCCATGGATCGCCGAGTACAAATCTGAGATGGATCACACTCGCATATTCGAATCCCGCCGTGCCGAGAAAGACAACTTCGATGGATCGTGCGCGTATGCCATCGAATACAGGGGCGAACTTGCGGGGACGGTTGGCTCCGGCTTACCCAATCGAGATAACGGGATCGAAGTTGGCTACTGGCTGCGACAGGATCTTCAAGGTCGAGGAATCATGACCCGGTCGGTCAAAGCACTAATAACCATGCTGCTCGTTGAGATAGGCCTGCATCGCGTGACAATTCGAGCAGCGACAACCAATCTCCCATCGCGCGGCATCCCCGAAAGACTCGGATTCACTCACGAGGGAACGATGCGCGACGGTGGGTTTGTGAACGGTGAATATATGGACATAGATATCTATTCCATACTCGATCACGAATGGCTCGCACGTCCGACGAATGCCTAACTCGCCCTCGTCCCGACCCCTCAGGAGGAACCGTGGTCGGTGAAGCTGTCAAACTCTCAAGCAAAGTAAGAAATCAGTGAATTTAGAAGGGTGAGATCAAGACTCTGCGAGGACGGCAACGAACACCATGTCTCACGTCTTGATGCCGAACCACCTATTCGCCTACCCCGGCACGCCACGCACGAGCATCATGCCGATCACGGCGACCGCGATTGCGATGAACAGATTAAACCGCGCCAGCATGACCAACCTTTTACGGGCGGCGAGGGTCGTTGCCGGAGGCTGTTCACCACGTGGAACCTGCTGCATCAGATCTGACAACCGTGGTCCGAGAATAAAATCGTGAACACCGCTTATCACCAGCAGAACGCCGACCAGCACGATTTTCACCAGGAGCGCAACACCGAGTTCGGTAGACCAAAAGCCATCCTCGGTGAATCGATCGAAGCCGATTCCTCGACTTTCCAACGCCGCAGCACCCGAAACGACCAGTAATCCCAGCAGAACCCATGCGATGCCCCTAAAACGCAGGGCGGCTCGGCGCAGGAATAGCAGACCCATCGCCGGTGGTTCCATTCCACGAGCGACCGGAACCATTACCAGCGCGAGGAATATCGCTCCGCCAATCCAGATGATCGCCGAAAATACGTGGACTATAACGATCAGAAATTGCCAGACAGGCAAGCCGTCCTCCAGAAATCCCTGCGCTCTTGATTAGCCACCGATGTAGTACATCTCGACCTTGTCATCGCCAGACGCACCGGCTTTGAACTCAGTATCTTCTGAGCGCAACTCAGAGTAACGGTCATCACGGTCAGTCCAAACCCCGCCAATTGTCTTGGCGATCTCACGATCATCGGCTCCAGATCGAAGCAGGGTCTTCAAATCGGTTCCGCCGGATGCGAACAGGCATGTGACCAGCTTCCCGTCGGTCGAAAGCCTTGCCCGCGTACAACCACCGCAGAATGGTTCACTGACCGATGAGATAACGCCGATTTCGCCTTCGCCATCGACGTAACGATACCGGTTCGCAACTTCGCCGGGATAGTTTGGATCGACTGGCTCAAGCGGAAACTCGCCACCGATCATTTCGATCACTTCTCGGGAAGTTACGACCTGCGACAGCTCCCACCCGTTCTTCGTTCCTACATCCATAAACTCGATGAACCTGACAATAGCACCAGTGCCCTTGAAATAACGAGCGGTATCGACGAGCGTGTGATCATTCACTCCACGCTGCACCACAACATTGATTTTTATCGGAGAGAATCCAAGATCAGCAGCGACGCGGATGCCTTCGAGCGTGTTGGCAGGACCATGCGATCGTCCAGACATCTTCCTGAAAATATCGTCGTCGATCGAATCGAGCGAAATAGTTAATCGATCCAATCCGGCGTCCCTCAGTGCCTTAGCATTCTCGGCAAGCAGGTAACCGTTGGTAGTCATCGCAATATCGTCAATGCCGTCAATCTTCGAAAGACCCGCCACTAGATCAGGCAGGTTGGCACGCACGAGCGGTTCACCACCCGTAATACGAAGTTTCGAAACCCCGGCTGCCGCGAAAATGGTCGTGAGTCGCTGAATCTCCTCGAACGTCAGTATCTGAGGCCGTGGAAGGAATTCATAGCGTTCGCCGAAAACCTCCGCTGGCATGCAATACGTGCAGCGAAAGTTGCAACGATCGGTCACTGAAATACGCAGATCTCGCACCGGGCGGCTCAGTCTGTCGGTAACTCCGCTGAGTGAAGAATATTGGGATGATTTTGGCATAGACCCAGAACAACACTGTCGAAACTAGCGGTTCAAACTACATGCTTCAATTCTACCGACGGACGAGAAGATTTAACACGTCGATACCGTGACGTTACTACTCAAGTGATCTCAGAGTTTCGGTTAATCCTTGTAAAGCAGCGCCGCGGTGGCTGATCGCATCTTTCTCTGACCCACTGAGTTGAGCAGTTGTTTTTGTATGCGCGGTCAACCAGAACACCGGATCGTACCCGAATCCGTTGCCACCGAGCGGCTGATGAATGATCGCACCCTCGATCACGCCCTCGCTGGTCGCAATTCCACCCGGAACGTCATCGCCCACAAGGGCAAGCACTGCAATAAATCTCGCTGTGCGTTCCCAGCCGGGTAAATGCTTCATCTTGTCGAGGACAAGTTGGACGCGATCTTCATCGTTAAGCCCATCGCCACCGTAACGGGCCGATAGCACGCCTGGCTCGCCATTTAACGCATCGACAACTAATCCTGAATCGTCAGCTAACGTCAATTCACCGGATGCCTCCGCGTAAGCGTTTGCCTTTAGTACAGCGTTTTCTTCGAAGGTCGAACCAGTCTCTTCAACCTCAAGATCTATGCCCAGATCGTCGAGACCCACGACGTCAAACGCCATGTCGGCAAGCATTCGTGAGAACTCCCGAACCTTGCCAGAGTTGCGGGTCGCTACGAGCAATTTCTTTGTCATAAGCACAAACCTATCTGTTGTACGAACGAACCGGGGAATGGAAGGGAGCGAAAAAGGTGAGTTATTCGGGATTCTTTGACCGTTGCGACCGGAATAAGTGGGTGATACGCTTTCCAAGCTTTTAACGCTTTATCGCCGATTATTGTTTTCGGTGATTTTATTGTTTCAATCTTCAACATAACAGCAGGTTCGTACAGCTCAAAGATGCACCGAGTCTCAAAGCTTTCTTTCCCATCTCGCCCGGCACTGCTTCTTTTGGCTCCGCTGGCGATTGCCCTCCTGGCAGCATGTACACCCGACAATAATCAGTCAACGTTTGGCACTGCCGGGCCGATCGCCAGAGATCAGGCCGATCTATTTATATTCATCTTCTGGATTGCTGCGGTTGTTTTCGTTCTTGTTGAAGGCGCGGTCATCTATATCGCAATCCGTTATCGACGGCGCTCCGACTCAGACAAGCTTCCTTATCAGACCCACGGCAACAACAAGCTGGAAATAACGTGGACCATCATCCCGATCCTGATTCTCGCAGCCGTAGCGGTTCCGACCCTTACGGGTATCTGGGAACAGCAAAACGGTGTACCGCAGGATCAAGGTGAGGTTCTAAACGTTGAGGCAATCGGGCATCAGTGGTGGTTCGAGTTCCGGTATCCGGGGCAGGAAGTGGTTACCGCCAACGAACTTCGCATTCCGGTTGGGCGGCCTGTTGCACTGAAGCTTACGTCTCAGGACGTGATTCATAGCTTCTGGGTCCCGAAGATTGCCGGCAAGGTCGACATGGTTCCGCTGAACGACAACTTCATGTGGATACTTGGCGACGAAGTCGGAACGTTCTACGGGCAGTGCGCCGAGTTCTGTGGGCTTGCACACGCCATGATGCGGTTCCGCGTTGTCGTTCAGTCTGAAGAAGATTTCCAGGCGTGGATCGATGGCATGCACACCGCAGCCGACCCTCCCGTCGCTGGCTCTCGCGAAGCGGCAGGCCAAACCCTCTTTGCCCAGAATTGTGCTTCCTGCCACACCGTCGATTCGACTGCGCCCGGATCATATGCTCGTGAGATCAACTCTCAGGAAGCCCGGTGGAACGGTTGGATCTCAGATATTGAGAATGCGGCTATCGTGTCGGCACCGAACCTGACTAATTTCGGAACCAGATCGACACTCGGTGCAGGACTCAGGGATCTTAATCAACAGTCGCTTGAGGAGTGGATTATCGATCCTTCTTCCATAAAGATCGGTACGCGCATGCAGAAACACGCGGCCATGTACAACACTCCCGATGGGACTGCAAATCTCTCATCCTCTGAAATATCCGACATCGCAACCTATCTGCTCTCACTCAAGCCTGGTTCCGGTGCCGCTGGTGTGGTGATTGAACAGTCCGAAGGGGACGTCGATGGTGCCGCGCTGTTCGCTACCAACTGCTCAGCCTGCCACTCGACCGGTGCCGACAAGATCGTTGGCCCAGGGATGGCTGGAATCGGCGATATCGCGGGTTCACGGGTCGCAGGACTGGACGCTGACCAGTATCTAGAACAATCGTTGCGGGATCCCGGAGCTTTTATTGTAGATGGATATCCGCCTGTGATGCCTGGATGGTCGCAACTCAGCGACGAATCAATCGACACCCTCGTCACCTATCTAAAGACACTGAAGTAACGGTAACCACCTGTACGGCGCTAGAGCGTCTAGCAGCGGAGCTCACACCTAGTGACAACAAAATCACTGACATTCCCAAGACTCTTCCCCCGGCCGAAAGCTGATACGGGGATCTGGAGTTGGATCGGTACAGTCGATCATAAGCGGATCGGAACGCTCTATGGAATAACCGCGTTCATATGGTTCATCGTTGGTGGTATAGAGGCCCTACTACTCCGGGTTCAGTTGGCTCGCCCCGAGAACGACTTCCTTGATCCCGAGGCGTTCAACCAGCTTTTTACCATGCATGGAACGACGATGGTGTTCCTTGTTGTGATGCCGCTATCGGCGGCATTCTTCAACTGGCTGATTCCGTTGCAAATCGGTGCTCGAGATGTAGCGTTCCCTCGATTGAACGCATTTAGCTTCTGGGTATTCCTGCTTGGTTCGCTGCTCCTCAACGTGAGTTGGATCACTGGCGATGCACCTAACGGCGGATGGTTCGGATACGCCCCTAACTCAAGCACGACCTTCAACCCCGGAATCGGAATGACTTACTGGGTTGTCGGCCTCAACATTCTTGGTGTCGCATCTATCGCTGCAGGATTGAACTTCATCGTCACGATCCTCAACATGCGAGCGCCCGGCATGACGATGTTCAAGCTCCCCATCTTCACCTGGATGACGCTGATCACATCTGTGCTAATCGTTCTCGCTATGCCGGTTCTCGCTGTTGCCGGAATTCAACTTCTCTCCGACCGTGTTTACGGAACATACTTCTTCGACTCTCTCGGTGGTGGCGACCCTGTCTTGTGGCAGAACATATTCTGGCTATTCGGCCATCCTGAGGTTTACATTCTTATCCTGCCAGCAATGGGAATAGTCTCAGAGGTTCTTCCGACATTTGCACGCAAGCCTCTCTTCGGATACCCGTTCGTGGTCTTTGCCGGGGCAGCAATTGCCTTCATGGGCTGGTTCGTCTGGGCTCACCACATGTTTACTGTTGGACTCGGCCCTGCTGCCAACAGTGCCTTCGCCATCTCAACGATGTTGATCGCGGTTCCAACCGGCGTGAAGATATTCAACTGGCTTGGCACGTTATGGCGAGGAAACATTCGCCTCAATACACCAATGCTGTTCTCGATATCGTTTATCGCTATGTTTACCATCGGCGGGCTAAGCGGGGTGATGCACGCCTCACCGCCAACTGATGCACAGCAGCAAGACACCTACTTTGTGGTTGCCCACTTCCACTACGTTCTAGTAGGTGGAGCGTTACTGGGGATTTTCAGTGGAATTTACTTCTGGTGGCCTAAATTCACCGGATGGTTCCTGAACGAGAAACTGGGTCTCACCAACTGGGCGCTGATGCTGATTGGCTTCAATTTCACGTTCGGTCCCATGCACTGGTTGGGCATGGACGGTATGCCACGCCGCATCTACACCTACGCCGAGGACATGGGATGGGAGACTTCAAACCTTTTCTCGACGATAGGTTCGATGCTTCTTGGACTTGGAATCTTGGTGTTCATCATCAACGTTTTCTACTCGAAGATGAACAAGAAAATGGCGAGTGCCGACCCGTGGGATGGACGCACGCTTGAATGGTCTGTCCCATCTCCTCCCCCCCCGCACGATTTCGATGAAATTCCACAAGTGAAGTACCGGGATGATTTCTGGTTCAAGAAGCACCCTGAAACTATCGCTCAGTACTATCACGATGAACACGACGATCAAGACCAGGCGGTTCCTTCGGGAGCACAGTTCGATGGTGACGACGAGGCAGTTGCTGTGCCTGCAGTTGCCGAGAACAAATCGAATGGTCATGGCCACGGTGGAATCCATCTGCCCGACATGTCGTACTACCCGTTTGTACTGTCAGTCGGCATCACGATATTCGGCGCCGGATTCCTTACCAACACATACGTCATCGCCGCGGGCGTGCCGTTCTTCCTCTGGGGACTTCTTGGTTGGTCGATGGAACCAGTAAACGACCCGGAATGACCAACTTCTCTTATCTGAGTTCACTTCCTACTTCGCGAAACTCTCGAAATCCAAGGACCCAACGAACGTGACACAGGCCGCTACAACTGGTTACCAAGATCCGATTGAGAATACTTCAACCGGGCTAAGTAGTCGAAAGCTCATGATGTGGGCGTTCCTGGCTTCGGATGTGATGTTCTTCGGAACATTCATTGCCACCTATCTCGTCTATCGCGGAAAGAGTCTGGTAGGGCCGTATCCATCCGAGATTCTCGACATCCCCGTCACTTCGGTATCGACGTTTGTGTTGTTGATGAGTTCTCTGGCGATGGTGCTCGCGCTTCACTACCTGAAGAACGGAGAAAAGAACAAGGCGACTCTCTGGATTCTGGCTGTCGTCGTTCTCGGAACCGTGTTCATGGGATTTCAGGTCGTTGAATTCCGGCTTTTTGCGCAGGAAGGCCTGACTCCACGAACCAACCTGTTCGGCACGACCTTCTTCATTCTTACCGGTATCCACGGTGCCCACGTAACGATTGGCGTTATCTGGATGGCATTCCTGGCTTACGGATCTCATAAGGGAACGTTACGATCTGACAATTCCATGGATCTCGAAATTGCCGGTCTTTACTGGCATTTTGTCGATATCGTATGGATCGTCATTTTTACGGTCATTTACCTGATATCGGCGGCTGACGGACCACCCCCAGGTGCAGAGACAATTCTCCACTGATAGTGCCGGTGGATATGCGCAGGAGTTAAGCATGCCCAATCTGTGGCAAAAACTTACGCAACATGATGGCAACGGCTGGTGGAATCTTCCGCATGGCCCAAGCAACGAACCTAACCCTCCACATGAAGGTCCGGTCGGAGGGCCGTGGCTGGCCAACCTCTGGCGAGTTGCCACCTATGGTGGAGTTTCGCATGCCGGTCCGGGGTTCTACTGGTTTGTCGGATTCATTCTGGCGGTCATCACGCTTCTCGAAGTATGGCTTTTCACGGTGGAGAGCCTCGGCATCTGGTTCATCCCAATCCTGTTGATTCTGTCTCTAGGTAAGTTCGTCGGCGTGATGGCGTATTTCATGCACCTTCGGTTTGATCACCTTTTGTACACATACTTCTTCGCTTCAGCGATGATAGTCGGAGTACTCATTTTCACCATAATTCTGTTCCTCTCTGAGTACGCCAATCAGCCGGTACTTTTCTGAAATAATTTCTTCACCAGCCCGTCACACAAGTATTCACAGCAGCCGACTGTCGGCCGACCTTGTTGATCGTCGATCTGTACTAGGCTCGTTCCGATTTCTGAAAACTACCCCACTTTCATCTGATGATCCGACGCCATGAATGGCGACCCTCAACTCAATCTCATCGATAGTTTTGGCGAGGTTGCCACCGCCTGGGACTTCTCGTCGCCGCCTGCCATTATTTTCCTGTTGTTCTTCGGTGCCTATCTGGTTGGAACAACTCGAATAGCGTTGCGTTCCGAAACGGATGGCACTTTCTGGTCGAAAGTCGCTGCAAGCCTAATTGGATTTGCACTGCTCTCGACGGCACTGGCAGGCCCATTCGATTACTACTCTGACGAACTGTTCGCGTCGCACATGGCGCAACACATCGTCATCGTAATGTTCGTTGCTCCGTTGCTGCTGATTGCCCGACCGATGTCGGCCTACGTCTGGTCGCTGCCCCGTCCGCTGCGCATCGGCGTCGGGACAGCCCTCACAAGTTCCGGGGTGATTGTGCGGGTGATGATGATCCTGACACGCCCCGTCGTGGCGTTGCCACTATTCATCGGAATGTTGTACGGGTGGCATTTGCCTGTCGCCTACAATGGATCACTCGAAAACGAGTGGTTACACCTGTTTATGCACTTCACGGTGTTCACGACGGCTGTGCTGTTCTGGTGGCCAATAGTCGGTCCACCACCGATTCGAACCCAACTGAGTTATCCGCTGCGTATCGTGTACTTGCTACTTGCTGTAACTCCCACAGCTGTACTCGCAGCCATCATCACGCTTTCAAAATCAGTGTTGTACGGCTTCTATCTTGATGCTCCCGGGCATTTCACATGGTCGACGCTTGAAGATCAGCGCATCGGCGGTCTGCTCATGTGGATTCCTGGAAACTTCGTATACCTGTCGACCATGACCGTATTGTTCTTCAAGTGGTTTGCCGACGAGGAACGAAAGACCACGCGCACAGTCAGAAACATGAGAAGACAAACCCGCGAATAATTACCCCAGTATTTTTTTCTCCACATCGTTCAGGCACTGCCCGGAAAAGCAGACCGAAGGAATCAGTGCAACTCGCGGGTGGAACTGCCTACCTCGCGGCGTAGTGCAAATCATGACCACTCAAGATACTTTGCTGAATTGCGGAACCAGAGTATGAGCCCGAAAAACGCGCTGTTGGTACTCGATTGAGTTGTATATCTGGTAATGCGCCCGAGAATCTGCGGTCGCGTGCAAGAAAAAGCCCTCGCTTATAACAACGAGGGCTAACTATTCTCAGTTCTCAGTCACAGAAAACTACGTGGAGCTACGGCTCCGACGACGACGGATGACAGCACGCTTGATGAAGTAGTCGTTCTCCTGATCGAGCATCCTTCGAAGAACATCGTCAGAGAGATTCTTGAGATAGATCACACTCGCCCATGCAGTGGTCAAGCCCGACTGAATTTCGTCGAGGGTCATCGCCTTGTTGGTGTTGGCGAGCAATAGCTTGAATACGGCCTCGGTTATGGGTGTGCCGGGAAGCAGGAAGTCGGGCTCTTTCGAGCAGATGTTCGACATCACTTTCATGTACTCGGTCGCCGGTCCAAATCCGCCTGCCACTTTGCCATCCTCGATAACAGCTTTACCGTTTTGCGATAAGCGTGAGTAGACGGCATACCCAAATGACCGACCAGAGGTGTCGAATGCCTTGATATCGATCTGATATTTCGGCTCCTCCTGCGGCTCTGGCTCTGGAGCCGGCGCTTCGGTTTGCTCGGTTTGTTCTGTCTGGTTTGTCATGTACTTGTCAGTGCGTCAGAGGCGCGTGAACGCCGCGGTCAATAGTTCCTAGAAAATATCATCTGGCCAGTCGAGCATTTCGACTCTGGCTGTTTCACCTGCATCAATCATACCAATGTCGTCGGGGCAGATGGCTAATCCATTCGCGAGAGCCATAGAACTCAGTACACCTGAACTCTGGTTGCCGGTGGAACGGGCGCGGTAAACCCCGTTCTCGTCTCTGTAGGCATGGACTCTTGCATACACACGGCGCCCATCGTGATTGTGAATCGGATCATCCATAATCGCTTCGATGGTCGGTTTCTCAGTCATGGGCTTACCCATCATCAATCGAATTGCCGGTCGACCGAACTGTTCGAACGCCACCATTGCGCTGACCGGGTTGCCCGGCAAGCCGAGATGAGGAACCTTCGTCCCGTCTCCCCGCTCAAGAACTCCGAAAGCAAGCGGCTTCGCCGGGCGCATCCTCACCGACCACAGGGCAATCTCACCTTTAGACGCAAGCACGTCTTTCACGACATCGTAGTCGCCCTTCGACACACCTGCCGAGGTGACGACCATATCTGTGTCCACCGCATTTTCAAGCGCGGCTTCGAGCGATTCGACAGTATCGTGAGCAATGCCCATGATTCTTGGAATTCCGCCGTACCGAGTCACCATTGCGGCAATGCTATAGGCGTTCGAGTTGTATATCTTTCCGGGTTGATAGCTGTCTCCTGGCTGGAGCAACTCGTCCCCGGTGGACACTATGGCCACCACCGGCCGTCGCACCGCCTTGATCGTCGCGTGCCCAAGCGAGGCGATCATGCCGATCTCCCCCGCCCGCAAAATATGCCCGCTCTCGAGAACGGTCTGACCCTCCTCAACATCTTCTCCTGCGCCACGGATATTGTCGCGGGTCTCAGCCTGGAGGTGAATCGATATGCCACCACCGGTATCTCCACTGGCTCTACGTTCAAGCTCGTCGGTATCTTCGAACGGAATCACTGCGTCTGCATAATCAGGCACCGGTGCCCCGGTCATGATACGAACGGCAGTACCAGCCTCCAACGCCCGTTCTGGAATCTGTCCGGCGGCAACTACACCAACCACAGGTAGCTCTACTGGAGTCTCTAAGGACGCCCCGCGTGTGTCGATGGCCCGTACCGCATAGCCGTCCATCGCTGAGTTTGCGAGTGGTGGGATATCGAACGAAGCTACGAGTTTTTCAGCGGTAACCTGACCCAGGGCGGCGATCAGCTCGACATCCTCGACCGGGAGAACGCTGAAATAAGAAAGAATCCGTGTGCGCGCATCTTCCACACTCAGCATCTCAGCATCGTAGTGATGGCGATGCGGTCGTTCCTGATGCCTGTCAGAGTTCTTTGCCAAGGGCTTCCTGTCAGTCGAGAATTGCTATTGAGTCCGCAGCACAGCGCCAACTTCCTTCGAAAGCTGGTTGAGAATCTGCTGCTCGATCTTACCGATCTGATCGGCAGTAAGAGTCTTGTTCGGAGATTGATAAACGAGTCGTATCGCCACCGCCTTCTTGCCTTCGGGCACACCCTTGCCCTCGAACAGGTCGAACACAGTCGCAGAAGTAACGATTCGGTTCCTGTTGGAAATTTCTACTATCTGACCAACGGTTACTCCTGTATCGACAATCAATGATAGATCGCGATGCGACGCAGGAAGTCGGACAAACTCCTCGAATTTTCCAGAATCGTCACTCTTTGAATCTCGAAGTACCTTCAGCACGGCAGCCAGATCCAGTTCGAACATCGCAACGCTTTCGACTTCAGCATCAAACCGTGAAAGCACATCGCCGGCCACTTCACCAACTGTCCCGATAATGGTGTGATTCGCTGAAGTAACTTTGATCACCGCCGTGCGACCGCTGGCGAAAGTTGCATCGTCGGCCGACTCAAACGTTAGCGAGATTCCCAGATCGTCTAATACTGCCTCCACAGCACCTTTGGCATCGTAAAAATCTGACTGATCGGTCGATGCGTCCCAGTGGAGCTCGTTACGCGGTCCTGCAAACGCGCCGACAACCATCTGTCTCTCGTCAGGAAGACCTTCACCGAAATCGAGGAAGACCCGTCCGGCTTCAAAGACAGCGATCGGGCCACGCCAGGTTCGTGAATTGCGAGCAACAGTACTCAGAATCGCCTCACGAAGCGTTCGGCGCATCACAGTAAAATCAGCGCTGATGGGATTGCGAAGTTTGAGGGCAGAAGCCGTCTCTTCTGGCAGCATGACCCGAGACTCACCCTCACCGGTTGTAGCAGAATATGAAATAGTTTCTCGCATACCGGCCTGTACAAGCGCGTCAGTAACCCGCATGCGCAGATCCATTTCGGGTTGGGGTTGCCATTGAGGTGGTCGCCCACCAAGCGTGGTGGTCGGTATGTTGTCGTAGCCAACAATTCGCGCTATTTCTTCGATCAGATCTTCGGGAATCGAGATATCAGGACGCCAGTACGGGATACGCACATCCCAACCGTCGGAATCCGCAACCAGCTCAAATCCGAGATTTCCGAGTGTCCTTTCGATCTGTTTGTTCTCGAACTCAACTCCAAGCACTCGAAGAATTTGGCTCTGGTCAAGCCGTACGCTCTCCTGCTCTTTGCCCTTGCCCGGGTACACATCGATGATTCCAGAAGCTGCCTCGCCGCCTGCGATTTCCAGTATCAACCTCGTCGCTCGACGCAGGCCGATTTCGCTCAAACCTGAACGCAAGCTCTTCTCAAAGCGCAGGGTCGCCTGACTTCCCAACTCGAGCGACTTTGCAGTAATCCGATTGTTCACACCGTGAAATGTTGCCGATTCCAGAATCACTGTCGTGGTCGAATCGGATATCTCCGAGTTTGCCCCGCCCATCACGCCTGCAAGCCCGATTCCTCGCTCTGGATCGGTGATGAGCAGCATCTCGTCATCGAGTTTACGTTCTTTGCCGTCGAGGGTAGTCAATCTCTCGCCATCGGTCGCACGCCTCACGATAATCTTGTGATCGATCACCTTGTCGTAGTCGAAGGCATGCAACGGCTGCCCCAACTCGAACATTACGAAGTTCGTGATATCCACCAGATTGTTTATGGGACGTTCACCAATTGCGGTGAGCCGATCTTGCAGCCACCGCGGCGATGGACCGATCTTCACACCCTGAATTACAGATGCTGTGTACCGAAGGCAGAGGTCAGGATCTGCGATCTCGACCGATGCAAGCGTATGCACATCAGGACCGGTCGCCTCGAAATCGATTCGGGGGTGCTTGAGCGGTTTGCCTGTAATCGCCGAAACATCTCTCGCCACACCGACAACACCGAGGCAGTCGGGGCGGTTCGGAGTCAGTTCGATATCGAGAACCGATTCGCCTAAAACCTCACCGATGGGTGTGCCGATCGTCAGGTCATTGGGCAGAATCAGAATTCCGTCGTGCTCGTCCCCGATACCCAGCTCTCGGACAGAGCACACCATCCCATCCGATACGACTCCACGTATTTTCGACCGCTTCAACTTCCTCGTCTTGCCGTGCTCTTCAGCATAAGCGTCTTGGAGAACCGCACCGATTGAGGCGTAGGCGATCTTCTGACCTTTCGCGACATTGGGAGCACCGCACACAACCTCGGCATGGCCATCGCCGTAATCGACAGTCACAAGGCGCAGTCGATCGGCGTCGGGGTGCGGTGCAACATCCAGTACATGCCCCACCACGACGTTATCGATCCAGCCAGTGCGTTCGATCCCCTCTACTTCGTTGCCGCTCATCGTCAGCCGATGGGCAAGGTCATCGAGACTCATGTCGATATCGACGTACTCGCTCAGCCAGGAAACAGGAACCTTCATGCTTTTTTCTCAGTCGTCAGGGTTGGATGTGAAATGGAATGATCTTTTGTCGAGTTGCTGGCACGTTCGCCGTTCTCAAAACTGGGTAAGAAAACGAAGATCGTTCGAAAAGAAATGCCGAATGTCTGTGATCTCGTTCCGCAACATCGAAATTCGCTCTGGCCCCATTCCGAACGCAAATCCTGTGTACTTGCTCGAGTCGTACCCGGCATTCTCAAGAACCTTAGGATGAACCATCCCTGCACCCAGAATTTCGATCCATCTACCGTTCCAATCGATCGACATATCCACGCCCGGCTCGACAAACGGGAAGAAGTCACAACGAAAACGTACCTTGCGGGAGGGACCGAAAATGCGGCGTGCGAACTCGTAGAGAGTCCCTTTCAGGTCGGCGAACGTGATGCCCTCATCGACAGCGAGGCCCTCGACCTGATTAAAGTGCCATTCGTGTGTCGCGTCGGTGGACTCGTACCGATAGCACTTGCCGGGAACGACCACACGAATCGGTGGATCGTTCGCCTCCATAACCCGCGCCTGCATGGGTGAGGTATGTGTCCGCAGCAACACATCACTACGGGTTTCTGAATCGATCCATATCGTGTCCCACTGATCACGCGCCGGGTGGTCAGCCGGGATGTTCAACATGTCGAAGTTGTACTTCTCTAGCTCTACCTCGGGACCTTCGACCGTTTGAAAACCCATTTCATTGAACGCTTGAGTAATCTCACGGATCATCTGCGTCGAAGGATGTAACCCACCGTGTGCAGGCTTCCTCCCCGGCAGAGTAATGTCGATCGATCCGACCGGAGCCTGAGAAGATTTTGACCGCGTAATTCGCTCTTCGAAAAGTTGCTCCAACTCTCCACGCAGTCGGTTGGCCGCAGCGCCGACAACTTTACGATCTTCGATTTCGAGTGAGCCAAGTCCGCGCAGAAGAGCCGTGAGCCGACCTTTCCGACCGAGAAACTCTACCCGCCACGATTCAAGTTGCTCACTTGTTTCTGAAGTTTCTAAGGCTGATATAGCAGCGAGTTTTATATCTTCGACCGACTCGATACTGTCGGTGACTTCGTTATCTTGAACTTCTGTCAAAGACACTAACCTGACATGAATACTTGTTGACCGTGGACGACTACCCTGAATACGGGGCGCTCCGCTGAGAATTTCGACTCGAAATTATAGTGGATAATATGGACCTCTCCTGAACTCGCCGCAATCTAACGCCGGGTTGGGAAACAGCCAGTACGAGCCAAGATCGCCTTATCAGGGCGATTCAGGGGATCAATTTCTCAAATTCGGTTTAAAGGCGATATTTCTACACGCTATCGTTTATTACCTACGATATTCGTAACATTCATCACCTGAGCCGTTACGATTCCATCATATGTGCATACTTGAGTGAACGGCGGTAACAGCAATGTTCCGCCGAGTTGTCCGTCTGAACTAGCGACAAGTTCAAAAAGTTGTAGTAGGGTCGAGCCACGATCAACGATCCGCCGCAGTGACGCACGATGCGCACGACCAGATGCGGTTAAACAACTATCCGAAATAACGGGGGTCCAATATGGAAGCCTACTGCATGAAGTGTAAGACCAAGCGTGAGATGCAGAACGCCGAGCAGATCACTATGAAGAACGGTCGCCCCGCATCCCAGGGCACATGCCCGGTTTGCAGCACCAAAATGTTCAAGATTGGTAAAGCTTCGTAAGCTCGCCGCTATTGAATTAGTTGACCCGTGCTTCGGCACGGGTCTTTTTTTACCCAAAGTCTGGCACGGCTCTGCTCGCCATCGAGCCCCGAGTAGTAAGCTGCGGGAGCGACTGGTTGCAACGTACCCGGAACCAGCACTCGGTGGTACGTTTCAACTCGAATTCACACGCGGTTTTTGAAGAGGATCGAAAACGACAATGAAAATCGACCGTATTGAAGTCCGATTCGTTGAGGCTGAACTCGACAGGCCGTTCGGCTGGTCGCAACGCTGGACAAACTCCCGCAGCGTTGTCGTCATGAAGGTTTTCACTGACGATGGCGTTATCGGCTGGGGCGAAACATACGGCTCTCAAGACACAGTTGCCGGGATCGCCTCAATTGCCAGCATGGCGATAGGGGAAGACCCGGCAAACATTTCGCAGATCTGGCACAGGATTCATCGTGCCACCTATCAGGGTCACGGCTACGCGGGCTTACCGGCGATGGCAGTGAGCGCTATCGATACTGCGCTTCACGATATCGTCGGTAAAAATACCGGTAAGCCAGTTGCAGAAGTTATGGGTGGGCGACTTCACGATTCGATCGCGGTTTACGCCACGGGGCTTTACTACGTCGACAACTACTCTCTTGAGCCTCACCTTAAAGAGGCAGCGGGCTATGTGAAACAGGGTTTCACCGGTATGAAGATGAAAGTCGGCGCACTTTCATTGAAAGAGGATGCTGAGAGAATCAGGGCGACGCGGGATGTGATTGGTTCTGACGTTCGATTGATGTTCGATGCGAACGAATCGTACGACGCTGCGACAGCGCTCACATTCGCAGATATGGTGGCCGATCAGGACATCACATGGTTCGAGGAACCCTGTGCCTCAAGGGACTTCATCGCCAACAAGTTAGTTCAGGAGAAGTCACCGATCCCTGTTTCCGGGGGCGAAAGCCTCTCCACGCGCTGGGAGTTTGCACCACGATTGGCCGATCGGACATTCGACATCATCCAGCCCGATATCTGCGGAGTCGGCGGCCCCTCTGAAATACACCGGGTAGGTCTGATGGCACAGGCGTTCGGAATAAAGTTCAATCCACATTTCTGGGGTACAGGGATCAGTTTCGCTGCGGCACTCCATGCACTCGCCCTGCAGCCCATCGGACAGATTGGCCAGACAAACATCCCGTACCAGAATGAATCAGTGTTGGAGTTCGATCAAACGCCTCACCCTGTACGAGAAAATCTCACGGAACCTTTCTTCACACACGAGAACAGCCGTGTAGATGTGCCAACCAGACCGGGACTCGGGATCGAAATCGATGAATCGGTGCTTGAACGCTTCACGATCGGCGATATGGCGGTTGTAGACACGCCATCCGGTAGTCAGGTGTTCTTCTAGTTCATGACGTAGTTCGACAATCAATTCCCAGAAAAAACGATAGCAAAAAGGGCTGAGAGCGAAATCCGATGAAGATTACCGACGTCACGGTCACACTTTTCAAGTGGACCGGCATCCCAACGACACACTACAGCTCTCTCTCCGGCAAAATCGGTGGCGAGTCCGATCTAGGGTTGCTCACGATCTCAACGGATGAGGGAATCGACGGCCATGCATTTCTCGGCAGTTCCAGCCAGCCTGCCAGCCTCGACACCAACTCACTCATCCGATACCTGAAACCCGTACTGCTCGGACAGAATCCTCTCGATCGAGAGCGCCTCTGGCAGGCATTGAGCCAACTCGTACGAAAAAGCGGTATCAGGGTAATCGGCGCCTGTGATGTGGCACTCTGGGACATTGGTGGCAAGGCTGCCAACATGCCGATTCACCAGCTACTCGGTACATACCGAACTAAGGTCCGAGCCTATGCATCTTCCACGGTCTACCAGCAGCCAGAGGTCTACGCCGAAGAGGCCGCGCGGATGAAAAGCGAGGGATGGACCGCTTACAAGATCCATCCACCCACGAATCCCGAACTCGACATTGAATGTTGCCGACAAATCCGCGCGGCCGTTGGCGACGATCACACGCTAATGCTCGACTCAACATGGTCGTACGACTATCCGGCTACGGTGCGGGTTGGGCGTGCGATTCAGGATCTGAACTACTACTGGTATGAAGACCCTCTCGCCGACGACGACCTTTACAACTACACCAAGCTGAAACAGCAGTTACACATTCCGTTGATGGCAACGGAGTATTCACCTGGGGGCTTCACCGCTTACGCTCCCTGGCTGACTTCGCAGGCAACCGACTACCTTCGAGGCGATGTCGCGGTCAAGGGCGGGATAACCGCCCTCATGAAAACCGCCCATCTCGCGGAAGCTTTCCATATGAACTATGAAGTTCATCACGGCGGAAACTCGCTAAACAACGTGGCGAACCTGCATGCGATTATGGCGATGAAGAACTGCGAGTTCTTCGAAGTGCTGCTTCCATCGGGCGCTCAGAAATTCGGGCTGGAAAATGATATTGAAATCGATTCGGATGGCATGGTTCAGGCATTCGACAAGCCCGGGCTTGGTGCCGACATCGACTTCAATTTGATCGAACGAAACAAGATCACCGTCGTCTCGTAGTCAGCAAAATGAAGATCACCAACGTACGACTCACTGTTCTAAAAACCGATCAGGCAATGCGCCAGTTCGAGTTGATCAAGCTTCCTAACCAGCAACGCGAACGCTGGCTACATGCCGCGGCGTCCAGTGAACTCAAAGGCTCAGACTCGGCGACCCGAACAAAACACGAGTTCGTACTGCATGTCGATACCGATGAAGGAATAACGGGCCACTGTACCGCCATCTCAGAAGGGGTCGCATCTCTTACTCAAACCGATGTCGAACAGCTCCGCGGGCTGGTAGTTGGCGAGAACCCACTTTACCGCGAACACCTGTATCAGAAGCTCCATCAGGGCACGCGCTGGGTATATCGTGTGCCCGGCTGGTTCGGTGCGTTCGACAATTGCCTGTGGGACATCGCGGGT
>JAJRZP010000151.1 GCA_024275195.1 Chloroflexota bacterium | reverse complement strand
TATCGCTGTGCAAAGGAACGTGGACAAACAGGTCGGCCGGAGGTTTTGGCAGGCCCGCACCGGCTGGCCCGTCACCCAGTCCACCCACGCCATGACATACCGCACATGTGGCGGTGTACGCAGGCGCGCCCAAAGCCACTGATTCCGCTGTTGGCGGAAATGGATTTCGGATGGTTTCCGGAAGACCAACCCGCAATACCTGCACATTTAACACGAACAGCAGGCCGAGGACTGCGACCACCACACCGGGAGCCAGCATGGTTGCTTGCGGTTTCCTGATGCTGAATATCGATGGCACTATTTTGCCTCGAAATCCGAGTACCGCAACGAAACCACCGATCATCAACAGTTGTAACCCGAACAGAAAATTCGCGGTCTCGGTATCGGGTTTAATCGTGTCCGCGGCTGTTGCAGTCGATCTGGCATCAAAGCGAAACGCGGTACGTGCATCGAAAGCATCCGGACGCTGCACAACAACTTCAGCCTGGTACTCGCCGGAAATATTCAGTTGTGCGGCGCTGAGTCGCCAGATCCCGGCCCCCGTATCCTCAAGCGATACCAACGGTTCGCCAAGATCATCATCGACGAATTTGAGCCGGACTCGCACGTCGACCGCGTTTTCAATTGCTTCACCACTTGGATTGGAGATCTGAACGACGACATCATTCTCTCCAACCTCGGCCGGGCTGATACTTATATCGAACTCCGTGCCTTCGGCGGTGTCCTGGTAGACCACCTCATCCTCGACACCAATTCCCGTCCGACCCGCGTACTGGCGAGCCGGTTCCAGGCTAGCCAACCAACCGACCGTGATAAGCACTGATACAGCAATTACAACCTCAGCCACAAGCGATTTTTCGAGTCGCTTCTCTGTGCCGCGCCCGAATCGTCTCGCCAGCTTAAAGCCGTTGAATGCCGCTACACCGAATAGCGGAACAACGAGTAGTAGCTTCCCGATAAAGAACCAACCGTAAGGTGTGGCCGTTGCTTCCGGTACGGTGACCTGCATGTAGCTTGAGAAGATGCCTGTCGTCACAAGAATCCCCGCGCTGAGCAATCCCAACACAGTGAAACGTGGAATTGCCGAGTTTAAAAATTTCGCCCCGTCGCCTATCCCTAACCTCCGAACGAACAACGGCACCGCGATCGCCAGATACATCACGCCGCCAATCCATATCATCGAAGCAACGAGATGAACAAAATCCGTAACGATTGCAAGAACTTTTACTGCTGATGGTGTCGCAGCATTGTGGCTACCGGCTGCGACTAATCCCATGAATACCAGCCCAAGCACAGTCGCTGCCTGTGCGGCCACTGAATCGCCAGCTAACGTGCCTTCCAGTTCTGGCTCATTTTCATCACCGTCTTCCTCGTAAACCTCGGTTGGGGCGGCTGATCGCCTTGCAATGAAGAACAGAACCCAAATGCCGATTACTGCGATGAACCGGTATGTCCAGAGCCGTCCCCAGCCACTATCCAGAACGACGGAACGCAATACTTCGAAATCCACGGCGAACCATGCACTCCCAGCCAGGACGCTCGCCTGCTGAAGTAGTTGCCCAAGCATGGCGAGCACAAGTACACCAAGCGCCATGACCGCAAATCGAGACCACACAGCCGAAACTGCTGTGCCAACAATCTGCCAACTTTTCTTGGACGAATCACCGTAGACAACCGGAACCCCGATGAACAGTTCGAACGTCAGTCCGCCTATAACCATTGCAAGAGTTAGGTATACGAGCCAACGCAGCCACGGATCCGCAACGGATTGGAGCAGTGGTTGCTCTGTCGCGGCGATCTGGGCACCGGCCGAAAGCGACTCGCCGACTGCGAATACATACGATCCGATCACTTTGTGTCCGTCGACCGATGACAGGTTTTTCCATACCACCGTGTAAGTGTCGTTTTCGAGAGGAGGCAGTCCGACCGAGATCGCAGATGGCACAGAGGGATCGCGGGCTGAATCGTCGAGATCGACGCGCTCGGCAGCCGAGTTCAATACCGTGACAACGCTGAACGTCTCTTCAATTGGCTCGCTAAACCACACGATCACACGATCAGGGGAAGATTCAAGCACCGTATTCGGTGCCGGACTCGAATTGATCTGGTTTCCATGTGCCTCCACGGTTGTAGCCAGAGAAGCCAGGTATGCGGAGATCATCGTCAATGCAATCAGGCCAAGTAAAAACTTAGACCTGAGGGCACCTGAACGGAATATTCGGTTCATCTTTTTCGTCGCGCCTTCCGCGTTTTACGTCGGTGCTCTTTGTCTTTGCTTGCCTTCCACGACAAGAATCCCAGCACAAGTAAAAGTGCACCGATTCCGCCAAATATGATCAACTCGTCATACCCACCCCCTGCTCCATGAAGCAGGGGGATGTAATTCGGTTCAAACGGTATCGGTGTCATCTGATCTCCTACTTTTTCGTCCACTCTTTGCTACCAGAACGTTGGAATGCCAATCCACCGAGAATCAAGCCCGACAGGCCAAGTAACAGGGCAACTACACCCAACAAAGTAGCTGTCGATGCTGAGCTAGAGGCGTCAGTTGCCTTAGCCTCAGCAACGCTTGCTGCGTCGAACGCGCCGCGGGCGGCATTTTCTGTTTCACGCGGAGCCGCAAGCTGTACTGGAAATTGAAGATTGGATGCGGATATCACTTCATCGAATGTCGTGTTACTCGATTCGAATGTCTCATCGATACCCTGACCTTCGATCTCTCCGAAAATACGAAAACGGTATGGTCCCGGTGAGGTCGGAATGAACTCAGCTTTGTACTGACCTGGATTTATGAAATCCTCCTCGAAATCCATGGTCTGCGACACTTCAGACGCTATGTGTGTAACCTCGACCTCCAATGTTCTGATACCAGAAACCCCGTCAGTCGCTATTGAACCGCCAGAGGACGCAACGGTCTCTCCGAGCAGACCGCTCATGACCACGGTGGGGTCGGTCATTCGGTTTTCGAATCTAACGGTGGTGCCTGCCTGAATCATTACCATGGCAGGACCAAATCCACTCTCGCGGATCTCAACGACCACTTCATCTGACACCGGATTATCGGTGCCGATCATTATCGATCCCTCGGTCTCGACAGGATGCGCATGAAATGGGACGGTCATCCCCTCGAAATCACCACTGAAAGTGAACTCGTACTGACCACCTGCATCGAGTTCACCAACAAAGACACCGCCATGGGAGACCAGATCGATCTCATGGCTCGTTTCGTCAGCATGGTCTGTCGCGGTATCGCTGTGGCCTTCATCTTTTAGCGAGGAAACACTGAGCAGGACGCCGTTGAGCATCCCCTCGACGGCCGGTTCGCTGATAAACGACACAACCAGATTGTAGTCACCCACATCTCGTCCTTCATGGGCGAGGGCTGTAGCCGTACTGAACATAGCAAACAAAACAGTAAGTAAAAGTACGGCGCGCCTGCGCCAATTTACTAAATGCATTTCTAGCTCCCGACTTCGAAGCGATCATGAAACGGCCGCCTCTTATAAACCTGAATAAGTTGAAAATTCAGGCGCGGCGAGGAGGTCTGTCGAGAGGTGAGATCGCAGTTTCATTGAGAATCTCAGATTCTCCGATATGCAATGCAATGATGTCTTGGACGAAATCTGGAATCGACAACTCAAGCGAGGCTCCGTCAAGCGTCAAAGGGTTTTGAGCCGAAGAAGCCGAGGTGCTCGCAATCGAAATACCGTCGCCTGACTCTTCACCGGGCGGATGATCGTCGAAGGTCACCGGATGCACATGGAGATTCGTCTCATCTCCAACGAAAAGATGGGCGTGCGCAGGGGATACATCGAAGTAGTGATGGTAGATCACTGGACCTAAAATGGGAGTCAACAGCCCGATCACCATTGCCAGTGGGACAAGTCTCGACGCGAACGACAAAATCCTTCGCTGAAATCTTTTATTGGATCGTGTTGCCAAAACTATCAGCCAATATTGCCAGTACGATTGCGGATCGTATACGACAAGGTCTATCGAGCAAAGCCCTTTCAGGGTGAATGTTGGAGCCGTGTGCAGGCAACGACAAACTATATAAATCGAATGAGGATTACTTCAGTTGGTTAAACGAACCGGTGGTGAGATCGTAAAGGACAAGCTTCTTGCCGAAGAAGTGCCTTATCTAGTTGGTATCCCGGGACACGGGATCATTGCGATGCTCGATGCCTTTCACGATACGCAGGATCGAATAAAAATAGTTCAAGTACGCCATGAACAGAGTGCCGTGCATCTCGCCGACGGCTATTACCGTGTCACCGGAAAGCCTCTGGTTGTCTTCACTTCGATCGGCCCCGGTGCGCTCAACACCGCGATCGGACTCGGGGCCAGCTACGTCGATTCAACTGCTGCACTCGTTATCTCGGGCGAAACCCACACATATATGGAGGGGCGAGGGGTATTACAGGAACTGGAACGTAAACGGCCTGCCGACCTCCCAACCGTATTCGAACCACTGGTGAAAGCCAGCTACCGACCGCGTTCACAGAGGGAATTGTTCGACGACCTCGCAAGCGCATTCCATGAAATGACAAGCGGACGACCCGGCCCGACATTCATAAGCCTCCCGATGGATGTGCAGGCGGAAGCAGCAGAGGTTCCCGAGGCTGCCTCGACCAGCGGGGATGAAGCCGAAACTCTCTCACCGAGCGAATCGGTGAGTATCGAGGAAGCAGCGAAACTACTGGCAGCAGCCAACCGACCTGTGATTATCGCCGGGGGTGGCGTAACTCTGGCAAATGCCGAGCAGCCTCTCCTCGAACTTGCCGAACGAACAGGTGCGGCAGTTGTTACGACCCTTCAGGGCAAGGGGTGCTTCCCAGAAGATCATCCGCTTTACGGTTGGCATCCTGGCACAAAAGGTACGTCAATCGGAAATGCCCTGACTAATTCTGCCGACGTAATTCTGGCGATTGGTACGCGGTTCACGGATCAGGTCGCTTCGTCGTACCGGGCAGGCACGACAATCGCCACTGAATCCACAAAGATTATCCAGATCGATATCGACCCGCGTGAACTCGGCAAAAACTACTCGGTCGAACTGGCCATCAATGGAGATGCTTCGCTGGTACTTGCAGCGATCAATTCAACACTTTCTGATCTGGGACACTCTGCCGATTACGAATCGAGCGAATACCTAGCCGAAATTAAACGACTGCTGGACGCATGGCTCGAAGAGACAGCCGAACTCCGGGAATCTGAAGCCGTTCCATCGACAGTCCCTCGGTTCTACAAAGAACTGCGGGCAGTTCTCGAACGTGACGCGATCATCGTCACATCATCAGGCCATGCCCAGTCTTGCCTGTTGGAGTTTCCGTTCTATGAGCCGCGAACTAACCTGACTTCTGGCGGTTTCTCGACTATGGGATGGGCGTACCCGGCTGCGCTTGGGGCAAAGCTGGCTGCTCCCGACAAACAGGTCTTAGCTGTGATCGGTGACGGCGATTTCATGATGACGATGCAGGAAATGGCAACTGCAATGGAGTACGGAATCAATGTCGTCGTCGTGCTACTCAACAACTATGGCTGGTACTCGATTCGCGATTTGCAGATGGCCGAATTCGGCGAAGACCGTGCTATCGCGATCGATTGGGACTCCGACAAATCCCCCGACTTCGTAGCAATCGCTCGAGGATTCGGGCTCATGTCAGAGTTGGTTACACAACCCGGAGATATTCAAGCTGCCGTAGCTCGCGCGCTGGCTCACGATGGCCCATCGCTCGTCGAGGTCAAAGTGGCTCGCGACTTCCCGAATTCCGGCAGCACGGTAGTAGGTTGGTGGGATGTCCCGATACCGGCTTACCTCGGCGATCGTCGAGCCAGCTATGAACAGGCGCGAAAACAGATCGAACCGCCGCCCGCGTAATTCATACAGGGTCGGTAGCTCGTTCTCTTTTTTTTCTCGCTACAACTGAGTCAATTTTCGCCCAGTCCCAGTTCAGGCAACACATGGCATCAGTTCAGGGCTATCTCGTCTCTCTCACCAGTTCTGACTCGGATCACTGTGTCAACATTCTTGACCCAGATCTTGCCGTCCCCAACGGTGTCGGTACGAGTTGCCTCGATGATCGCGTCAATCGTTCGCTCGGCGAATGAATCACCGACGACAATATCGAGCTTGATCTTCGGTACATAGTCGACTCGATACTCGATACCACGGTAAGTGTCGACCGAGCCACCCTGCGAGCCAAACCCTCGAACATCCGAGATCGTCATGCCGGTAACTCCGACCAGAGATAGCGCCTCACGCACCGGTCCCAGCCGTACCGGTTGAATAATCGCTGTAATTTCTTTCATCGAACTCCCTCTCCCTATCGATTGGGCCATTCGTACCGGGTCAGTTTGCAGACCCGCAAATCGAACTCTGAAGAATTATGGACGATGACAAACCGACCGTCACACGATGCCGACACCCATTCGTTCTCGTGACTGAACCCCGAGGGTTTTCGGCGACCGATACTTCGTCCGCAGACGACACATATCGATGATGATGAGACGGTTGAAGTAGCTACCCCTCTGCACACACTCTACGCAATAGTCTTGCTCAGCCAACTCAACGCCGTGATTCTTGCATGAGAACTGTTGAACGCTAATGCCTGTAGGTCGTCGGTTGTACAACTTTGACGCATTAATCTAATTCAAACGAGGATTTCGCTCCGTACGAGTAACGTCAGGAAGGAAAACGAGGTACGATTCGCCCATCTTTCAATACCTCCTCAACACACCGGCGAACAGGCAAGCATGGCAAAGCGAATTAATCGGGCAATCGAACTTCTCGAGCAGGATCAACCGATCTACTACGATGGCGGTCACACCGGTCACGTTCTAACTTACGAACAGGGGCTCAAGGACGCCCACACGTGGGCCGACTACATCAACGTGGGAATGGAACACGGTGCGTTCGACATGACCGGGCTCGACAACTACATGAACGGCCTGATCGATGGTGGACCTACGGCGAGTGGGCACCGCACACCACCGATCATTGTCGAGACACCCGTCGAAGGCACCTCCGAAGAGATCATCCGCTTTAACGCATGGCAGTTCCGAATGATCCTTGCACGGGGGGTTCATGGAATTCTCCTCTGCCAGGCAGAGACGCCTGACGCGGTTCGAGCGTTTGTCGAGTCGTGCCGATATCCGATCAACATGCAAGGGGTTGGCTACGGTCTCGAACGCGGGACGAGAGGTACCGGCTCGCAACCCACTTCTGCTCCAGTCTGGGGAGTCGATGCCGATACTTACGTTGATAAAGCCGACCCATGGCCTCTGAATCCTGATGGCGAACTGCTGCTTGGCGTAAAAATCGAAACCATTCGAGCGCTAACCAACTGCGAACAATCGCTTGCAGTTCCCGGACTCGGGTTTGCCGAATGGGGCCCCGGTGATCTCCACATGTCATTTGGTATCAAGCGTGATCCGAGTAAGCCAATGGATCCTCGGCTGCTTGAGGCACGTGAGCGCGTCAAGAATGCCTGCGATGCAAACGGACTTGCGTTCCTTGAGGGGGCAACCCCCGAAAATGTGGCTGAGAAGATTGATGAAGGTGTAAGAATCTTCGCTGGTCATCGAACCGACACCGCCGAAGTGGGACGAGCCCACTCGAAACGAACGATGCCGGTAGGGTAGCAACGCTACTTTCTCTGAGAAATCGGTGAAGGTTGGCAAAATCGTTTTGTAACCGCTTCTGGACCGGTGAGGCACCCACTCATCTGGTCTTCTCCTGTAGCGATTGGAACGAGCTACACCTACAGCACGCCAGGTTCTCCTTCATCAACGAATCGGAGTTACCCACCATACGAGCGTGCTTCGAACGACTCATCCATGATGTCGGTCGCACCCGGCACAACCAGCCGCTCCTCGTATGCGAACACCACCACCTGCGTACGATCGCGCATGCTCAGTTTCGACAGGATCCGCTTGACGTGCGTTTTCACCGTTCCCTCACTGATAAACAACTCCTCGGCGATATCGGCATTGGTGTCGCCGTGTGCCATCAGCATGAACACCTCTTGCTCGCGCGCCGTCAACTCAGCAATCGGTGTCAAGTCTGGAATCCGAACAGCCACCGGAAGCTCTGAAAGATCAGGAACCGGTTTCAGGAATGGACTGGTCGGTACGGACGCAGTAGGAGTCGACGGAGCGTGAGCCGCGGTTCTCGGTGAATCGATGTTGCTGTCGGAAGTCGTACCAGCACCGGCTGCACCAGACTCAGTAGCTTCTGAGTTCGATCCAGAACCCTCCAGAGCGATCGCATCTGAACGCCTACCCAACGGTTCCGCTACGGTCGATGGTCTGGGTGGCTCATCACCGGTCGGTGCTGGTGCTGGTCTACTCGAAACTCGGGTTGACCGCGACCCCAACATCAACCTCGCCCACCATCCGTGAAGCGACGAGAACGCGAGTACCAAATGTGAAGCAAGTACAAAACCCAGAAGCCCGAACGGTACGAGTACCAGAGAGCTTGCGACCGTATCGAATACGAGTTCCACACCCCACGGCAGGGTGACATCGATGAAATTGTCGTTAAACAGAACACCCAGCGGTGCAAATATCAATGCACCAACGAATGCGTACACCGTGACTAACCCTACGAACGCGGTTATGCCAACTGGGAACTGTACGGCGAGGTAGATCAACCCTGTCCACGTTGTCGGGTCGACAAGTCGGATCTTCACCTGTGACCTGAATCCACTCACACCCTCAAGCCTGAACGGGGGGCGGCGAATCGTGGAACCGTTCACGTATCCCGCGGTGAATGCTTCGAGGTCTCCGAGCCAACGAGAGACAAATAGCGTGGCGAGCAAGACAATGGGGCCGACCAGTGTCCAGATCATTGATCCACCGACGGAGAACGTGACGATCAAGAACACGAAATAAGCGATGCCCAACGGGAACATCAGGATCATGTGACCTGTCCGCAGGTAGGTGCGCTGATCGAGCACAGGGCGGAATATCTTACCCAATGGCCCACGGTCAGACGGGTAGGCAGCAGAGAACGGGTTGTATTTGTAAGTCATACCTGCAGTCTCGTTCGGCATCAGGTTACATGCGTCTCCCGAGGGAGGTATTTCGCGATCACGGAGTATGCAAGCGACGTATTGTGTGCCGTAAACAGAGGGCGCAAACAAATTCCAGTTCGATTGACTCAGGATGCGGTTCCTAGATGACAATTGCTGTGAAACGGAGGTGGGACGAAGTACTAACTCGATTCCTAAAGAACGTTGTCGATCGCGTCTAGCGATGCCTCTATCGTCAAACCGGCCGAACCCGGCGCAAAAAGGGTAACGCCTACTTCGTAGCCACCTTCTTCATACGCCATATCGGTCGCAAGGTAGTTCATGTGACCGTTGCTGAATCCAGAAAATACCGTACTTGCCGAGCTTGAGCGTTTCTTTATTTCGTCGGCGAGTTCAGCGAACGGCTCCACCGGTATCGAGACGAGAACAGTCTCGCCGATCCGCATTGCCTGCACGCCCATCTCGATCTGTCCGTCGGTTGTGTAAAGCTCCGACATTCGAGCCACATTCAGTCGAATGTTCGCCCGCATAACCTTCGATACGCCTCGCTGTATCTCTTCGTTTGAAGCATCGGACGCTCGTAACGCTTCCAACTCCTTCTCACCGTTCTCGAAACCTTTTTGTGCTTCAGCAATGCTTTCAACAACACGACTCGGCAGTTGAACCGAAAGATTACTTACTGCGACTGTGTCGTCTGACTCGCCGGTTGGAACATCGGTGTAGATGCCAAGATCGGCACCTGAGACGAGGATTTGATCGAGACGCTCCTCGCGTTCAAGTGGATCAATGCCCAATCTCACACGTGAGGCCTCGGCACCCAGTCTCGCACCAGCCTTGCGATAGACGCGGAGATCGCCGGTGAAACCATCGACTGGCCCCTGATTGCCGCTCGCGCCCTGCAAGAACAGGCAAAGCCCACCAACGGTATGCTCGACAACCGACCGCGTAGGCCCCGGGAAGTCAGGTGTTACCCATTGATTCGCGTGCGCCATAATCGTTGGGTGCATCGCGTAGTTGACGATTGTTGCGATCGGGTTGCCTTCAACGTCATCGAAACTGACAACATCGACATCGTGGTCAACGAATCCGTCCCAGTTCCGACCCGTAAACAACTCTCCGTTGTCGCGAGCAGGACGGCGATTGATATTCACATCGCAGCTACCGCGACCGAATCCAGTACGAGCTGGCCGGGCTGAGGCTTTCGCATCTACGACAGCTTTCGCACATGCATCAGGGATCGTATTCCACCACTCGTTGGCGAGATCGATGCCCTCTTTGATCCATTGCCCGAAAGTTATTGGCGCAGAATGAGTATGGGTGTATCCGAGCCTGATGTTGCCGAACGGAATTCCGGATTTGTCGGAAATCAACTGACGTATATCTCTGTCCTGCTGGCTCGTAAACAGTCCGATATCTACGTCAACTATCGCAAGCTCGATATCGTCATTGGCCACCACCAGAGCAGTAACCAACAGTGGCATGTCATTTCCGAGTGAAATCTGGTGGGTCTGGGCACCCCATCCCGCATGGGCCACTCCAACCTTCGGGCTTATATCGACTCGGGCAATTCCGGCGGTGAGCAACGAAAACTCCTGTATGTAGTACCGGGACTTCAGGGAATGTCGGGCAAGTTTAGACCTTCATAGGTTCACCGTGTCTTACTGGATTCAAAAAACGTATGAACGATCGACGTTGCACTTTGCAAATACACCAAGCCCACCACCCACCCATCCACCGAGGGTCACTCCACAGAAGTCGAGATATTGAGGAGGGGCGAGAACTACCGCAGATCACATTCGATACCGACTTCGGCACAGTACGACTCGAACCACTCAACTACCTCTCGGTGATACGGAATGCCTTCTTTGAGACGCCTCTTCTCGTCTTCATCTTCCATCAACCCTGCATAAAGTACGCGCTCGAAGCCTTTAGCGGGCGGTACTTCAACGATGTACCGCAATAGATCGTCCATGTCGTCCCTGAACTTTTCAGCGTCGGTAAATGCCTCGATGTCGTACGCCTGGAAGAAGTGACCACCGGGTGTTCGGTGCACCGGACCCGGCCCATAGCCAGAAAGTTCGTTACAGATGATCTCGTTCATCAGCGCCAGTCCGAAACCTTTATGTGAACCATTCTCACGCGTTCCTCCGATGTGAAGCAGGTAGTACTCTCCGGTGTCGGGTGGATCGATCTCCTCAAGTATCGGCTCTCCATCAAGATCCGCGATCCAGCCGCCTTCGATCTTCGCCCCGGTTCGTCGGGCAAGTCCGATCTTGTTGTTCGCAACCTAGGTTGTCGCAACATCGAACAGGAATGGAGGCATGTTCCGTGCCGGGGCTGCCCACGCAATCGGATTCGTACCCATTACAGGCCTGGCTCCGAAGGTCGGCACCGTCTGGAGCGATCCACCAGCGGTCATGCAGTGGCCGATCATCCCCTGATCGGCAGCCATCATCGCGTAGTAGCCACATCCGGCAAGGTGTCCCGAGTTCGTAACCGCAACAGCGGCCATGCCGAACTCCTTTGCCCTGTCGATAGCCTGCTGCATCGCCCACGGGCCGACATGGATTCCAAGCGCCCCATCGGCATCGACCGTCATAGTTGTTTTCGACTCTCGAAGCACCTTGAACTCGGGAGCAGGGTTCAACTTGTTGGCACCATATTCGTCAACGTAACGACGCAAACCGTTCGATACGCCGTGCGATTCAACCCCACGCAGGTCGTTTTTTATCAGCACATCAGCCGAACTCGCAGCTTCCTTTGCTGGAACGCCGCTGTGCCTCAGGATTCCTTCCGTTGCCGCCCGAATTCGTTTCTCTGAAACGTATATGCGGTCCTTCTCAGGAACTTTGAAGCGTTCGAGCATGGTTGAATATCCTTTTGTGTATCCGGTGCGGTTGTGGCTGGATAATTCAGGTTAGTTTCGATCGCCGACCTATGCCGGAGGCAACACTTTACAGGGCAACCACTCGATTGACTCGGATCAGCCTGAACGTCGACCATTCGCAAATTCAAAGTTTCCAATATACATTCAGCATATTATTGATTTATTCAATACCGTACTTGATATTATCAATATTATCCGGCATGATACTTAGATACCCGAAGGAGCATGGATTGGCAAACGACTGGCAGGAACTCACGAAACTGACGCAGGGCGCGCCGATTCTCGTTCAGCGAGTCAAGGTGATCGAAACTGGCATATCGATAGAGAGTGAATTCGATCTGCCGCCCCTCGCCCAGATAACTGCCGAGGACCAGGTCTTCGTGATGGCCTTCATCCGGGCAAGTGGATCGATCAAGGAGATGGAAAAGATATTCGGTATCAGCTACCCGACCGTGAAAAACCGGTTGTCCCGCATTGCCGATCAACTCCCGCTCACCGAGACAGCCCCTCCTCAGTCAAGCAACTCTGAAATCCTGGCCCAACTGGCACACGGCGAGATCACAGCCGAAGATGCGATCAGGAAAATGTCGTGAGCATCTGTCCAGCACCCGTACTCAACCTACCGAAACTCAGGGCGCCACTCCCGTGATACCTCCGATGGTTATGTGGATAAGGTTCCGGTGGTTCGCAGTCTGGATTCCACTGTTTCTGCTGTGGCCTATTGTGCTGATCATCTGGCTACTTCTGTTGCCATTCGTGATGTTGAGCATGCTTGTAACGGGCCGCATAGCCAGATTCTGGAGGGTGATCCGACTGACGCTCGCCGCATACGAAATGGTGTGCGCTACCCGGGGTTTGCGGATCGATGTACGCAACGATCGAACCACTTTCCAGATTTCATTGATATGACCCATTACCCAACGCAGCGACACACTGTGAAAGCAAACAACAGATGACGACCGAACGAATACAAATACTAGAAATGCTTTCCGCTGGAAAAATTTCGGTTGCGGAAGCGGAACGATTGTTGCAACTCACAACGGAGGTCTCAGGGAGGGCGGCAGATGGCAGTTCACTTCCGGCAGTTCCACAACGTGTCGCAGACCCACGATTTATTCGAATAATTGTCGAGCCTGTAAAAGGCACCGATCACACAAACCCGCTGCACCACGTGAATATCCGAGTGCCATTGAAGATCGTTCGGGCTGGCGTAAATCTCGCCTCTCTGATCCCGGGTGAGGCGGGACAGGTGGTTCAGGGCAGCCTGCTCAAAACAGGCTATGCATCCGATATCTCAAAGCTGGATGGCAGTGCGCTTGATGAGCTGATTGAAGCCTTACAGGAACTCAGTATCGACGCGACCGTCGACAACCACACCGTAAAAGTGTTCGTCGAATAGGAGAAATAAAATGCGATTTAGCAGAACTTTATTTGGACTGATCGTCGTCCTAATCGGAGCCGTGCTACTGCTCGACAATTTGGACATCTCCGGCAGCGATATCCCGGGCGACTACTGGCCCGTGATACTGATCGTTCTTGGACTTGCAGGCTGGATTGGCAAAAGCCTGCTTCCAGGGCTCGGCAGCATGGTGTTGATGTCGCTCGGCGGAATCTTGCTTGCCCAGAATCTGGTCGATGACAAAAGTTTCGTCGATTTCTGGCCGGTGCTTGCGATTGCCGTCGGTGTGTCCATATTGTTTGGACAGCGCCATGGGAAGCGTCACAAAGGTCGTTTCATCATGGGCTTTCATGGCGGCGGCAATCGCTGGAAGAACCGCCGGCGATGCCACACGAACAATGACTCTGATGAGTACTTCTCTGGCGAGGCGCGTCAGTTTGGAGGGGAGTACACCGGTAGTACGGCGAGAGTGAAACTCGGCAGTGAGCGCATGGATCTTTCCCTTGCCACTCTGCCCGCCGAGGGGGCTACGCTCAGCCTCGATGTCACACTCGGCGAGTACAAAATCCGAGTTCCCGACGATTGGAAGCTAGACATTCAGGCCGACATCACGATGGCCGAGATTTCAGACAACCGCAGACCCATTGAGGGAGATCGAACCGGCCCCACACTCACTGTAGGCGGGCGCGTTTTCATGGGTGGCGTGGAGATTTCCAGCTAGACAGAGAAACACATACGGTAACGGACTCAATCAGATTCAAGTTAGAAGCGGCTGGAAAGAAATACGTCATAAAGACGTCCAATGCTGTCCGCTCAATCAACAATTTTTACGCCAGGAGTGGTCCCAGTGAACGGATTGGCAGTTTTAACAGAAGGTCTTGTGCTCGACTTCAACGAAGTTCGGGCAGTAGATTCCCTTAATCTTTCGGTATCCAGAGGTGAGGTTTACGGTTTTCTGGGGCCGAACGGCGCAGGCAAGTCGACGACGTTGCGCATGCTGACTACCCTTCTCGTGCCGACCAGCGGGCACGCCAGCGTTTTAGGTATGGATGTTGTCAAGCAAGCACGGGATGTACGTTTGAACATTGGTGCAGCGTTACAGGACGCAGCGTTAGATGAGAAGCAAACAGGTCGCGAACTACTTACGTTACAGGGTCGGCTCTACGGGCTGAACGGACGAGAAATCGATCAGCGGATGAAGGAGTTGTCGTCTTTGATCGATTTAGGCGAGGCATTAGACAGGTTGGTCGGAACGTACTCTGGCGGCATGAAACGCAGGCTTGATCTGGCCGCATCCCTCATACACAACCCCGAGATGATTTTTCTCGATGAACCAACGACCGGTCTGGATCCTGTCAGTCGTAACCGTGTGTGGGACGAGATAAGTTCGATCAACAAGAAGTTTGGAGTTACGATTTTTCTCACCACACAATACCTCGAAGAAGCGGACAAGCTTGCCGACCGCGTCGGGATCATAAGACAAGGGAAGCTGGCGGTCGAAGGCACACCGACTGCGCTAAAACGTTCAATCGGCTCTGATGTGATCGTTACTAAGATCGAAGGTGATTCGAGCGCTGCTGGTCGAGTCGTGCGTGAGATTCAAGGAGTGGAAGAAGTCGACGTATACGATGCCGAACTTACAATCAGTGTTAAAAACGGCGCTGAACTCATCAGTCATGTAGCGGTAGCTCTTAACAAATCGGAGATCGGTATTAGCGAGATAACACTACGTACTCCTTCATTAGACGATGTTTTTCTACAGGTAACGGGCGAGCGCATGCCGACCGACGATGCGATCGAGCTTGACGAGGTGACGGTATGACAACAACAACATCTGTACAGGGCCGAATTCGAGCGAAACGTGGTGGCTTCTTCGCCGACACGAGGGCGATCGCGGTTCGCGCACTTCGGTCGGTAACTCGTGATTCCGAAGGCGTTATTCCAGCACTTATTTTTCCAGTCTTCTGGTTCGCAATCACCATAGGTGCGTTGCAGACCGCGGCGGAAGTAGTCCCCGGTTTCGACTACAAAGAATTCCAGCTACCCGTGGCGATCATATTTGCAGTTACAGGTATCTCTCGTGCAGTCACCGTCGTTACCGATATCCAAACTGGCTACTTTGATCGGTTAACTCTCACGCCGGTCAATCGTCTTGCTCTTTTGCTTGGTTTGATGGTCGCCGATTTCGTGCTGGTTATCGCTCTGACAATCCCTGTGCTTATATTCGGGTTCATTCTGGGCGTGGGATTCGAAACCGGACCTCTGGGCATCGTGGTGTTTGTGCTGATAGCTGGGCTATGGGGGCTGGTCTACACCGGGTTCCCGTACGCGATCGCTCTAAAAACCGGGAATCCCGCCGCGGTAAATTCGTCGTTCTTGTTGTTCTTGCCGTTCGTATTCCTGACCACGGTCTTTTTGCCTCAGGAAGCGATGACCGGGTGGATGTCGACTGTCGCCACCTACAACCCCGTGACCTATTTACTGGATGCGCTGCGCTCACTGATTTCAACTGGATGGGACACGGAGACGCTTGCCATTGGACTCGCCGCGGTACTGGGAGTCGGTCTCGTAAGCATGTCGTTGGCGCTGTGGGCATTCCGATCACGGATACGGAATTAGTAGTTGAAAGAACTGACGTGACTACGCCTAAGTAATCGTCAGCCCACCATCGATCACAAAATTGGCGCCAGTGGCGTACGAAGCATCATCAGACGCCAGAAACGTGATGAACGGGGCTATATCTTCCGCTGTACCAAGCCTGTTCAACGGAACCCGTTTCACGATCGCAGCCTCTCGGCCTGCCGGGTCGGGAAGATCGGCATGATCGGGTGTAAGTTCGAGTGCACCGGGGCAAATGCTGTTTGCACGTATGCCCTGATCTCCGTAGTGAACGGCTATATGGCGCGCTAGGTTCACAAGGCCTGCCTTGCCTGTCGAGTATGAGACGTTCGGGGTCGTACCTCTCAACGCCGTGACCGATACCACGATAATCACTGCCCCACCCTCACCCTGCCTCACCATCTGAGCCAGGCCGTATTTACACGTGAAATACTGCCCTTTGTAGTTCACGTCATGAGTACGGTCCCACACTTCTTCGGGTAGCTCATGCAGGTTCCGATCTCTGGTGTGCATCTGAATACCAGCGTTTGGAACTAAAATATCAAGTCGCCCAAACACCTCGACAGTCTGGGCGATAGCCGCTTCTACCTGTTCCGCAATGGAGACATCGGTGGGAATTGCAACGGCAGCACCGCCTGAAGCCGTTATCTCAGCCGCGACTGCGATCACTCCGTCCTCAGGAATACCCGTTACTGCCACCGCAGCTCCTTCGGCTGCCATCAGCCGAGCGGTTGCTGCCCCGATTCCCGAACCAGCACCCGTAATGAGTGCCACCTTCCCTGCAAGTTTTCCGTTACTCATGACCATCCTTCAAGCTACAATCACGACCAGTCATTCACATTCGCGTCCCGAGCGGCAGTCGAGGGATCAGGAGCGGGGAAGCTCAACCGCTAAATGGCAGACCTCCACGAATTTGCCTTCTCGATGCTTCGACGATATCAGCACATCCTTGATTTTTCTCTCAGGCAGAAGTGACTATATGTGGCTCAGTCCATTCAGAATCCCGCAGCGTACGTAGGTTTCATTTGCGGACTAATTCCGCTCTTCAGCACGCCGCATTCTGACGTTATTCCGTTCGGTTCCGAGAATGGCCAGAGCGTAAATTCTCTAGGAGGAAGCGAATATTTGTGTCCTCTCCGACTTAACTCTGCCAGCACATCATCGCCGAATCTTGGGTCAACGACAGGATCATCTGACTCGACATGAATTCGAGGTTGTTCGATTGCCTCCTGCAGTCCCATCTTAAAATCCACCCTGTTCACGATCGCCTGAACAACAGCTGGCCAGATACGCCGCCCACCCGAACCACCGATCGCCATCACAGCCCGGCCATCTTCGTGCAACACCAGTGGAGTCATGTTGTTCAACGCACGTGAAAATGGCGCAATCGAATTGACAGTGCCGGGCATTGGAGCCGACCAGCCCATCGCGTTGTTCATCATCACGCCGACACCCGGATTTACGACACCGCTAAAAGCGAGATTGGTCTGAGTCAGTGCGACCATGTTGCCCTGCCTGTCGGCAGTCGTGAGCGATGTCGTTCCGTTGTCGGGAGCCACGCCTGCGGGAGCAGGAAAGTTCGAAGGCCTGTCTACACCGGCAAACGACCAAGGATCTCCAGCGAGAAATTCACATGCTGTGGTTGAATCGATCTCGCTGGCCCGACTCCTTGCGTACTCTGGTTCTGCAAGAACCTCGATCGGAAATCCATACACCGCCGGATCACCCATGAAGCTGAACCTGTCCACAGCCGCAAGCTTCACCGCTTCGATCAACGTGTGCAGGAGATCGGCCGTTCCGTGCCCCATCCCGGCCAGATCGAATAGGTCAAGGATATTTAGGATTTCGATCACGGTCGGACCCGCACACGGCCCGGTCACTCCCGATACTCCAAGCCCTCTGTAACTGCCAGTCAACGGCTGATCGTGCACGATCGGTCGATACTGCTCGAGGTCTGAGAGCCTCAGATACCCGCCGTTCTTCTCTACATCCGCGGCGATCCTCGCACCGGTCTCACCACCGTACATATCAGATGCGCCGATTCGACCCAATCGCTCCAATGTATCGGCGTGTTCAGATTGAACGAAGTGTGCGCCGGGCGCGAGCGGAGAACCATCGTCGAGATACACATCGGCGGTCGGCGTAAATCTAGACAGGAGTTCGTGCCTCTCGGCCATCGCGAGCGCGGTCGTCCTTGAAAGCGGGAATCCTTCCCGCGCCAGCTTCACTGCCGGGGCTACTGCCTGATCAAGATCGATGGTCCCCCACTTCTCCAGAGATGTCGTAAGACCGGCGACCGTGCCCGGAATGGCTATCGATGTGTAGCCCTCAGTGTTGGCGTTATTCTTAACTTTGGCCCATGAAAATCTACGTGACGGTCCCTGCATCTCATTCTCGGCTTCCAGCTCGTACATGTCGGCGTGTGCCAGACCCGGGGTCTGCATCCCAAAATCAACTGTTCCGCCAGTGCTGCCATTCTTGTCGCCATCGAGATGAACCGTCATCACACCGCCTCCACCAATGCCGTTCCATATTGGCAGGAGAACACCACTCGCAAATGCTGTCGTTATCGCCGCATCTACTGCGTTGCCACCGCGCTGCAACACCTCGACACCAATCACGGCAGCCGTACGATGCTGTGCGACTACCATCCCTGATCGAGCAGAAATCTCCTGATGTCCAACGGCCGACGAACTTATTTGCAAACTGGTACTCCTATGTCCACCGTAAAATCTCGGAGGGATCGGTCGGTAAGACTCGTAATTTGAACCGGATGTTCGGCGACATGGTACGCCCCGCACCAGATCGATTCGTCCAGTACGTCACCGTTCTGCTATCTCAGAGTAGTATTCCCTGCCAGAATGAGAATACCCGGTCGCCAAAAGCAACACGACGAAAGGCTCGCACAGGCATGGAGTACCGAAACAACGAACAGGTCGCAGCCCGAGCCGCACAACTAGCCTCCGTTTCAAGTGACGACATTGAACAACTCAATGATCTGCTCGTCGGTGTCCGTACTGCTGCCGATCTCATGGAAAGCCTTATTCGAGAATTTGATGGCGAGATCGATGTTTCGAAGATGTCAGGGACGGTTGATGGGACGGGCAGTTCAAGCCCTAACCCTGTTGGTGAGGGGTCGAATTGATCGGCTCACCTCACCTGCTCACGCTTTCGCAGCAGATACGACTGTTGCGGGAAGGTGAGATAACCGCTGTCGAACTGGTTCAGGCACACCTCGACGTAATCATTGGGCTGAATCCCCGGCTCAATTCGTTCATCACCGTCGATTCCGAAGGAGCGTTGAAGCAGGCCCGAGCAATCGATACGGCACGAGCGAACGGTGAACGATTAGGACCACTTGCAGGTGCAACGGTGGGCGTCAAAGACTCTATCCCGACTGCGGGCCTGAAAACCACTGACAACTCGCGCCTGCTTGAGAATTGGATCCCAGATGAAGATGCGGCCACAGTTGCCCGCCTGCGGAAGGCCGGTGCCATCGTCATCGGCAAGACCAATCTCAACGAGTTCGGCTGGTCACGCCCATCGGAAGCCGATCTGATGCCTCCGCCATGGAATCCCTGGAATCCCGACAGGATGTCGGTCGGTTCGAGCAGCGGATCGGGAGCGGTGACAACGGCCCGAATGGCAGCGGCAACGATCGGTACCGACGGCGGAGGGAGTGCGCTCCTTCCGTCTGGCGCACACAATCTTTTTAGCATCAAGCCAACTCACGGTCTGGTGAGTCGGCTTGGCATGGATCACAACAGCCATAGTGAAATCTCGCCATTGTGCAGAACCGCGCTTGATACAGCGATTATGCTCGAATCCATGGTTGGCTATGAACCCGGAGACGACATGAGTTGGCCCGGTGATGTACCTGAGTACGCGGCAAACATCGAAGAAGATATCCGGGGTTGGCGCATTGGCATACCGCGTGATTTCATCGCGTCGGCTCCGAACGAGTCAGAAGTAGTCGATGTATTCGATTCGTTCCTGAAGACACTCGAATCACTCGGTTGTGAACTCGTCGATATCGATCTGCGCGGAATGGCGGAAGCTCGCGCTGCCAACTTCCTCGTCCTCAACTCTGAGGCATATCAGCGTCACCAGAAATCCCTCAGGTCAAGCTGGAACGCCTATGGGCCAATCACCCGTGTTTACCTGTTGCAGGGAGCGTTTCTTTCGGCGAACGATCTGCTCAACGCCGGTGAAGTTGGGCGTGCGTTCAAAAACTACTTCTCGCATATCCTCTCGGATCAGAGTCTCAAGGCCATCGCCACCCCTACTTCGCCTTTCGCCACAGCCGAGAGATCGCGTCGACCCGGCGAGCACTCGCGCGGGATCAATGCCTGCTACACGGCACCGTTCAACATCACAGGGCATCCTTCAATAAGCCTTCCGGCAGGATTCGGCGACGCTGGCATTCCAGTTGGTGCGATGCTCACTGGTGATCTACACACCGATCAATCGCTGCTCCAACTCGCCCACACCTACGATGAAACCACCGACTGGAGTACTCTCAGCCCACCGAATTGTTCATAACGGTATGATTGCGTGATCCCGCGATGCCAGAGTTGACGGAGAATTAAGGGGCTGTCAGGACAATGATCGAGACTCTGCAGGACATTCGAGACACGGTTGTAGAAATGCTCTGCGCCGAGTTGTCGTGCGCTTCATCCGATCTCACCGACGGACGGGTTCACATCTCGGTCAGAGACCCCGAAGCCCATAAAAACGCGGCACACAGACTGTTCGATCCCCATCCCGGAAAAATCGGCATTGCATCCCTCGGCTTTGGCGGAGTCGTCTGTGTTGACGAGCAGCATCTGGCGTGGGCTGAAGAAGTTTTCAAGCCAAAACCGAAGACAACCCGAGACGAACTGTTTATGCCCGACCGCATGGGGCGAATGGCCGACCTCGTACGCCCTGAAGGCCTGTTGCTCTACGGGCCGTTTCCACGGTTCGCTGTCTCCCACAGCACGCTTACGCAGGTTGAGGCACCCGCTGGATACAGCGTCAGAGTGGTCGGTCAGGAAGGTGCCGACGCTATCGGCCAACGCGCCCGCTGGCACAATGCGATCTACAAAGTCCCAACTGAAACAGCTCGCCCAACCATGATCGCCGCAATCGCCGAACAAGAGGGTGAAATAGTCGGTGTATGTGGCGCCTCCGCCGACTCGCCCTTCATGTGGCAACTCGGTATCGACGTTACGCCTGAACATCAGGGACGTGGAATCGCGCCCGCCCTGACAACAGCCGTTGCCGAGGCGGTTCTCAACGAAGGCAAACTTCCGTACTACGGAACGTCCGCATCCAACATCCCTTCGATGAGAACTGCCCTCACTGCGGGATTCAAACCCACCTGGGTCGAGGTATTATCTCGACCGGCAGATAGCTAACAGTTCACGACTCGCCCAACTCAGTATGGAGACCACGATGAGATTCGCTATTCTCGGCATTTCGCATGAGACAAACACGTTTTCGAAGGTTCCGGCAACCTACGAGCAGTTCGAGAATGCGCACATTCTCCGCGGGCAGGAAATGGTCGACGAATACGCCGAATCCCAGTACACAATCTCAGGTTATCTTCAGGGTGCCGAAGAACTGGGTTTCGAGGCAGTACCGCTGATGTACGCGAATACCGGTCCGATTGGCACGATCACAAAGGACGCCTACGACCGTCTCTCCGGCGAAATGCACCAGATGCTTCGAGATCAAGGGCCGTGGGATGGAGTTCTGATCAGCAATCACGGTGCGGCCGTATCCGAGGAATACCCGGACATGGATGCCGAATTCACCCGCGTTGTCAGAGATATCGTAGGGCCAGATGTTCCCGTTGGTGTAACGCTCGATATGCACGCCAATATCTCTAAAGACACCGTCGCCAACACCGATGTCTGCATTGTCTGGAGGACCTGCCCACATCTCGATGCCAAGCAACGTGCCCGCAAGACTGCGGAGTTGATCTATCGCACGGTGAAAGGTGAGATCCATCCGGTTCAATTCATCGAGATGCCTCCGATGCTGGTCAACATCGTCAAGCAGTTCACCGGGCAAGAGCCAATGAAGAGCCTTGTCGATGAATGTGTTGAGGCGAACGAAATCCCGAACGTCCTCGACACCTCGATTGCCGAAGGCTATCCGTACGCCGACGTCGATGAGATGGGCATGTCGTGGATAGCGATCACCGACGGGGATGCCGAACTTGCTGAGAAAACTGCGAAAGACATGGCGGCAAAGGCATGGCTTAGGCGAGTCGATCTCAACAAGCCAGTTGCAAGCATCGCCGATGCCCTGAGGCAGGCAGAAGAACGATACGTCGGGCCGAAACCGGAAGGCGTTGAAAACTACGTACCAAGCGACGGTACTGCGCTGGCAGAGGCCGAACCTTCAGATCATTCACACCTCGGGCCGATCGTACTCATGGATGTTGGCGACAATATCGGTGGTGGCTCATCGGCCGATTCGACCCACATCCTGAAAGTGGCAAAAGAGATGGGTGTGACAGGATTCCTTCAGACCCTCTACGACCCCGAGGCGGTCGAGGCATGCGTTACAGCAGGCATCGGTGCCGAGATTGCCATCGACGTGGGTGGCAAAACCGACGATATGCACGGCGAGCCGATCCATGTAGTTGGCACAGTCTCGGTAATCCACGACGGTCCCTACGAGGAGACTCGCCCAACCCACGGCGGCTTTCGCTTCTACAACGATGGCAAGCGAGTGCTGTTTAACACGGTCGATGGTATGACTATCTTGCTCACGTCGGTGCGGAGCGGAAACACGGCTCGTGAGCAGATGTACTCGATGGGCATACGGCCGGAAGACTATCGGGTTGTTGTCGCGAAGGGCGTAAGCTCGCCGCGACCTGCGTACTAGCCTGTCGCTGCCGAGATCATCATCGTCAACAGTCCTGGCGTCACCTCTGCCGATCTCGATACATTCGAGTTCAAGAACCGTCGAGTTCCACTCTACCCGTTCGAAGAGCCCGACTACCCGGGTTAGCGCTTCCGAGTGAATCGTTCACCAGCGGGAGAGTGTTCGGATGAGTCAAAATTAGTCATCAGAAGTCAGCGGTCAGTCTGGTTGACTATTCCGACCCGGTCGCCTTAACCGGCTACGTCATACATTAGAGATTCCTTCCAACCCACTCTCTGGAACTCGGCAGTAATTTCTGCTCGAAACGAACGTTGCGTCCTCTACACTTAGGCACATGAAACCCTGGATCACAATCGGCGAGGCCGTGTCGCCCGACGGTACTCGTCTCGAACTGGTCGAACATGATGGTGAGTACATAATCAAGGCAGATGACCTGCCTTTGATGTCGACTCGAATGCACCACTCCGAAGTCGAGTTGGCGCGGGTCGTTTGCAACAAACTAAAACCCGGAGCCAGAGTGATGATCGGCGGGCTGGGACTCGGCTACACGCTTCGGTCGGCTCTCGATCTTCTCCCGAAAGATGGCAAGGTAGTGCAGGTCGAACTCGTTCCAGAGGTGATCGAGTGGAACAAAGGGCCACTTGGACCGTTCGCAAATCACCCGCTCAACGACAAGCGAACCGAACTGGTGCAGAACGACGTTTCGAAAGTTATCCGCGGGGCTCGCAACGAATACGACTCCATCATACTCGACGTCGACAACGGTCCGTCGGCTCTGGTCGATGAGCGCAATGCGTGGCTTTACACCGACTACGGACTTCAGGCGATTCGTGGCGCTCTGAAAAACGGTGGCCGGGTCGCCATCTGGTCGGCGGGTGATGAGCCAAGATTTACGTCACGAATGCGTCGCAACGGATTTCGCTCCGAGAAACGTCAGGTCCAAACACACCGTGGCAAAGGTGGTATTCGTCACATAATTTTCATTGGGCGTAAAACGTAGGCTGATACCGTTTATATAGTTACATAGCGGTAGAGGCTGGATACACCCCGATTTAAAGATCCCAATTGACGTCCAGACAACAACGCCGAAGAAACAAAACGAAAAAATCGACCACCAACACAGGTAAGAGCAAATGGCTGCTCTGGGGTGGGGTAGTGGTCGTAGTCATCGCTGTTGCAGCCGTCGCTGTTGTCGGCCTACTTCCAACAAGTGGCGGTACGGCCGATGAATCGGCGCTGCTATCGGGTGGCTCGCTAATCGGCGATCCCAATGCTCCGGTCACGCTTGTCGAATTCGGGGATTTTCAGTGATCAGTCTGCGCAAATTTCGCCCTCGGGCCAGGGCGACAGATCGTTCGTGAGTACGTAGACACCGGGCGCGTAAACATTCTTTACAGGCATTTCCCGTTCATCGGTAACGAGTCGTGGCGTGCGGCCGAGGCATCAGAGTGCGCCGCCGAGCAGGGGCGGTTCTATGAGTACGAACAGACCGTATACACCAACTGGAACGGAGGAAATCAGGGCGCTTACAGCGATCAGAATCTGAGTGCTTTCGCCGGAATGGTCGGACTTGATATGGAGCAGTTCAATGGCTGCATGAGTACGAACAAGTATCTGCCCAAAGTCCAGACCGACCGTGACGCGGCGATAGCTGCCGGGGTCAATTCGACACCCACATTTTTCCTGAACGGTGTAAATCTCGGCGGGCTGCGCGATTACGGCTTCTACCGGGTACGGCTCGAAGAGGCACTGGCTGAAGTAGGACGATAGCGCCGGTTCGTTTTGAGCGTGAGTGAGGGAATGACGATCTCTACACAGCCTTCCAAGCTCTGGCTCCTGATAGCCCTCTTCGGACTCGTCGGCCTGGCAGTGACGACGTATTTGACGACGAATGCCCTCGCTCACACAGAAGTCGGCTGCAGCCTCAGCGGGTGCAACACGGTTCTGAGCAGCAAATGGTCGAAGATAATGGGCACCCCGGTCTCGGCATTCGGCATGGGGACTTACGCCATCATCATGCTCGCCGCACTGCACGCCTATCAATCACCGATAGACGATCTCAGAGGTCGCCAGATCGTCACCGGAATCGCGGGGATCGGCGTACTGGCATCAATCTACCTGACAGCTATCGAACTGTTCGTAATCAAGGCTGTCTGCCAGTACTGCATACTTTCAGCCGTACTTGTCGTTCTCGTAGCAGTCTTGGTGATCATCGTGGCGCGCAGGGAAGGCCCACTGTGGCACCGCATACGCCGCACTGAAATCTAACGAGCGAGATCCGGGTCAAGTTCGTGACTATCCCGCATCACCCGGCAGGAAATTGTTGATTAGCGAGGCACATCTGATCAACGCCTGTTCAGAATCGAAGCCGTCGCACAGAATTACCATGTTGCCAACAATCGCCCAGTCCTGGTAGGTCGGCCCCGGCGCCTGCCTTGATCCACCACTGGATACGTCGGTAACACCACGCGCCTGCCAGCGATCCTTCACGCCTTCGGTCCAAACCTGTTCGTCACGAGTTGCCTCGAACTCCGCGCCGGTCGCGTTTATCGCCAGCTCCTTACCACTCGCCACAGCGATTTCATGCGAGGGATAGAAGCGTATCTCGTAGTCGTTCCGACTATAAGGATCCAGACCCCAGAAACCCTTCCAAGCGTCGACAGCGTCAGGCAACCCCTCGACATCGTACTGCTTGTTGGCTTTGAGTCCGAACGCCTTCAAATCGTCGATCGTGTAGTTTGCCGGAGCCGTCCTTATCTGCTCGAAATTCTCGACATTGTCACCACCGCCACCACATGCCGTCAACGCAAGGGTGAACAGCGCTATCGCAACTATCACAATCCCGTGTTTTGCTCTCCGCAGATTCCAACTAGCCATCAAGAAACTCCATGAACAACGTGTCAAATTGTTCCGACAGTATATGCGCTGGTTCCGGCTGCAAGTTAACGGCTGTGGCGACATCGTCGCGACGTGCACTTGTTTCGCCCGACCTACCAATACGCCTTACTCGGTACTCCTGAATTCGAGAGATCAAACGCTGACTGCCACGCCAGCCGACCAGATCACTACTTCCAGACTCCGTCAGTGGCTGCCCGGTGCTGCGAGATATGGGCGTGTTCGCCTTTCAACCGCTTTGCCAACACGTTCGGATCGACCGGCCACGGTAGAACTTCTGCGCGCTCTGCCCACTCGAAATACTGCTTCTTGAGCTCCTTCGCACGGTCTTTCTCCCCGTCGATCAGATCGTTCTGCTCTGTGCGGTCGTCCGAAATGTTGTACAACTCCCACGGCTTGTCCCACTCTGCGACTAGCTTCCAATCACCAACACGTACCCCGCGATTGCCTTCGTGTTCGATCGTGATCGGATGCTCACGTTCCAGCTTTCGCCCCTGCAGTGCAGGCAGGAAACTCTCGCCTTCCAGCGGAGTAATCTCCGTGTCGTGATGCTCCTTTGGATACTGCGCTCCGGCAATGTCGTAGCACGTCGCTGAAATATCGATGATGTGCATCGGATTGTTCAGGATGTTCGGTTTCTCAATTCCCTCGGGCCAGTGAACGATAAACGGCGTTGAAATCCCACCTTCGTGAACCCAACGCTTGAACAGGCGGAACGGAGCGTCAGAAACATTTGCCCACGGAAGCTCAACCGCCTGAAACGTTGTGTCAGGGCCGGGTCGCAGCTCAGGAATGTCGCCAACACGCACCGGCTCACCATCAAGCGTAGTCGAAGTCTCCCACTGCGAGGCGTCCGGCCAGTCTGAATCCTCTTGGAACAACTCGGCACAACCACCGTTGTCTGACAGGAACATGATGACGGTGTTTTCGAACACGCCAGCCTTTTTGAGTGAATCCACTATCCGGCCGACAGTACGATCTACTTGTTCGATCATGGCGGCGTAGGTTGCCATGCGAATGTCTTCGTATTCCTTGTTTTGAACGTCGTTCCAATCGGGCGAGTCGGAATCTCGAGGTGAAATCACCCACCCGTCGTCAACAACCCCGAGACCCTTCTGCTGTTCGTGGCGTGACGTGCGAATGGCATCGTACCCGGCCATGTATTTGCCTTCATACTTCACGATGTCGTCTTCCCATGCATGAAGCGGCCAGTGGGGCGCAGTGAAGGCAACGTACTGGAAGAACGGCATGCCCATCTCGACCGATTCCTCGATCTGGTTCACCGCGTGATCGCCGATCGCGTCGGTCATATGGAAGTCGTTGGTTTCGACGTCGATTAGAACGTCCTCAAGGATGAGAGATTTCGGGTTCCAGAAGGAATCGGCGGCGTTGAGCAAGCCGAACGACCGATCGAAGCCACGTTGCTTGGGCAGTGGATGCTTCTTATCGCCCAGAATCCAGTTATCTCGATTTCGATTGTCCCAACTGCCAGAAACGTGCCACTTGCCAGAAATCATCGTCCGATATCCGGCGGTCTTCATCACCTCGGCGATAGTCACACAGCCCTCTCGCAAGTAGCCCTGGTAGGCAGGAACCCCGAGATCAGCCGTCATCTGGCCGATACCTGCCTGATGGGGATGCAGGCCCGTCAGCAACGCCGCTCTTGATGGACAGCATCTGGCGCCGTTGTACATCTGGGTAAATCGCAAGCCGTTATAGCCGAGTGAATCGATATTCGGGGTGCTTATCTCACCGCCATAGCACCCAAGATCGGAGTACCCCAGATCGTCGACCATCATCACGATGATATTTGGTTTCTTGATGGGTTCGGACGCTGGGTTTTCTGGCATCGGTGGCTCCTGTATAAGAATGTGTTTAAACATCCTCATCTGAGGTAGAGGGCTGGGTTGGATAGCTCAGTGGCAAAGGTGTTTTCGGTACGGTCACACCATTATTAGTTTGATCGTGCCTACTTTCTGGTCACTGAATCGGATTTTCTCCCACAGGAGAAGTAGTTCGTCATTTATACAGTCTTCGGTTTCTCATAGGTTGGCGAACTTGTCCTTGGCGCATTGGGCCACGGGCGAACCCAGCTTTCGTAACCAAATGTCGGATCCTGCGACATGTCACCGTTCTGTGCCAGCCGGTCGTCCATCGAGGACTCCACCGACTCCATCAACTCGACAGTCAGTTCAACCTCCAGCCGCCGCACTATATCCGCAAACTCGGCGTTCTCGTACAGATTCACCTGCTCTTGCGGATCGTTCAGCATGTCGAACAGAAGTGTCTCGCCAGTCCGGTACTTATGCAGTTTGTAACGACCATCGAAATTCATCCAACCGTCACCGAGAAGGCCGAAGATGTTCTCTCGGGCCGAGTCGCCCGGCATGCCCTCGCCCGGCAGCGGCATGGCGTCATACCAGCCCGGCTGCTCAACCCCTGCCCAGGCGAGCATCGTTGCAGTAACGTCGCGTAGTTCGACCATGCCTTCCTGAACCTGACCTGCCTCAATACCCGGTCCCATGGCAACCATTGGCACCCGTATTGCCGATTCATAAAACGATGCTTTGCCGATCAGGTTATGATCACCGAGATAGTCGCCGTGATCGGAAGCTAGGATGACGTACGTGTTTTCGAGCAATCCTCTTTTCCGTAGTGCATCCAGAATCGCCCCGACTTCGAAGTCGATTTGCTGTACCAATCCCGAGTAGTGCTTCCTAACCGTGTGCTTTGCCGAATCCGGGAACTCGGTGTAGTCAACACCGTTCCATGGCCGCTTATTGCCATCAATATTGCCTTGGCGCAGATGGGGAGTATGGCCCGGCACCTCGGGTGCAGCCTCAGGAATCTTCGATTCGTCTATTCCTTCCAGAAATCGTTCGCCAGGATCGTACGGGCAGTGGGGGCCGGGGAAGCCGACCATCATGGCGAACGGCTGGTCAGCACCGTAATCCTCGATGAATTTCACTGCTTCCGAACCCACAAACCTATCCCACGAGTGCTCCCATGGAACGTTGTGGATCACTGCCCCTTTGTTCTCGTGGTAGCCGGGCATTTCATTGCCGTGCAGCTTTCGTAGACCGTGCCGACGCAGGTAGTGATAGTAGTCGTCGCGTACTTCAAGCCAGCGCTTGTCCTCGCAGACAACCCGATACTGGAAACCGCGTCGCTCGTCCCACGGGTAGAAGTGCATCTTGCCGATGCCCGCTGTGTAGTAGCCGTTTTCTCCGAGAATTTCAGGCCACGTGCGCAGACCGGCATCCCGCCAGTCAGCCCTAAGATTCTGAAGATTGCCCATGACACCGTTTCGCATGGCGTTCATTCCCGTCAACAGCGCCGTACGGGCGGGCACACAGATCGGTGATGCCGAGAATGAATTTGTATAACGCACGCCATTCTCTGCAATCGAATCGATATTTGGCGTCTGTAACCAGTCGGCACCGTTGCACCCGGCAAAATCGGCTCGAAACTGGTCAGGGAACAGAAAAACGATATTAGGTCGCGGTTGAACTGCGGACAATGTACTACTCCGGTCGTGCATTCCGAGTGCGCTTGTTCGGCACCATCGGGATTCATTGGATTCTGCCGGAAGACTAAGCCAGTATTGAACGGGTATCAATGCCGATTTACGTGATAGGCCGTAACCTTGTGGCAGTGAATCCCAACGACAACAACTCCGCGAATCTCGTGACCACGGCAACAAAACTCACCTCACTCGGACAATCCGATCTGAAAGTCAGCCCAATCGGAACTGGTACCTGGCAGTGGGGTGGAGCGTTTTACTGGGGATACGGTCGCTCGTATTCCGATGTCGATCTGTTCGAAGCCTACGCCGCGAGTATCCAACATGGAATCAACTGGTTTGATACTGCCGAAATCTATGGCCGAGGTCGCTCTGAACGAATAGTAGGCGGTCTGGTCAACGGCGCAGTCACGCCCCAGAACGCATCATCTGCCAGACCGCTGGTGGCAACAAAATTCTTTCCTTATCCGTGGAGGTGGCATCGATTTTCGCTTCGTCGGGCGGTCAATGCAAGCCTTCGCCGTCTCAATGCCGATTCGATAGATCTCTACCAGATCCATTTCCCCTTTCGACCTCGCAGTTTCGAGTACTGGGTCGATGCACTTGCCGATGCAGCACAGGACGGGCTGGTCAAAGCGGTGGGGGTTTCAAACTTTTCGGCAGAGCAGACGAAGCGTGCCCATGAACTTCTCTCAAGGCGTGGAGTCGTCCTCGCAACGAATCAGGTCGGCTACAGCCTGCTAAACCGCAAGATCGAATCGAATGGAATTCTGGATACGTGCCATGATCTGGGTATCTCGGTTATCTCGTACGGTCCACTATCTGAAGGTCTGCTCACTGGAAAGTACCGCACCGAGAACCCTCCACCACTGCTGCGTAGATGGAGATGGGCACGCAAACGACTAAAAATGCTGCCACCGCTGATATCGCTCATGAGTGACATTGCAAATGCTCACAATGCCTCTGCTTCTCAGGTGGTACTGAACTGGCTCATCGCAAGAAACACGCTGCCCATTCCGGGGGCGAAATCGGCGGCTCAGGCGACCGATAATGCGCTGGCTATGACGTGGAATTTATCGGCTGACGAATTCGAAGCGCTCAACGAGGCTACCGACCAGTATGTTGGCGGCGACTAAGTAACCTCAGACGTGCCTTCTGTTTTCAAGTCCGCCTCACCGGAATCATCTCGCGCGGGCGTCAGAATCAGTAAGTTTATTTTTCCGTTAAGCGTTTCGGGGTCGTTCGAGGCTATGAACCACGTTTCTATCCGGTCGTCGCCACCGGAGTTGGTTTGCCGGATATCGATTTCAATCCCGGTCTTCACCCCGAGTACGCTCCACAGCTTCGCAATGCTGCGCATATCCGGTCTTGCCTGCGCCGCCACCCGGATCATTCTCGACTTGGGTTCAGCTATTCGAACATCTTTGATGTCAACCCCGTTTACAACCGATGATTTCATTCCAAGCCGAATGTCGACTCCGTCGCTCGAAACTCGCAAGTTCATCGTCAAGTAGTTGAGCATGACGTACATGGTCATCAGTGAGCTGAGACCGAACGCGGCATAAAACGCCAGTGCCCCACTACCCGAAACCAGAGGATCCCCTATCAGTCCTTTGATAGCTACACCGGTCATCGCCCCGGCCGTGCCTCCGAGCATCAGTCCCAGAAACCCGAACATGCGACGGGATGCCTTCACCTGTTGAAAATAACTTTGTTGTTGATCGCTCATATCAGTTCTATTCAATCACAGTGAACGCCGGAACACAGGATCGAATCTGCACAGAACCCGTCTGTATGACGTTACTGGCGCGGTATTACGGGAAGGACGAGGTGTGATGGTCGGTCGCTCGAATGGAATATCGTCTGTCTGGCAATCCGCAGTTCTGCGTCACTCCAGTAGTCCTTGCCGGTGTTGTGGTTCCTATCGAAGTTCGGAAAATCTGAACTGGAAACGTACAGGCGCAACTTCTGGCCCCGCTTGAACATACAACCTATCGGATTCAGCTTGATCGTATATTCAGCAATCTCGCCGGGTTCGAGCAATGTCGGATTTTCGTAACCGTCTCTGTACTGAGCGCGCATGATTCCATACGTAAGGTTTACAGCCATGCCATCCTCGTACACAACCGCCAGCTTTGCCGTCCAATCGGTGTCCAACCCGTCAGTTCGCGCCCATAACCTGAGAGAGACCGGACCTGTGATCTCGATATCCTCGCCGAAAACTGGAAAGTCGTACACGAGGATGTCTTCCCGATGATCGTGTGGTGATTGATCGACCGGTGCTGCCTGCGAATCGGCACGCATCAAGCTCATTACCGGGTCGCGCGGGTCGTATATATATTCATCGAATTCGCTCCCGTCAGGTGTCGGTTTTTCCAACGACAGGATGCCGTCGCCACCAACCGTGTTCGCGCTGCCTGAAGAGTGAAGATAGAACTCGGTGTACTCGGTCCGAGCCAGTGGCCATTCATTCTCACCACGCCATTTATCCTCACCAAGCACCCACATCTGTACCGGTGCTTCATCACCTACTCCATTGTCGACACCCTTGAGATCGAAGTCATACCAGCGAGCAATCAGGTCGGCGTACGTGGTAGCAGCTTCGGGGCCGTAGTCGATAGGGCCGATCTTGCCGGTGTACTCCGTCGCGTCATGTCCCCATGGACCGATGATCAGTCTGTGCCTGTCGCGGAGTTCCCCGGGGCCGTTCTTCGTAATCCCCTCAAAGTTATCGATCGTCCCAATCAGCCGGTCCCACCAACCGGTTATCTGGTAGATCGGTGTTTGAATCTTCGGGTGGATATCTCCGAAATGCTGAAATTCGCCGTTTTGTGCCCGGTGATACGCCTGTAACTGAGGGTCGAGTTCTGAAAATACATTGCCCGGGATCTCGCTTAACGGCAGCCACCACATGTACTTGCCGCGCTCAACTTCACTCCATCGCTTGTTTGCTTCAGCGGGAGTTGTTGCTCCATCGGTCAGTTCGGCGCGACGTCGCATGTCGGCAGCCATCATGTACGTCCACTCGAGTCGTCGACCCG
>JAJRZP010000150.1 GCA_024275195.1 Chloroflexota bacterium | reverse complement strand
GCGCATCCTCACCGATAACGCCAAGAACTACACGAGCCACGCCGTCAGGTACGTCATCAAGACCTTTGGGATCGTCCACAAGCGCACCCGACCCTATCGCCCGCAGACCAATGGGAAGGCGGAAGCGTTCAATGAGATCCAGAGGGAGTGGGCATACATCCGCAAGTACCTCTCGAACGAAGAACGGCTGGCAACTCTGCCCGGCTTCCTGTACCGCTACAATCACCACCGTCCACACGGCGGTATAGACGGAGCCACCCCTGCCTCAAGGCTGTAAACAACGTTCGTGGGAAGTACACCTAGCAATCCGACTACCTTATCGGAGCGAAATGTCTGGCTCGATATTTTCAGTATGTACTGTCACTTCAAAGGCGTTCTCGGCAAGTTTGGCGATGTCGAACTCAGCAAATATATCAGGAGAATGATCTCCAAAGACGGCTCGAAAATATACTCGGTCTGAGCGTGTCCCAGTATAGGGACCTCGTAGTCCAACGATATCGAACGCGTCTCGCGAACCTGCCTCAAGATCAAATTTCATTTGATCCCATGAAATATCGGATATGTGTTTAATCGGTGCTTCGAATTCTTCGATTACAACATATAGTTCGACATTTGATTCCGTTTTGTTTCGTACATCAAATCGGACATTGTCGCCGGTGTAGCACCCCGCGGCGAGAATAATCGTGAAAGTTGCGGCAATGGCCAACGCTAGCGGCACGATTCTAGTGTGAAATTTCAACCTGCCATCCCATCTGAATCAATTGATCTTCAAAAAACAATTGCTTGAAGAACACAATTTTTGTGTCGGCGTGAAATGCGATCAAAATGACGGATCCATGTCCTCCTTCGCTCAACCCAGCCCAGTATTCAAGGGAATCTCCTTGTTGGATCAGACAAACCCTACAGTTGTCGAATTTGATTCGATCTCCAATTTCTAGAGATGTACCGCCGGCTACTGATCCTTCGAGAGCATCAATCACTTTGATCGCGTGATCCGTTGTATTAATAATTCGTATCTTCCTGTCATTCCCGCCGCTGCCGAGCTTGGAATAACTCAAACCATAGGCAATACCTACTATCGAGACGAATATCAAAGACGCAAATACGACCCAGTAAATCGGGCATTTCGTGAGAATGTTTCCACGTTTCATGCGTTTACGGCTTACGGTAGTAATTAATTGGTCCCGGTACGATTTCAGATTTAGAGGTAGTCGTAAAGTAAAACTCGAACGGCACCTGACCGTCTCTTATCAACGCTTCTATGCGGTAGGCGTCAGCTTCGAAGAACTCACGGTAGAAGAGGTAATCAACGAACCAATTACCCTGACCGTATGATTGTTGATCGGCCTTGTGGAAAACTTCATGTCCAATTTTTTCGGATCTTGGTGCACTACGCTCTTGCATCAGAATTCCATCTCCAGATGGGGCCATGTTCTTGTTTCGACCGAACAGGCAACTGAAGACACCGGCACATGAACCATTCGGAACTACGTCAACAGGAATGATTAATACGGATTCATCCGATGGAAAGAGGGGCGAACCATCTGGAGCGATTGGATTCGTTACCACCACCACCGTAGTGGTTGAAGTTTTCGTTACTGTACCGTCTGGATTGAGTCTGAAGCGAATAGTAGTTTTTGGTGTATCCGCGTCCGGTGGGCTCGTAACGGGCGGTGAAATCCAAATTCCCATCATTTCAGCATCGCCCCCGTCACAGACATAGTCGCTTCCCGTATCGACGCACGCGTTCCCGCTCGGGTCGGTGTATTTGAGCGGATTGTTCCTCACGTATGAGTAGCGGTTGTGGTCGCGTGGGTCTAACGGGTTGGGCACGATCGAGTCGGGGCTGATGAAGCCGCTTGTCGGCAGGTCCATGTAGCGGGCGTTGTAGAAGAACAACTCAGCATCCACGTCGTAAATCTGGCCTGTAAACCGGCGCTCGATATCGATGCCTGTATTCACGCGTCCTGCGCCAAACGGGTACGTCCGGCGCTCCCACAGTATAGCGCCACTTGCATCGGTCGCTGCCATCGGACTGCCGAGATGATCGGAAAGGATGTACTGGATAGTCGAGCCTTCTGCGCTCGCAACCTGCTCGCCACCCTGCCAATAGGTGACGGTTGTTGTCGGTGTGCCAGAAACGTCGTCGACCTGATACCACCGGTTCACGTAGTGGGTGATGTCTGTCGAATCCGTACGCAGCACACGGTTGCCGTCGCCGTCGTATTTGTAATCCATGACGTCAGACGTGCATCCGGTCGTACCGTTGTTGGTTATCTTTTCAAGCTGGTTTTCTGCGTTCCACACCAACATCCGGCACTTGTCGCTAAGCATGTTGCCGTTGGTGTCGTAGCTGTAGGAACCGGATCCATCGCCAGTGATCTGGTACGGCTTTGTCGATGTTGCGTAGGCTACCGTTCCTGCGTTCGGGAACGTCGTTATCCGGTCGAGGCCGTCGTATGCAAAAGTTTGAGTAAACGCACCCGAAACGCCGGTGAGTCGTTCGTTCCAGTCGTAGGCGAAGTTTTCGGTTGTCGTGCGTGTGACATCTTCACGTTTTGTGAGGTTGCCGATAGAGTCCCAGGTGTACTTGAGGTCTAGTTAGGACTGCGCCCATTCGAGGGCGGCGGCGTGCATGGCGTTGACTCCGGTTTTGAATTCGGAGAAGTCGATGCCGTAGTTCCAGTCGGTCCACAGCTCATCACTTACCACGAGGATGTTGCAGGCCGAGACACCCCGGTGCTGGGCGACCCGGTACATTGCCGACGATTCCATATCGATTCCGAGGATGCCAGCATCCATGTGTTTGGCGATGTCATCAGCCATCTCTCGGTAAAAGCCGTCAGTCGTCCACCAGTCACCGGTAGCGGTGCGACCACCGTGTTTGCGGATCAACGAGGTCAGTTCGGAAATCATCGTTTGATCAGCAGCGGGTGGCGTTTGATCGGGATTTGGGTAGTGTGGTGATGTTCCTTCATCAATCACTTTCACGTCATTCGGTATTAGCACATCGCCAACCGGGTGATTGGGGTCGAGTCCGCCTGACGCGCCCACACCCACGAACGACTCTGCTCCACAGGCGACGAGATCCTCCATCATCATGATCGTGCCGGGGGCACCGATAGGCGCGAATGCCACGGTAATCCCGCCCTGATCGGTATCGAGTGTACGCAGCCAGAATGTGTCGATGAACATCGTGCGCGGGGCCGGCGTTGCACCAAGCGCGTCGGAAAGCTCTTCAGCCCACTTTTCGGTCCAGGTGAGCAGAACCTTCTTGCCAACGCGCATGTCATCAAATGATTCGCCGCGCGCCTTTAGACGATTTCCTACGGCCTGGTGCGGGGTGAAACGTGGATTCGACATGTTCACCTAGAGTCCGAGAGGGCCTTTGACTCCAGCCAGATAGTCGGCGGCCCCTGCCTGCATGAATTTTGGCGCAGAACTGACGATCCATTTGATGCCACGTTCGTGCCAGAACAGGGTCTGCTCAACTGTCACGCCAAGCGTCCCCGTGTGCTTGCCTGCTGCGGTGATTCGATCGTGCAAGTCTTCGATGGTGCTGACTACCTTCTCATGCATCGTTTCGCCCGGGATACCGAAATTGACCGAAAGATCGCCGGGGCCAAGGAAGATGGCGTCCGCATTCTCTGTTGCGATAATCTCATCGGCGTTCTCGATTCCCTCAAGAGTCTCGATCTGGAGCGAAACGAAGGTTTCTTCGTTGGATTCTTTGATGTATTCGGCCATGTTCTGGAGACCAAAGCTGGCGTTTCGACCTGCAAACGCCCCGCGTTTGCCCATCGGAGGGTACTTCACCGCATCGACGACTTTCTTGCCGTCTTCGGCGTTGTTGATCAGTGGGATCATCACTCCCGCGGCACCGGCGTCCATGTACCGCTGTATGTGCTGTTGTTCGTTCAGGCCGATACGAAGGATTGCCGTGGTTCCTGAAAGCTCGGCAGCGCGAATCATGTTCTCGGCTGTTTCGTAGTCCATCGGGCCGTGTTCACAGTCGATTACCACGAAATCGAAGCCCATCCAGCCCATCGTCTCGGTCATTCCGGGCGAAGGAAGTCCAACGAACGGTCCTATTGTGGCTCTACCATCGTTTAGCTTCTGCTTTAGTGTGTTCTTTTTCACCCGTAGTTGCTCCGCGCTGATTCTTCGATATTCGGCAGAAAGAGAATACTCGCAAGCGAGGTCTCGTGACAGTCGCGAAACGAGTCGATGTTGAAGTCTGATTTGACGTGGCTTCGAACGAAATTACGTTGGACTGCCATGGGTATTGGTCAATACCATATTTGAGTGAGCAATGTAAACCAACTTTCCGACACTACGATCGACACTGCATTTTTCCCGGTACGAGATCTACTGAATCAGCAGATTCAGGAAGGACTCCAGCCCGGCGCACAACTGTGCGTCGCTGTGGATGGCAAAATCGTTGTCGATTTTGCGGTTGGCGAGGCAGTGGTAGATTCGGGAGTGCGACTTACTCGCGATTCGGTGATGCCGTTGTTCTCGTCGGCAAAACCCATAACTGCGGTAGCGCTGGGTGTGCTGGTCGATTCGGGGCGGCTGGATTTCGATGATCCGATCGCGACGCATATCCCCGAGTTCGCTGCCCACGGCAAATCGGCTATCACGATCAAGCACGTAATGAACCACACGTCGGGACTCGCCGCCGACGTGCTTGCCAATGTCGAGACAACCCGCGCAGCGGTGATCGCACGGCTCAGCGCTTCCCGAACTATCGAAGGGTGGATTCCAGGTGAGCGTTCAGCCTATATTCCGACAGCAGGTTGGCACTTGCTCGGAGAGGTGATCGAACGTGCCAGCGGAAGTTCGTTCGAGGCGTTCGTTCAGGATTTTGTTCTCAGTCCACTGAAAATGTGCGATACATTTCCGCGTCTCGACCCTGAACTGGCAGAGCGTCTTGGTGGCCGTCTTGGCTTGATGCACGATAGTCGTCACCTACCGATGACAGTCAGCGCCTATTACGCTCCGGAGCAGTTGGGTCGATACGTTCGACCGGGCAGCAGTTTTCATGGAACTGCGCGTGACATGGTGCGCGTCTACTCAATGCTGTGGAACAATGGCGTGTCGAACGACGGAGAGCAGATCATCTCTGGTGAAGCAGTTACTGCACTCACCGCGCGCCCACATGACGGAATGAAGGATGAGACCCTCGGGGTGGTGATGGATCGTGGACTCGGCTTTTTTATTGATAGCCAACGGCATAGTGCCGCAGTTCCGTACGGCTACGGCACGTCGGCATCGCCACTAACTTTCGGGCACGGAGGCAAGGAATCATCTGTCGGCTTTGCCGATCCTGAGAGACGGCTGGCGGTATCGCTGATATTCAACGGGATGCCCGGTGAACCACGGCATGACCGGCGATTGAAGCGAGTGCTGGCTGCGGTATTCGACGCAGTTCGGTAGATGCCGGGACGCGGACCGGCACATTAGAAATCGCGATCAATCGTGACCCGTGTCCCGTCGTAAATCAGGGAGTTGCTCTGTGTTTCGCAATCATGACCTAAAACACACATTTATGTTGAATTCCGCATTCACGAGCAAACTGAGCAACGACTTCTTATACGTACTCACAATTTGACCATCACTATGGTGTGCCATATGCTCTCGCCCAATTGATGGCTCAGGGGGACTGGGTCTAATCAGAATGGTCAAAGGTGTCTTATGCGATTATCAAAATTATTATTTGTTGTGATGACTCTCTTTGTGATCGGACTCGTGGCAGCCGCATGTACCGCTGAGGGCGATGATTCCTCGGCGGGTGGTGCGACTCTAAAAACGGTTCAGGATCGGGGGAATATCGTTGTCGGGGTCAAGGACAGTCAACCGGGATTTGGCAATCTTGAGCCGGACGGAAGTTTCTCGGGGCAAGACGTTGAGTACGCTCGTGCACTGGCCGCTGCACTATTCGGTGACAGCAGCAAGGTCGAGTTTGTAGTCGCAAGCGCGGCAGATCGATTCGAGCTACTCTCCTCCGAGGAGATCGATGTTCTCATCAGGACCACGACCTGGACATCCAGTCGTGACATTGATCTGAAGGCGTCGTTCACAGCAACAACTTTCTACGACGGTCAGGGGATCATCGTGAGAGCCGATTCGCCTATCCGATCACTACCGGATCTCGCAGGTTCTACGATTTGCGTGACGGGCGGTACGACAACGGAAGTCAATCTCGCTACAAGACTCGGCGCCGCAGGTATTGACCACACGGCATTGAGTTTCGAGGGAGATGCCGAGATTCTGGCTGCATTTATAGCCGGTCGCTGTGACGCTTTCACTGGTGACAAGGGAAACCTTGCAGGCCAGCGTTCAGCATTCCCGGCTGACGAGGGTGGCCCGGATTCGCTCAGAATTCTTCCTGAGACTCTTTCGAAAGAGCCACTCGGACCTGTTGTACGTGATGGCGACACCGAGTGGTACGACGTCGTGCAGTGGGTGGTATTCGGAACCATGCTGGCCGATGAACTGGGTGTAAACTCCGGCAACGTTTCAGCGATGGCGGCGAACCCACCGAGCAAAGATGTGGCCGCACTTCTGGGCGTGAGCTTTGAAGGCGGAGCGGTTTCTGAGTTTGGCGCAAGCCTTGGTCTGAGTCCGACGTTTATGCAGTCGGTAATCGGTCAGGTCGGAAACTACGACGAGATCTACGAACGTACCATCGCCAAGATAGGTCTTGCTCGCGAAGGCAGCCTGAACGCTTCGTGGCTCGACGGTGGATTGATCTACGCTCCACCTGTCAGGTAAGCAACAGTAAAACTCGAAGAAGTACTATTTCTCGCTCAGCCGGTTGAAAGAAACAACCGGCTGGGCGAGGCGAGTTTCTGGTGAGTCGATTCGCGTGAATCGGCAATGTTGATCTGATCGGAGAGCATCCTGCCTATCTTTGGCCCGCTATGGGCTCGACAGAAATCAAG
>JAJRZP010000149.1 GCA_024275195.1 Chloroflexota bacterium | reverse complement strand
TGTGGCTCTGGCGGGAGTCGCAGTTGCACTCCTGACAAAAACGTTTGCACCGGCGATCGCTCTCGTCGCGACGACCGGCGCCGCCATTTCGATAGAGGAACTGCGGATAAGAAAACTTCTACCGGGTGACGCTGCACTGGCTGTTTTTCTATACGGGGCGCTAGCTCTCGCCGTGGTTCTGATCAGCATCGCTGACGGATTCAACAGCACGTTGTTTTCCTATCTGTTCGGCAGCGTTCTAACAGTCACCAGCACAGACCTCTGGTGGATGGCGGGCCTTGCTGTCGTTATCTCACTATTTATGCTGATGTTCAGTTCAGAACTGGCACAAATAACGTTCGATCCCGATCTTGCGCGCATCAACGGAGTGCGTGTTCATCTGTTGAATCTGGGACTGGCTGTTCTAACCGGTGCAACGATCACGGTCTCGATGCGTGTCGTTGGTGTCTTGCTGGTCGGGGCACTCATCGTGATTCCTGTCCTGGTCAGCCTGCGACTTACCAAGGGGCTAACGCGAACGGTTATAACCTCTTCACTCATCGGTATCTTCGTCGCCGTCGTCGGCATGACCATTGCGTACTACGCCGACATTGCACCGGGTGGAAGTGTGGTGCTAACAGCTATCGCATTGTTGCTGATTGCCGAGTTGGGCGGGTTCGTCAGGCGTGCAACCCGACATCATGGTCATAAGTTTACGATTGAGGATCATGGTCACGGACACGAGTCACATGCGCATGGGTTACACGGTGAAACCGACCAGAGCGAACACGCCCGGCGTTGATCGAACTCAGGAACGTCAGTCGGTGTTTCGATCGGGTGCTTTGGTCATCAAGAAACTACCAATAGAAATTATTATTAGTCCGATCGTAATCAAGAACATCAGGTTGTATCTGCCCGTCGTATCGAAGATAAACCCGGCCAGAATCGGTCCAAGAAAAATCGGAATTGCGATGGCCATCCGTGTCAGTCCCATAATGCTGCCGAACTGCTTTAGTCCGAACATATCGAATATCACGAGCGGAGTGAGTGCCCCGACGCCGCCCATTCCCAACCCGAATATCACGATGGCGCCCCACGTTACAAATGACCCATCGGCAACTATCAACACGGTCAACCCGATTCCCTGAAGAATCATGATCAGGATGAACGATACCCGAGCGGTTATCGATTCACTCAATCGCCCGAATATCAACTTACTCGAACCCGCGAATATTGCGAGAACTACCATCATCGTTGCCGCGACAGCCCGAGTGAAGCCAACCTGTTCGAGGTGAGGAACCATCTGACTCACAACACCGGTACGCACAAACTGCTGAAGAGTCATGCCTACCACCAGGAACCAGAATGTAGACGTGCGTATTACCGCTGAAACGGTCATCCCCCCGGTCAACCCTGACTTTTCCTTTTCGGAGATTTCAGTAGGAGCCCAGCGTTTGCGTTGTTCTTTCAGGACATCGTCAGCATTATCACGAATTATGAGAACAACCAGCATCGCCAGGCCGACCAGTACGATGCCCATCAACGCCCATGTATTCCGCCAGCCCACAAGGCCAATCAGCCCCGCAATCAGAGGAACAGCAATGCCGCTTCCAATGTTGTTCCCAGAGGTGACAATTCCCATCATGCGGCCTCGGGCTTTGGGGAACCATGTCAGTACCAGTCTTCCCGCCGGCATCATCGTTGCACCGGGAGTTCCCGCGAACATTACTCCGCTAAACAGGTAGAACTGCCAGAGTTCGGTCATTATCGAACGAAGGAGGAATGCAATCGCCACAAGCAATATTGAGCCCGCCATAGTCCATTTGGCGCCGATTCGATCCATCAGGGTTCCAACCAGCGGGGAAAGGAAGCTGGTGACAACTCCGATACTCAACGAAACGTTTACTTGAGTTCGCGACCATCCGAACTCCTCTTCGAGAGGTTCGATGAAGAAACCGAACGCAAACTGCACGGTACCCAGAATCGCACCGATCGACAGTGCAGATACACCGACGATGTACCAGCCACGGTAGATACCGCCTCTCGAGAGTGGCCGTTGAGGCTCAGGATGGCTGTCTGCGGTAGGTAGCGGAATCCGGACTCTCCATGTGTCGCATGTCGCTCTGGCAATCCCAAGTCTGGCATTGACGACAACAGGTGGGATGTTACAACCCTGCCATCAGTATTGGGTGAATGAGAATGTTGAGGATGGTGCTTCAACGTTCGTGTGTGAAGCACACGGAGAGGGCCGCGTGGATGATTGCATGAGCAACCCTCGATGAATCGATTAATGTGATCAATGCCAGAAGCTGCGACTTTGAAAAGCGTGTACCAGATTCTAGACGTAAGTCAGTAGTCGCCGGATTGTTGCTTGAACCAGCAATCGATGATCGGCGCAGAAAGTTACTGTATGCTGCCACCGAATAATCCGACCAGCTGAATCGGGTGTCAGATTGCATCGATGCCCAAGAGTAATTAAGACACGGTGTCCGGCAGAGTGACGGACTCCAGATCGAAAGGCCAAAATTGCATATCTACGAACTTGATACTCCCGCCGTAGTGATCGATCTGGACGTGCTTGAGAAGAACATCGAGGAGATGGCGGTTCACTGTCGCGGGCTTGGGATCACTTTGCGAGGGCACACTAAGAGTCACAAAAGCCCCGAGATTGCAAAGATGCAGGTCAGTGCAGGGTCGCAGGGCATCGTGTGCCAGAAACTGGGTGATGCAGAGAACATGGCGAGGGCGGGACTCGACGATATCCTCATGACCTACAACATTGTCGGCAGGCAAAAGGTCAGGCGTCTCACCGAGCTAGCAAGGCTTTGCAGGATGACGGTCACGGTCGACTCGTTTGCTGTCGCCTCTGGAATTTCGGAGCAGGCCGCAATTGATGATGTCGAGATAGGTGTACTCATCGAGCTTGACACCGGCGGCAACCGCACAGGAGTTCAGTCGCCAGTTGCCGCAGAAGAGCTTGCTCTGCAGGTCGAGAAGTTACCCGGATTGGAACTGCGTGGGCTGATGACCTACCCAAGCAGGGTGGCGGCGAAGCCGTTCATCGAAGAAACGGTCGATCGTTTTAAGAATGCAGGACTTTCGCTGGAAATTATCAGTGGAGGTGGAACTGGCGAAGAGTGGGAGTCGGCAGAGCTGGGGTTCACCGAGCATCGGAGTGGTTCGTACGTTTATGAGGGTTTGAGTCGGGTTCAAGGCTCCGAAGGGAATGAGGGGCTGTCACCTGAACGTTGCCCACTCCGAGTGGTCGTCACCGTCGTCAGCGTCCCGACCCCGGCAAGGTTGATCGTTGACGGAGGTATGAAAACTTTCCGTCTGTTTCCAACGATGCCGTGGGGTTTGATTGTCGAAGACCCCGATCTGAAATTCTCCGGGATGTCAGTCGAACACGGCCACGTCGATACCACCGTCTCTAGCCGAGAGTACGTGGTGGGAGACAAGTTGACCGTGATCCCTACATATCAGGAGGGTGTTACCAACCTGCATGATGAGATCGTCTGGTCGAGAAACGATGTGGTCGAGAGGTTCTGGCGCAATGAAGGCAGAGGGAAGGTCAAGTAAGTAAGCCGCCGCCGCTCAGAGTATTCCGACTACGCTGGCAACGCGAGAATATTCTGAGATTCCACTGATGTTGCCAACCAGATGTCGGAGTGAAATATCAACTAACCGTCTACTTTGTGGCACGCAATCTGGCGTCCGTCGCTATACGGGCGGGGCTGGGGTGTTTCGTTAAAGCAACGTTCCTCAGCAACCGGACATCTGGTGCTGAACACACAGCCCTTGGGCGGATTCAACGGGCTGGGCATGTCGCCTTTCAGAACTACCCGTTCACGCTTGCTTTCAACCACTGGATCGGGAATCGGCACAGCCGAGAGAAGGGCTTTGGTATAGGGGTGCTGCGGATCGCGATATATGGCATCGGCGTCGCCTTGTTCAACAATCTTGCCCAGATACATTACGGCGACGCGGTCGCTCACATGCCGAACGACCGAAAGATCGTGGGCTATAAACAGATACGTCAGGTTCTGCTCTTCTTTCAGCCGGTCAAATAAGCTGATGATCTGGGCTTGAATCGACACATCCAGTGCGGACACAGGCTCGTCGCAGATAAGCAGGCTCGGACCCGATGCCAGAGCCCGGGCAATACCGATCCTCTGTCGTTGACCGCCTGAAAACTCGTGCGGGTATCGAGTTGCCATCGAACGGTTCAATCCCACGGTGTCGAACAGCTCCATCACCCTGTCCCTGATATCCGATCTATTGTCGAAAATCTTGTGGATCTGCATCGGTTCGGCAACGATGTTCCCGGCGGTCATTCGAGGATTCAGCGAACCGTAAGGATCCTGAAATACCATCCCGATCTTCTGCTTGAGATTACGCATTTGGGCACCGCGCAGAGTGAGAATGTCCTCACCTTCATATGTGATGCTTCCCCCTGAAGCCTCACTTAGTCTCAAGATCGCCCGCCCAAGAGTCGTTTTCCCTGAGCCCGACTCCCCAACCAGCCCGAGCGTGTCGCCGCGCTTTATCTGAAGATCAACCCCATCGACCGCTTTCACAACTCCGACGGTGCGCTGGATTATCAGTCCGCGTTTTACCGGGAAATATACTTTCAGCCCACGTGCGTCGAGGATTGTTGTCGAATCGGCCGGAGCCGTGGTAGCAGTGCTCATTGATCGAGCCTTCGGTACGTACTAAGCATGGAGGGTGACCGATGAGTGCTCGAAGCAGGCAACCTGTGTAGTCGGCGAAATCTCACTCAGTTCAGGGCTTTCGTTCGAACAGCGATCTACCGCCCATTTGCATCGTGGGTTGAACGCACAACCGTCTGGTAGGTTGGTGAGGTCTGGAATTTCTCCTGCGATCGGAGCCAGCGGAGTTCCTTTGTCGGAGTCGAGGCGCGGTACCGAGCGTAATAGGCCAACGGTGTAAGGGTGCAATGGATTTGCATACATGCTGGGGGCATCGCTTACCTCACGCAGCTTTCCCGCATACATCACTGCCACTCGGTCGGCATATCGGGCGACTATGCCCAGATTGTGGGTGATGATCAATAGCGAGGCGCCTGACTGCTCAGTGACATCTTGCATTAGATCAAGTATCTGTGCCTGAATCGTGACATCAAGCGCTGTGGTCGCCTCATCAGCGATCAGGAGGCGTGGTGTGCATGACATCGCCATCGCGATCATGATCCGTTGACGTTGACCGCCGCTCAGTTCGTGCGGATATTGCCGCAAGCGAGTCTTCGAATCAGGAATCCCCACCATGTCGATCAACTCCTGAGCGCGATCATTCGCTGCCTTGCTCGAGAGATTCATATGGATTTTTAGAGGCTCCGCAAGTTGCGATTCGATTGTCAGGACAGGGTTCAGCGAACTCATTGGTTCCTGAAAGATCATCCCTATTTTCGAACCTCGTAAATCTCTCATGTCGGAGTCCGAGAGATCCAGCAGATTCTCACCGTCAAACTCGATCGAGCCACCTGTGATCTCTCCCGGTGGATTCGGGATCAACCGCATTATCGACAGAGCAGTGACGCTTTTACCACATCCACTTTCACCGACAAGAGCAAACGTTTCACCCTGTTTGATCTCGAAGGTAACGTCATCGACTGCCTTGACCACACCACCTTCGGTGCGGAACTCTGTCTGCAGATGTTCAACTTTTAAGAGTGTTTCAGTCATTTGTTACAACTCGGACAACTCAGATATCTATTGAGCCGTAGTCTTGAGTCGTCCTCTCAATTTCGGGTCGAGGTGGTCGCGGATCGAATCGCCAATCAGCACGACCGCCAGTACGGTCACAGTCAGGAACAGGCCGGGGAAGAAAGATATGTGGAATCCGACCTGAATGTAACCCTGACCTGTCGCAATAATGTTGCCCCAACTTGGCACGTACTCAGGCACTCCAGCGCCGAGGAAGCTCAAACTCGCTTCGGCAAGAATGGCGGACGCAAGCGTGAACGTTGCCTGGACAATAATGATGCTCACGATGTTAGGTAAGACATGGAACAGTAGTATTCGAGGGACCGGCACTCCGACCGCCCTCGCTGCCTCGACATATGTGGATTCCCGAAGGCTCAGGACAGCACCTCGCACAAGACGAATCTTGCTCGCAGTCGCGGTAATCGACAACGCGATAATCACGTTGCCGATACTGGGTCCAATTAACGAGATGAGCGCGAGCGCGAGAAGGATAGTCGGGAACGCAAGGAAGCCGTCGACAAAGCGCATCATAATCGCATCAAGGATTCGGAAATAGCTGATGATCAGTGCAACTGTCACGCCAATTACCGTCGAGATTATCGTTACTGAAAATCCAACTAGGAATGACAATCGCGTACCGACTATCGTTCTGTCAAATACATCGCGCCCCCAGTTATCTGTGCCGAACCAGTGATCCAATGACGGCCCCTGCATCCGATTTATCGGGTCGGTTCGTTCGTAGTCAGTTCTCGCGAGAGTCGGCCCAAACAACGCAAGGAAGAAACCGAGCAACAGAATAATGATCGATACAGCGAGTACCATGTCACGTTTTGATGCCTTGGCAGTTGATCTGAGCATCCCCCGTAACCGGACCGACATGGGAGGCGCAAGCTCCCACTCGGTTTGTGGATCAGAAATCGAAGTCATCTTTAGTATCTGATCCTCGGATCGATGTAGGCGTACAGAATATCGATAAGCAAGTTGACAGCGATCAGCACCGTGGCGACAACCATCAGTAGAGCCTGAATAATCGGATAATCTCGTCTAACGATAGCGTCGATAAGCATCCTGCCGAGGCCTGGGATCGCAAAAATCGTCTCGGTAAGCACGAATCCGGTCGCCAAACCGGCGATTGACGCTCCTATCACAGTCGCCACTGGAATTGCCGATGGTCGGAATGCATGCCGGATGAATACGGATAGCTCCGACGCCCCTTTCGCCCTTGCGGTTCGGATGTAGTCCTCTCTCAGCACCTCGAGCATCGCTGAGCGGGTGATTCGAGAGATAAATGCGGACGCGAGGATGCTATTAATCATCACAGGTAAGAACATGCTGTGGAGATGTTGAATCAAACCATCCTGTATTGGTTTATAACCAAGTACCGGAAACCAGCCCAGATTAACAGCGAAAACCCAGATAACCAGAAAAGCCAGCCAGAATCCGGGAGTAGCGAACCCGAGGACTGCCAGCACCATGAGATTGCGGTCCAGACGCGATCCTGCCTTCCAGGCAGCCAGCATTCCGGTACTAATCCCAATCAGTGTTGAAAGAACTACAACCTGAATCCCGAGCGAGAGAGTTGGTTGCAGCCTCGGGGTTATGAGCTCTGTGATCTCACGTCGTGAGAAATACGATGTTCCGAGATCGCCCTGAAGCAAGTTCCAGAACCAATCTCCCATCTGAACAGGGAATGGCCGGTTGAATCCGAGATCTTCACGAATCGCCTCCAGAATTTCAGGAGTAGCTTCGTCGCCCGCAATTATCGCCGCTGGATCGCCAGGACCAACGTAGACCAGCGTGAACGTGATAATCCCCACCATGAGAATCACGGGGATTGACACTAAAAAACGCTGCGCAATATAACGCCACAAATTGAGTTGGCCTGTCCTTGCTAGTGCACAGATATTCCTGTGCTGTGGTTCACGGCTATTTACCGCCGCGTGGATCCTATCTGAAGTAGCCGGTCACTAATATTCCCGGGGAGGGCACCGCTTAGGAGGTACCAGCGGCGCTCCCCCGGGAATCGTGCGAATTAGCAGTTGGTTATCCAACCGTTTTTTACTACTTGAAGAACTTGTCGTAGGGCTTCTGTCCACCAGGGTTACCGTGTAGTCCATCAATCTTATTGCTGGCTGCCCAATTGCTGAAGAACTCACCCACCTGAAGGAATATCGCATCATCGTAGAAGTACTGCTGGAATTCCTCCATGGCTGCCTTGATTTTCACCGGATCAGTTTCCGACGAGAAAACATCGAAGAGTCGTCGTTGCGTCCCGTCGGTGTCTGTGTACTTGTTGAACCACGCGTTGTATTGCAGTTCACCGAACCTCAGGTGACCGATCGGTCCGATCCTCACGCTTCTTCCACTCCACGTGTGGAAGAACTCCCAGCGATCTACGGTTGCTCTGTCCTGCACCATCGTGGCCCAGTCCATCACACGCAGATCCACGTTGAAGCCAATGTCTTCCAGCACTTCGCGGGTTACCTGTGCAGCGCCGTGTGCAGGCTGGCGGTCGGCAGGGTCCATCAATCGAATCGTGTAGCCCTCATAGCCCGAGTCTTTCACGATCTTTCTGGCATCCTCGATCCGTCGAGCGTTGTACATGTTCTCACTACCGGCATTCGATTCCCATGCCGTTCCACACTCCATGAGTGAGGCGCAAAGGTTAATCCGGTCGGGAGTACCGGCCGCTGCCAGCAATGCTTTCTCGTTGTCGTACGCCATTACGACGGCACGCCGCAAGTCACGACCCCATTCCGGGTCATTGAACGGCGGAATCTGGTAATTGAAGTGGCCAAGGAGCCGCAGGGGCGGGTTGGCTATCAATTGAATGTTGTCGTCTGCCTTCAGGCGGTCGATCAAATCCTGAGAGAACTCTTGAACCAGATCAACTGCATCGGTCTGCAGAGCTGCGACTCGCGTAGCTTGATCGGGGATCTCGATGTAAGCAACTCGGTCGAAGAAGGCCGTGTGTGCACCAGCCTCACCGTCTGTCTTTTCAGGACTCGGTGAGTAGTCTTCGTAAGGAATGGCAGTCCAGCGGTCTCCCGGTGTCCACGACTCAAAACGATACGGGCCTGTGCCAATCGGGGTTCCCGGAGCCGATTCAGTTGCAGGAAGCGTGTACCACGATGCCGGAACGATTTGAGGAGTGAAGTTCTGTGGTCCCAATGCGTCCAGTACGAGACCGGTCGTTTTGGTCAGGTTCACACTAAACTCTAAGCGACTTTCCTTCTTGATGAAATCATCAAACGAAGCTGGACCGAACGACTCCCAAACCAGCTTGAAAACAGGAGCACGCTCACTCTGGCGACGTAGCGTGCCGATCACCTCTTCGGTAGTCAGCGGTGCACCGTCGTGGAACTTTACGCCCTCGCGGATTTTGAATGTCCACTTGAGGCCATCGCTGCTCACAGTCCAGTCATCAATGAGCATCTTTCCAAGAGTGTTGTCCTCTTTGTAAGCAAATAGCCCTTCAAGGATCAGGCTTGAGACATTGCCGGTCGATGATGCGGTTGTCCACAGAGGGTCAAACGACTGCACGCTACCAACGGATGCAATTCTCAGCTCTCCACCTTTTTTGGCGTTCACTACAGCTGCTGCACGCTCTTCCGACGTTGCCGTCGGCGTTGCAACAATGGTGACGGTGTCACCCTTTTTCTCGACGACTACAGTCTGGACGATCGTGTCACCCTTGACCTCTTTTTCGACGATAACTGTCTCGACGACAGTAGTTACCGTTTCACTTCCACAAGCAACAATTGCCAGCACCGCTGCGCCGAGCAGCCAAAGTACCAAGTTTGGAAATCGAACTCTCCGCATTAAAATCTCTCCTTACGGACGACGTTTACCCGAGTGCACTATCTTCAACGAATCAAAAAATACCGTTCTGGTTGCGATAGGCACACGGTTCCGAGACTTTACAACGCCCCGTTCTGCAATGCAACCACCAACGGAGGGTTGGCGGAATGTAGTAGATAACTTTCGACCGTTGATTGTTACTTACGAAGGGTTTCGACGAAACATTGGCTCTTAGTCGCGTTCCCAAGGGTGAGCCAGAGTTGGTTGATTCTCGTATCGGTTGTGGTGAATAAGAAGTTCTGCACCGGAGCCGGGGTAAATTTCGACTGGGAAGTACGATCCGTCTACGATGTACTCCTCACCTTCAGATTCGACCCGCGTCACCTGATGCTCACCGTATGCGCCGACCTGTACGATCACTCTTTTACGGTTTACAGGATCGAGATTCACCAACGAAAGCGTAGTTGATTCGTCAGACATATCCGCTACGAGTGCGGCTACGTCTTCGGGGATACCCGCGCGTTGTCTGGTCGGGTCGAAGTATCGCACCCTTGCATGAAGCGGTTCCCCGTATCGGGGGGTGAGTGCGCCCATCATCAACTGTGTGAGGCAGGTCGTGTTTGCTGTATTGAACTGAAGTGTGTTGTCAGACAACCGTGTGTCAGGAGAACTTGCATCTTGCTCGACACCCTTCAGTTTTTCCCGAATCGATTCGAACTCCCGCTCCATTGCTTCAACCGGGAAATTCGGTCGATCACCATCGAGGAAGTCCAACCACTCCGAAGATGGCACATATTTTCGGTCGGCCGGTTCCATCGACCAGTAGTAGGTATCGAGGGCCCCCTGACAGTACGGGGTTTCATCGTACCCGTACCAGCCTTCGTCGCCGTACATATGGGGATATAGAGTCTTACCATCGACCGATTTCGTGTTTGCGTTAACGGCAGCCAGCATCTTTCGCCATACATGAATGTAGGAACGATCTCCCGTCAGCAAGAGCGCATTTCCAAAGCCCGCAATTCCTCGATAGAGCGCGTTCCTGTCGGAAAGTTGACCTGTTTGGGGTACGACAACCGTGAACCCCCAACCGTAACAACCTCCGTACCATTTTCCGTCGCACTCGCCGCCGATGGATCCGTCGAGTCCAATGTTGCTCGGAAGTATTCCATCGTTATCGTCAGCGCGTTGAGCCCATGCGTCGACATACTCAAGCAACCAGTTCTTGTATTTTGCCTCACCAGTCGCCATGTACGCGTTTACTGCCAGTGTTGTTGCCGCAAGATTTATCGGATGGTCACCAACTACATCGGTGTAGTCCTCAAAGTGAGCCAGCATCTCGTCGAAATTACGTTCCCCATGAGCGGTATCGAACCGTTCTTCGACTTCGAACGGATCGCCCGCCCAGTCGAGAGCTGTCGCTTTACGCAAAAGAGGGCCGCGACTGCCGTTGAACAGGCTGCGGATGATTTTGTGTTCAGGGTCGTAGTTCTTCGCCTGAGGATCTTCGTCCATATATAAACCTGCGTAGCGTCGAACGCGCGTCATAAAGGAGTGATCGTTAGGGTCCGATAATCCCTGCAGGTTGAATACGCTCATGCTCTCGCCGTGATGGAACCAATCAAGACTTACGGGAAATTCTTTGTAGAGCATGCCATCGCGCGCCATCTCAACTTCAACAGTCTTAGCCTCGGTGTATTGCAGCAGGTGACCTTCCCAACCCAGTTTGTACATTTCCAGAATCGAATCTGAAGCTCCAAGCGCATGTAGAACAGGCCAGCCGGCAAGATTTTCGATCGCGTCATCAGAGCCATCATTACCACCCCAGCGCGGCATGCATAGCAGGTAGCCGCGTTCATCGAAGTATTTGCTGAAGATGCGTTCGCAGGCGTCAGTTTGCGCCTTCATTAGTTGGCGTTGAAGTAACGCCCACTGCGGTGGGGTTACGGGTGTCTTCACTACAACAGACTTTTTAGAATTCATTTTCTCAACCGGCTAGAAGTTTGCGCATCGATATGTCGAGGCGGCGAGATTCTAGCAGCAGATGTCCGGCCGCTTCGTGTTAAAGCAATTCTGAAACGAGTGCGCGACGCTTGAATCACCATGTCACGCGGATCGATGTTTGTCGCAACACTTTGTGTTCGAGTTGGTGGCTCTGTAACCCTGTCTGGTTGGTTCGCAGGACAATCGGAGGGCAGGGCATTGCTTTCCAGCCGTGGGAGGAGCCGATACAGAATCACAACCTGATCGTTCCGGATGCGTATGTGACGAGTTCCGGTATGGATCTAGTGGAATGAGCCACTCTGGTCGGCGCTGCAAGTTCGGCCGATCACTCGTCGGAACACATATCGAAGCGCCTGGCAGCGGCTAAGGTGCTTCAGTTCCTACCGGTTCCACTGTGCAGGTCGCTCTTTTCATCCCAGGGCCGATGAAACGCTGAACTGCGTTCAGATCATCTGCTTCTACGAGATACCACGCTTTGTGATGCGACCACGCACCCCAACGCCCCTTCAAAATGATGCCTTCCGCATCGGGGTTGAACATCACATCTGGCCCGCCATCGTCGATAGGGCAGGTTTCAGGCGTGTGAACTTGCGTGATCATAAACAGCATGTGTTCCTCATTTTTGCGACACTCGAATTCGGTGGTTCTTGAGTTACCTGCGCAACAAGGTGGATTGCTACTGCCGACAAACCATCGACTCTCATCCCGGCTGAATTGCCTGTGAATACGCAAGTTGTCCCGTTCGACGTTATAAAATAGTAGGCTACAAAATACCGGAAAACAATAACCGGTGTTATCGATATACTAGGATCACTCGACAGCGACTGGCCGGGTTAACGTTGAACCCATGCGAGTCAATCAAAATCGAACTTGAGGTCGGATGACCATGGCCCTGATTGAAAAATATTGCGTTGATGTGATACTGGCAATCCGATCTGCATAGACCTGGTGTCAGCAACGCCTAATTTCAGCGTTCGTAGGCAACAGACAAGGGAAGCAAGTCTGCTTTTAACATATGAAGACAAAACCTAGTTCAAGTGCATGGACATTCCTGACGAATCACGCCCGAGTGCTTGTGTGCGTTGCAAACGATCCGGGCATGCGCTTACGAGACGTCGCCGAGCGGGTGAATATTACGGAACGTGCGGCGAGACGAATCGTCTTTGAACTCGCTGCCGATGGATACATCGCCAAAAAGCGTGTTGGACGACGCAATCACTACACCGTCGACTTCGACTCAGCGTTCAGGCATACATTGGAGCAGGGACACCAGATAGGTCAACTACTTTCCCTCTTCAAGAAGACTTAAATCTGGTGAGCAGCGGTGACGCACTGCATGCGACGCTGTTCACCGGTCAACTCCATAGAGATATCCTCGTATATGGCCACGATAACGAGGAAAGTCTAATACCGGTGTATTAATTCAGGATAATATAGTCGGGGTACGATATACATGCATGTCGATGATGTACACGGTCGTTCCTCAACATCAGAATCGGCAGGCAATGAGTCCCTCAGGTGCGCTTCGTTCGACGCATTGGTGTCGTAATGTTGTGTCGCCACACTAGGACTAATTAGGCGGATCGATAACTGGCCAGACTGCGGTAAAGCGGTCGTGAATGGTCGACCGTCGAGAGCGTGGATTGAGTATAAGAATATGTGAGAGTTTAGTCAGAGCCAGAAGTCGAATAGTTTCAGGCAATTTCACGTCTCTGGAAGACCGTACTAGACCCGGGTGCGTGAACGATAAACAGACTTCAGGTTCCTCTCATTGACAACTCAATGCGCCGGCATCAACATCGGCAGCTATTTCAGCGTTATTCAGAGCGCGTAACGAAATAGGTTCCGCTGTGAATCGTGAGTATTTACGATAGGTAAACGCTGATTCAGAGCCATGCTGCGAATCATCAGTGAGAGGCGCTGACCAGTGGCGATCTCAACACAGACCGCTCTCATCAATACAACGAAAGATATATGCGTTGGAACTACCTACCGAAAACGTCATGAACGTATCGCCATGGTTCTATGGGATTTTCACGACCATTGTGATCGTCATATTGACCGTTGACCTAACCGTTTTTCACCGTCGAAGCCACGTCCTCACAACCAAAGAAGCGGCGATCTGGTCGTCCTTCTGGATCACGCTCGCTCTTCTCTTCTGGATCGGAGTCACCGTTTGGTGGGGCACTGAAATCGGCCTCGAGTTTCTTACCGGATATGTTATTGAACTGTCTCTCAGCGTCGACAACGTATTTGTATTCCTGATTATCTTCACGTATTTCGCCGTTCCCCAGGCGTATCGATATCGTGTCCTGTTCTATGGAATTGTCGGCGCAATCGTGATGCGTGCCATCTTCATCGCGGCAGGCGTGACACTGATCGAAAATTTCCACTGGATCATCTTCGTTTTTGGTGGATTCCTCGTGATAACCGGTATCAGGATCATTCTGAAGAGCGATGAAGAAGTCGATCCGGGAAAGAACCCGGTGGTGAAGCTGATTCGTCGATTCATCCCGGTCACTAAAAATTATCACGGGCAGCGCTTTTTTATCCGCCGCAGGGGTGTACTTTTTGCGACGCCATTGCTTCTGGTGCTGGTTAGCATCGAAATAACGGACCTCGTGTTCGCCATTGATTCAGTGCCGGCGGTCCTCGCGATCACAGACGAACCATTTATCGTCTACACGTCGAACATATTCGCAATACTGGGACTACGTTCGTTCTTCTTCCTGATCTCGGGACTTGTAACGAAGTTACGGTATCTCAAGTATGGTCTCGGATTCGTTCTGATCTTCGTCGGAGCGAAAATGACCGCAAGCGACATTGTTTCAATCCCGATTCTGATATCGCTGGGAGTGATCCTCACCATACTCACAGGAAGTGTCGTCGCATCATTTATTGCGAACGCACGCGATGAGCGACTTGCTGTCGAAAGCAACTCGGATCCAGAGGACGATTCAGGGCACACCGCTTGACCCGAATCGTCATTAAGTACTGAGTCGGCTAAATCCCGACTCTGACCCTCTCGAACCATCCAGCATTTCAGTTTTAGTTGGATATGCTTGAGAGGGTCAGGTCAATATGAGAATTCTTGTTCATTTCGTGGGCGTATACCTCGTCGACACTCGGATCCAAATATCCTTGGTGGAGCCAAGGAGAACTCGGTTCGTCGGCGAACACAAAAAAACGATAGCCCCAACGCTTGATGTGGCAACGACAAGAAATCACTGGCCAAAAACTTACACGGACAAAGAACACCAAAGGGCTGGTACTGAGTTTATGGAGGCGATTTCCCGTTTGTCGTCTGCGGGTTTACTCGTCAAGTTGAGTCAAGACGATGTTCGTCCACTCGTTAGGCATCCCCGAGTGCTGAAACAACCCGAACGAGGCTCTATCAAAACGTGGTAGGCCTATCGGAGCGTTCATGTCGTTTTCCTGCAACAGCCATCCCGCAGGTTCTTCGTCGCCTCGTTCCCAGATTTTGAATCGAGAAGAATTGACGCCATCACGGAATATGACATCGTGTTTGACGCTGTACCAGACGCGTTCTTGCGGATAGAAACGTACAAACGGAGTTGTCTGGACGACCCACTCTCGGTTTGTCCCGACGTGATCGCCATGAGCAAGGAACATTCTTGCCTCGTTACGGGGGCTAAGTGCAATCAGGCCAGCCGACGACCATCCCGGCTTGATCCCGATCGAAGGTTCGGGACCTGCATGCCCTGCGAAAAAGTCACTTGGCCCGAGCCATTTGACCTTCGTCATGTCGGTGAATCGAACGTCATATGTGGCGCGTTGACTACCGTGCAGGGAACCCAAAGCTAAGAACGAATCAACGTATACAGGGGCTCGATTGCGGATCAGGTTCTGATCGTGGTCAATGTCGAACGCTCCGTTAGTGATCTGCCCGACCTGCTGAATATGGCTAAACTGAGAGAGGTCTGTGAAGTTCAGGTCGATTTCTAGAGGTGCCTCATAGAATGTAAAACGAACTTCACTGGAAACTTTTGTACCGTTGGCATCTTCGATTAGAAATACCAGAATATTATCGCCGTTCATCAGGTTCGACCCAAGAACCGGGATCTCGATATTGAAGTCACCGAGGTCTTTAAGTCGGTTTACCGCCGGAGAATTCTTGTATTCGTACGTCCAATCTATCCCGAGGTCAGGTACATGGTCGACATAGACGAAATTCTCGACTCCTTCGTTGAGCGACCACGTTGAGGATTTCAGCGGGTAGACCGCATCTTCTACACGCCCGAGCACATTGACATCGTGAGTTCGATAGCGAAATACCTGCTTAGTTCCATACGTGTATACAATCCTCATCTGAGCCACCCGTCATGAAGTGGAAGACCACCGTTTGCCACTTCGAACAACTCGATATGGTTCTGTCAGAACTCAGTGTCGGGGGCAGAATAGCATCGTTCCTCATTACTTGAGGAGACCAGCGATGTCCTGCCCGCACTGCCTGTCGAAGTCCGTATCTGACCTGCACCCCGAAAACGGTGCCATCTGTAGTGTTAGTTTTCCGGGTGAAGGTCATGAAGGTCATCACTAGTCAGCGATTATCTTCACGCTACTGCCGATGTTGACAAAGGCGATTTCTCGCCTGTGGGATCGACACAAGCTTGGGCTGCGTCGGCCACGAGGGTTTATCAGAACTCAGTGCCGAGGCAGAATAGCATCGATCCTCTGAAAACGAGTAGATCTATTCTTGCCTTGCCCGCACTGTCTGTCGACGTCGGCTCAGTGCTCTGACCGAACCCTCCCCGGCCCTCAGCGTGTATATAGTGCGTATACATGAGGCTTTCTCTACGGCGTGTATCAGCCGTTGTTTCTGCCGGTCAACCCATCGGTCAACTTGACCGTTGTTGACCGGAGTTGACCGTTCAACTCAATTCGAAACGTGACACATACGGTGTTGTACAACGCCTCGTCCGACTGCTGCTTTGTTCCGCCACTTGGAACCTGAATCAGGCTTGCGTGGGCTGATTTCACTTCCTTCAACACATCTGATAGTTCACGCTCCGGAACAAACTCAGATTGAGTGTTGGGGTTTCTCCCATATTCTGCCAATTCCATTGGCCAGGAACGCTCCGTTTCACGTCTGTTGGATCTGCTTGTTTTGAGTTCAATCCCCTATAGGCGCGCGTCTATAGGGCATTCGAAAGAGTTTTGAAGCTGCCGACATGTAGCTGTGAGTTCAGCTTCAGCACATCAGAATGCGTTGACGGGCGGGGTTGAACCCATACAGTGGTCCGCGTCCAACGATGCCTATGAAGATGAAACAAAACGCCAGATCGAAACGTTCCTCGACGTTCTGGCATCTGTGTCTCTCGCTGTTGCTGCTCGATCAAACGATTCAGGGCAGGGCGTAGCCGAATGAGAGCTGTTGCCTATCTCAGAGTTTCATCGTCGAGTCAGGTCGATGGTCATTCTCTTGATGCACAGGCACGACTCTTCAACGAACTCTGCAAATCTCGTGATTGGCAAGCGGTCGGGGTTTACCGGGAAGAAGGCCGATCTGCACATGTCGAGTCGATCAACAAACGACCGGTATTCAAACAACTTCTCGAAGACTCAGCACACGGCAAGTTTGATGCTGTTGTCGTTCACACACTGGATCGCTGGTCGAGAAATCTCGTAGTTACTCTCGAATCCTTGAAGATCCTGGCTCAAAACGATGTTGGGCTTATCTCGATTACGGAGAACATCGACTATTC
>JAJRZP010000148.1 GCA_024275195.1 Chloroflexota bacterium | reverse complement strand
GTTGACCCTTCATGGCCATCTCTCTGACTTCCGACCACTTCGTCCGGTTTTTCATGTCTCGAGCTGACACCATTTCGGAGTACTCGAGTACCTGTAAGTTGTTGAGTTCCGCGTACCGGCGCATGTCTTCGAGCTGTTCAACGATCGACTGCTCTTGACCTTTTCGTTCTGTAGATACCCGTGCGTAGAGCACGGTTTTTCTAATCATTGGCGGTTACCACTCCTGCCGATTTTGTGACTCGGCAACCTTTTCTTGGTTTCGGATCTTCGCTGCCATCGGGAGGATCTCCTGAACACAACGAGACCAGGCCTTGACGGACAGTTCGATCGGAAACCGATCAGGCCATCTGTCAGCGACCAGTTGAGCTGCAGCCTCTCGACCTTTGAAGGAAGCGCTCATGAATTCTTCGATCGGGATGTGGGTAGGCATGGCTAAACCTTTCCGGCGGAAAGTTCTGTGGGCACGTTCGCCAGATCGAATTTGTGGAGCCATTCGGGAAGGTCGGACACGTACTCCTCTTCAACGAGGGAGGCGTTGGCCTGAGTTTCGTAAAGCACCTTCAGAACGATCTGTGAGAGCTGGTAGCCGTCGAGTTCATTCAGCCACTTACCGAGTTTTTCCTTGCTCGGGATGCCCACCAACCAGGTTGAGAACTCCGGATCGTCAGGCTCTGGTTTGAGGTCGACGTCGTAAAACTCGGCGATCGACTCCCATACCAGCTCGCCGTGTTCCCTCCCAGCATTCGAAAGGATGTATCCGATTGCCGTTCGATATCCCTGAATCGAACTGTTCTCGACCGTCTTGTGAGCTGCCTTGAACGTTTCGGACTCGAGATCTCGCAACCTCTTCGCTTCAGCGCGACGAACTGCTGTTCCGGCAACAAGTTTCCTGGCCGCGCATTCAAAGTTCTGGCAGGTATCAACTACCCTGACCCTCTCGTCAGTGGTTGCCTGACCGATCTCGGCTACCGTTTGCACTCCACAGAACACTCGGCCGGTGATACAGCTGTTGCACTCGTCCGGATCGTCCCGGAGATCCATGTGAGCGATAGGAACAGCAAGCCCCGCTGATCCGCTATAGACCTGGCCGCTGTATCCAGCATCTCTGAACGACTCAGGCAACCCGGCTACGTCGTAAGTCCAGTCTTCGTTCGAAATGCCAAAGAAGTTGTCCAGGGTGCCAAGCAGTTCTGAATCTGTAGCTCCATTGTTCGACGCCTTCTTCAGCGCCGGTAAGATCGTCTGCGCGACGAACTCCTGTGCGTAAGCAGTTAATTCTGGACGCTCAACAACTTTCCCTTTTTCAGTGGTCTTGAGTAATTCCGTGGCCAGCTTCTTATTCGTTCCCCATATCCCGAGGCCCTGAGGAGTGAGATCCAGAATCGAACCTGCTGACTTTGACTTGTAAGCCTTGAGGCTGATTTCACCATGAGGTCGATAGCTGTAGTCGATCTCATGGGCTTTCTCGTCGAGGGGCCATGCCCATGCTTTCGACTTATCCCACTGTGATGAGAGCCGCTGCCTGATTTCCTTGTGGACAGCGGTCTCTCCGGCTGGCTTGCCGTCCTCGGCGCGCCGAGCTATCGATGTCGCGATCGACATGCACAGTTCTTGCAGGATCGTTCCATCGACCGTCTTCAATGGGAACAGTGCTCGCAGCGCGTTCCATGTGATCTTATTTTTATCCACAAGCCCGAGCGTTGACTCAGGGAATGACTTGAGTACCCGGATGCGGTTCGACAGTGTCGCCGGCTTCATGCCGAACGCTGCGGCGATCTCCTGCTTTTTCAGATCCACGCCTGGATCCTCGATCAACCTCATCGCAGCGCGGGCTGATTCGACAGGAGCCAGATCTTGTCGACCGATATTCTCTCCTGCTACCGAGCGGATCATCTCGTCGTTCGAGAGATCTCGAATCACGATCCTGATAGATGAGAACTTTGCGTCAGTCTTCGCCAGAGCCCTCAGAGCGGCCAACCTCCGGTGTCCGTAGGCAAGTTGGTACCGCGTGGGCTCCTGTGGATTTTTGCGCCCTTCACACGGCACTCTCTGTCCAAGTTCTCGGATGCTGTCGGCCAGGTCGACTATCGAATCGTCCGATATCTCAGTTCTTGTCTGATATGGGTTCGGGTCGACCAGGCTGATATCTACTTCAACGATCGAGTCACCTGTGCCGAGAGTTGTCGTCGTAAGCGATTCACCCCGGAAGGCAGCTGATATCTCGTTCCGGAGCTGGGTCACTGGCGGCTTGTCATGTGACAGCGTCTCTTTCCAGTGGTTGATGTACTCGTTGCGTCCCTGCACGACGGTTGAGAACTCGATCCAGTAAGCGCAGCCGTGGAAGCTGCAGTCGATCGCGAATGCTGTTTCGGTATGTTTAGCCAATTGGGTATCTCCAGGGCTGAGAAAATGCAGAAAATTGCATTTCTAGAAACTTTTTCCATATTTTCTTGCGATGTTGCGCGAAGTAAGAAGGAATTGAACTGCGCGCAACATGTGACTTAAGCTGCGCGATGTTGCGCGCAGCTGCGCGAGCACCGCGCAGCTTGGTCCAGTTCAAACGCGCAACATGTTTCCATGTTGCGCGTAGTTCGAATCGAGAACGGAGCGCGCAGCTCGCGCAACATAATCCCGAAACTTTCTAAATTTGACCAAAATCTGCTGATATGCATGATTCGCCTATAACCTCCTTTGTTCCTTGTTGGCTAGTACTCACCAATCGGGTGAGTCGCGTATCCAATTTGGTATTCAGAAGCTCGCCTGATCCGTTTGCGGACTACGAACGATTTCGACACAAGGTCTGAATGAGTTGTGAAGAAATGACCAAGCGACCGGGGAGTCACTATTTCGAAAGGGAGTCCCCACTCTTCAGCAATCACTCTGAGTTCTGTAAATAGAGTTGTGGCAGGAACCCATCGACTACCATTGATCCGTCCAAATTTGTCTATCAAAGCAACCCAAATATCCAAAATATTGAGCACGCTAAGTTGGTCGGCATCGGTCTGAATAATCACCGGCAATGGTTTTGTACTCAGACCGGTTCCTATCTCAACAATCTGAGAAAGCCCTCCGTCCTGCTCAGCTAGTGATGTCATGAGGTCGTCGATCGAATCGGTGACCCAGATATGGGAACTCGATCTGTATGCGATGGCGACCTTGCCGTTCGGAAAATGTGCGACATCTCCTATGACATCGCGATCTCGAACCAGATCAAATAATCGGGTAGAACTCACTTGAAAAATTCCTTTCGTATAGGTCAAAACAACTGGCCGGTTTCTTCTTCGTCCTTGAATCGGATTTTGTATTCAGAGGCTCGTCTTCGGCGTTTCTCAATATGGAAGTGTTGATCCACAAGATCCTTAGAATTGATAAAGAAACTACCGAGAGACTGAGCACCCTCCAGGCGCCAGCGCATTCCTTGCTTTTCTGCGATTGCTGCCAACTCAGAGAACAGTTCACTACCCGGCACCCATCTATGACTGTTAAGAGCCCCGTCACGTCCGTTTCGTGGTACCCAGTCAAGAAGAGCCTGAATAACCGGGTTGTCTTCCATCGCGTAGCTGGTCTGTGCTCCACGTTGAGCGCGGAAAGTCTGATTCAGTTGTTCTTTGAATGAAACATCAGGTGACTTCCCGGTGTCGGCAGCTTTCAAGTCGAGCGCCACACCGACCCTGAGACCGAATTGGACGAAGTCGACAAGGCGCATTGCCGTATCCGGTGGCCGCTGTTCGTCAGCTCTAAGAACCCACTGGCAGTAGCCAACGATCTCGGAGAGAAGCGCGTTGCGTTGATCTCGGACCCATGACTCAATTTCAAGACGGCCCTGCAGTTGTGTCTCGCTCAGCTTCTGAAAGTGAAAAATCAGTAACCGTTCAGCAACGTCGTCATCGCGGAAGTGAGGAGTGATCGATGTGATCGCGAGAAGAGCATCCACTTCGTAGCGAACAAGCTTGTTGGTTTTGTAGAGCTCCGGTGTCGAGTACTCGACTCCGGTCGCCACCTGTGCAAGTGCTTCGTTCAGCCACCCGATGCGCTGGTGAAGGTTGTCGAACAACACCATTGGACCATCGGTAGTGACGGTCGACCAAAACTTCTTCTCGTTGTCGCGTACGACGCTGTGACCGACATATCGCTTTCCACCGTAAAGAATTTGTCCCCAGATCTCGATCGCTGTCGATTTGCCGGATCCCTTGGGACCTGTTGCCAGAACGATCGGGCGCGTGGGGAGTGACGAGCGGAATACAGTCGATAGCAACCAGACCAGGAACAGGAGCCTGAGCTGCTCGGGCTCGATCATTCCCTCGTCACCATCGACGAAGTTGATTCCACCAAGGAACCGACGGCGAATCTCCCCACCTTTGTAGTCTTCGTCGTAAGTCCACGGCTGTAAGCGCGGGTGAGGAACAAACATCACACCGTCCTGGCCGTTTGGTATCTTCTCGATCTTGTCGGTTTCAACCTTCAGCACAGATCCGTCGCCACAATCCCAGAAGACCATGTTCCGAGCCCGGTCGTAGTGGACCAGTTTCTGCAGTGAGGCATCTTCACCGTTGTCGTAGGCGTGATAACGCATCGCACGAATCAGGTACGCGTAGAACGAGTCGACGCCATTAATTCCAAACTTTCGCCAGATCAGGCGTTCGAGTTCTTCAGTCTCGGTGTGTATGAACAGTGGACGCCGGGAAGTCGGATCGAATACGTAAGGAGTGTCAGCTGCGACAATCCACTCGCAACCGTCCCTGGTCAGGCGGTCGATAACGCGCTGGCTGTCGCGTTTCTTCTTGAGGTTGGCGAGACTGTCCTTGTCGGCACGTTCATCAATCCCGGCCTTGGCGTCGGACATCGCCTTGCGGAGCCTGTCTTCAGGTGTTGGCAGCTTGAGCTCATCG
>JAJRZP010000147.1 GCA_024275195.1 Chloroflexota bacterium | reverse complement strand
TCATCAGAGGGGATGGATCGATCATTTTCGGCTCAGGTCGGACGAACGGGAACGACTTCGCCGCGAAATCGACTGCCTGCGTGACAGGACTGAAAGTAAGCAAACGCAGCTTTGGGTATTTGTCGGCGAGATTTTCAAACAATCTTTCGGAACGGTACGCCATATCGCCAACACCATCGTTGTCGGCGTCAAATCCAGCGTAATCACTCCAGTAGTTACCGACCCCGTCGACCGCCCAGACGTTCTCTTTAAGTGTGCCTCGCCCGACGACTTGGACCTGTTCGAGGTTGTCTACAAAACTGTTGCCGCTGTACACGTTACGTTTCACGGATGGCATCAGCCGAAGCCCGAAATCGTTCAATGCAAGTACGTTGCCTATTACCTCAAGAGAACTTTTGGTCTCTCTTGGTGAGTTGTCGACATAAATCCCGACCCGATTGTCGGCGAAGAGATTTCCTTCAAGATAGGCATCATCGAGATCTTTCAGACCAACGCCGTAACCGCTCGGACCGCGGTTGTCGCCAATGACGTTGTTGATCATCTGAAGTCGGCGTGAGTACATCAGGAATCCACCAACGGACAGGTTGGTCAGACGATTGTTTTCGACAAGTGCGTCATCGTCGTACATGAAGTGCAGGCCGTAGCGTCCGTCGTAAATGTCGTTGTTCCGAATCGTGAGACGGTCGGAGTACCAGAGCACAACGTCGCGTGACCGCGACACATCGTTGCCTTCGATCGTAGTGTCGCTCGAGTACCAGACTCGGATACCATCACCTCTGCGCTGCACTTCGAGATCCATGCCAGTTATCACGTTGTTTCGGATCACGCCAAATGGCGCCTGTTTCAGATAGATGCCAAACAGCGTGTCTCGAATTCGATTTTCCTCGATGGTGGCGTTGCTTGCGTTCACCTCCACACCGGCATCTTCAGTGTTCAATGTGTCGCCCGAATTTCTAATCACGAGCCCGCTAATCGTGATGTTGGGAGCATTGAGAGTGAGGACAGTTCCCTTTCCGCCGCCATCGAACTCGGGCCAGTCAACACCCTTGATCGTGATCGATTTATCGACTACGAAATTTCCAGTATGGACACCCGAGGTAACAGTCAGGACATCACCTTCCTCGGCGACGTCAATCGCTTCCTGTACGGTCGAGTAGCTCCCACGCGGTGATTCGATTGAGCTTGAGGACTGGGCGCGCAGTAACGAGATCGTTGAGCCGACCGTTATGAGAATCATCAGCATCGTAATCGTTGCCGCGATTCTTCCAGTCCTGATGTTCAGCACCAATTCACCTACTGACTCTCACTCGGTTGGCGAGCAGCGTTGACTTCATCGAGAAGCGGCTTGTAGGCCCTGCGATGGAAGAAGATGCCGAGAGCGATGAGCGCCGAAGCAGTAAATGCCATCCAGAGACCGCTGTCCCATATAGCGATGGTTTTGAACTGGGCAACTTTCCCCGTTCCGAGGATCTGAGGCACAAACGGTTCGATGATGTTCGAGAGGGGAGCTGTCTCATCCAGTTCTCTCCCAAACTTTTGCATCCAATACCAGAGATCGCCGAGAAATATGAATGGATAGAACATCACTGGCCAGGTTAGGAGTAGGGCACATGGGTTGTGTACAAATATTGCTGCGACCACTACGAGGACGAGAGCCGTGATGGCGATCACGCTCATCGATCGTTCAAACTCACCCGCTTCACTAATCGGTCGCATGCCGATGTAGTGGTTCAGAGTGTCGACTTCCTGGACATCACCCCTGACCTCGTTTACATACACCGTCATAATCAGCCCACGCGGGTATTGAGGAGCCTCCAACTCCATCCGCCAGTACGGAAAGAATGTCGAGACCATAAGCATGATCGCCGCAAGCAGCATCAGTACTGTCGGCAGGATGAACCTGAATCTATCTCTGAAGACGATCTCTCTCGGTATTCGAGGGCCGAAAACTTTTTCTTTGATTTGTTCGATTCGCGTCACTGGAGGTCAGCCCCTTTTCATTGCATCTTCAACTCCGGAAAAGTGGAGTCGGTAGCCGGGAAATTCCCGGCTACCGACTCCGATTGAGCTAGTTAGGTTCGACCATGAAGAAGCCGGCCATTTCTAAGTGAAGAGCCGAACAGAACTCGGTGCAGTAGAAGGCGAATACACCTTCGTCCGTAACTTCGAATTCGATTGTTGCTGATTCACCTGGCTCAAGGCTCAGGGCGATGTTCTGACCCGCAAGGGCGAATCCGTGAGTGGCGTCGAACGCCGTCTCAAGGTTCGTCATGTTCCAGGTCACACGGTCACCAACCTTCACCGTCACTCTTTCAGGGTTGAAG
>JAJRZP010000146.1 GCA_024275195.1 Chloroflexota bacterium | reverse complement strand
CCTAAATGGTCATGGTCAGTTCGTTCAAGTTGATTTTCAATTACTACCATACGATTCGCGCCAGTGTCCTTAGCGAGAATATCCACCGTATAGCGCCCGACCGCAACCTCGGTATCGACCACCTCTATATCCATTCCGACCACCTCACCAAGTTCGCCAGGGTGTTTGGCCAACCAAGGTGTGAAGTCTTTGGCTTCGTTCTTCCAGTACATTCTGAGTGGGAGTCGCTTCAATCGTCCAAGTTCGTCCATTCTTCAATACTCCTGTCGTAGTCCAGAGGCGGTATGCATCGTAAGGCGATTTACGTGCACGATGCTTGATAGGGCATAGTACCTGAGCTTGTTCTCCACGCGAACTGTAGGTTGGAAATTCTTGCTCGAGTTGTCGACGAAGGCGGTACAGCGATGCGCTCATCAATACTATCCAGTGAGCGTCGCTTCAGATTGAGTCGAGTTTGGTGGGCCCTGTGGGGATCGAACCCACGACCTGCGGATTAAAAGTCCGATGCTATACCGCTGAGCTAAAGGCCCTCGCAAACTCGATCATTAAGGTTACGACAGCAAACGTTCAATAGGGAGTGCAGAAATACGCCAGTTGAGGATTTGGCGAAGAAATTGGTATTTCCGGGCCTCAGTCAATATCGCAGTTGACCTGAGTACTCACCTGATTTCCCGTGGTAGAAGGAATATCGCGGTCGGCGACTCCAGATTTCAGGCGCTTGTCATACATTCTGTTACGCCATGCCAATCGATTGAGCATCTTTCTCCGGCGGGACACCGAAATCAGGCTGCTGGACACCGTCCATTGCCCTCCATATACGCCGAAGAACTATCCGTACAGCTAAGGATGGTCAGCACATGGATGTCTGGCGCGCGCTAATATGTCGCCCATCAGAGACGATTACATTTGCGCCATTCAAATACAGGCATGCCTCGGGAGACTACGGTGACAACTTCAGACGAAACACTTCGAAAGTACGATCTTCTCCTTAAGGGTGGGCGAGTGATCGACCCCGCCAACAACATCGACGGTCAATTAGATGTCGCGATATCGGGAGGAAACATTGCTCTCGTCGACAAGGACATCTCCCCCCCATTTGCCAGGACTGTCGCCGATGTGTCCGGGCTTATTGTCACGCCGGGTCTTGTCGATCTTCACGCACATTTTTACGGCTACTTCGGAGCGATCTTGCCAGACGCCCACTGCCTGCCTGAGGGCACAACAACCGCGGTAGATGCAGGAGGTTCCGGGCATCTGAGCTTCGATGATTTCAACGAGCAGGTAATCGCCCCGGCGACAACGAATGTTTTCGCTTTACTCAATATCGCCGGGGAAGGCATGGTCGGTGAGCCGGAACAGGATCTCGACGGTATGGATGCGGAGCTTACTGCCGCTAAGATCGCACAACGCCCCGACTTGATCGTCGGCGTAAAAGTTGCACACTACATGGGCCCGGGCTGGGAGCCGCTCGATCGGGGTATCCAGGCAGCAGAGGACACGGGCGTGTATGTGATGGTCGACCAATCACCGATTCACACTCGCCCAATGAACGAGATGATGCTGGAGCACCTCCGCCCCGGCGATATGGTGACCCATTGCTACGCAGTTAGTAAGCCGATGACCGATGTTAACGACAAAGTTAAGGCGCACTTTTTCGAGGCGCGGGAACGGGGCGTGCAGTTCGACGTTGGTCACGGTGGCGGTAGCTTCTCGTTCCGCATTGCCAAGGTCGCGATAGAACAGGGATTTCTACCAGATACCATCTCGACCGATATGCACCGCGCCAGCATCCTCTCGAATCAGGCCACGATGCCAGAAACGATGTCGAAGCTTCTTGCCCTGGGCATGGACCTTCCCGAAATTGTGAAGCGCTCTACGTGGGACCCCGCCCAGGCGATAGGTCATCCCGAGCTTGGAAATATCGGACAATCTGCCAGAGCCGATATCGCGGTACTCGACATCGCCGAGGGTGAGTTTGGTCTCGTTGACAATGGAACGGGTAATCGTGTCTACAAGACGAATAAACGTATCGTGTGCGAACTGACGGTCAAGAGTGGTCAGGTTGTCTGGGACAAGAACGGCAGGTCGCGTGATGATTGGTCGACGGCTCCGCCAACCAATCCTGCTCTTTGATTCGGACTAAAATCCACGACCTCATGGCCTACTCGACGGAACATGGCGAATGCGGCTGCCTCAGAGTGCACGCACACACTTGAGGCGTCCTTCGTTATGCGGTATGCGGTCCACATACTGCTCAAGCCGTGTGCCAACGCTAACTGAACATCTGAAACTCTGGGATTGGCCAGTAGACCGTCCAGGCGCGCCCAACAATCGATTCAGCCGACACAAACCCCCAGTTGCGCGAGTCGACTGACACCCGTCGATTGTCTCCCAGCACAAAATACGCACCGGGCGGAACCTGAACCGGGTAGCTGTTGCTGCGTCTGGCAGTTGGAGCGTCAACCCAATCGGTTTTTTCACCGTTCACATAAACCGAGGCACCGTCGAGATCAATCCAATCGCCGGGAAGTCCGATAATCCGCTTTACAAAATCGGTTGACGAACCCGTTGGCGGGTGAAAGACAACGATGTCTCCTCGTTGTGGTCCGCTGAATAGATAGTCTTCGTTTCCGAACAAACTGAGAGTGCTCTGCGTATAGACGAATCGATTCACGAGCAACCGTTCATCCTGAAGCAGGGTTGGCTCCATCGACGAACCCTCGATTAGAAAACTCTGGGTTGTGCCCTGCAGCACTAGAAAGATCACCACCGCCGTGATGATCGTCTCGCCTGTATCTCGAAGTGCTGATCGCATAAGTGAATTTATCGTACCGCTGGCCTGCGAAGGCAAAACCAATGCAGGAAACTGTTCTATTACGAATATAGCAAGGCGAGTCTTAGTTCCACGTAATCGCTGAGTAACGTTTAGATACCCAAATGCCGATTTATTGGGCGGCGGGTAGGATTGATCTACAGGAATTCACCGATACAAATTGCCCAGTTTCGACGAACAGAGACTCATACAACTCACTCGCGATGGGGATTACGACGCGTTCAACCAGCTAGTAGTCGAGTACCAGAGCGCAGTGTTCGCAGTCGTCCTTCGCACCGTCCGAAATCGGGCAGTAGCTGAAGACATTACTCAAGACGCCTTCATCTCTGCCTTTCGTAAGATCTCAAGCTATCGAGGTGGGATATTTCGCGCCTGGTTGATCAGAATCGCCAAGAACGCCTCGCTCGACTATCTCAGGAAGGTCGCACGACGACCGGAAACCTCAATGGACGAAGATATCGTCTATTTCTCTGAGACCATCAAGGATGACTCGCAGGATCCGCTCGCCGACGCTTTAAACGCCGAACTGGCGCGCCTGATCGAGCGTTGTCTTGGAGGGTTGACCGACGATCATCGTTTTGCGATCGTCATGATCGATATCGAGGGGTATCAGTACGACGAGGCAGCCGAGTCGATTGGCGTCTCTATCGGCACTGTCAAGTCTCGCCTTAACCGTGCTAGGGCGAAAATGCGTGACTGTGTTCAACAAGACCCGGAACTTTTACCCGCCTCAATGCGTCTATAGGACAAGGAGAACTTAAACAGAGTGGTTCGAAGACTTCTCAATCGGCTGATTGGCCGTACAGATCCCGAAGTCGATGCAGTAAATGCGTTCGTAGATGGAGACGCGTCTGCCGACGAACTACGACTCATCGAAGAGATGATGCGACGTGACCCTGCGCTCGAAAGAGACCTGACCACCCAAATGGCGTTACGAGACGTTCTGGGTAGGGTCGAGAAAATAGAGACTACCCGTTCGTTCACCGTCACTCCCGAGATGATCGCTTCGGCAGAGAGGAAAGACTCTGGCATCGCCCGCCTTACCGAGCTTTTCGCCCCACAGCGGAAGCTCGCATTGGCACCGGTGATAGTCGCCGGTATTGCAGCACTCAGCGTTGCTTTACTAACTCTGGGCGATTTCACAGGAATTGTCGAGCAATCCGGTAGAACCGAGTCATTCGCAACCACTGTTGCCGCCGACTCTGGAGCCATCGAAAGCGGTTTCCCCGAAATGGCACTTGTTGGTGACGATTCGGGCGCTCCCGCCGTTGAAGTGGCTCCCGATACCAGCGAAGCTCCCCTCACCGCACTCGCCACCGCCGAGCCGGGGGTGACTTCTGCGCGGTCTGCTGAGGCCGAGGGTCGCGAAAACACGTTTGCACTGGAGTCGGCTATTGCGCCACCCGCTGCTGACGTTGCAGAGTCTGGAGCAGACGCATCCCCTGACCTATCAGCATCCGCTGCTGAGCAAAGTGGTGTCGAAACACTTGAGAGATCGGCACAAGTCGAACCTTCGGAAGATGAGATCGCAGCGGAGCGATCGATTTCGGGAGCAGCCGACGCGGCAGCCCCCCTCGACGGTAGTGAGGTGGACGCCGGTGAGGATGCCGATCTCACCAAGAAATCTATCGAGTTTGCCGACAGCGATGGATTGGCATTCGAATCTACGCCTGAAAGCGATGGCATATCACTTCCGCTCTGGCAGCTTCAAGTCACCCTCGCAGCCCTGGCGCTCGCAGCGATAGGTGCGTGGGCAGGCCTCCGCCGCGTACGTGGTGGCTAGCCAGAAGTTCCGGTGCGTGCCCAGTGCGTGACAGCGGCGGCTGGCTACTTCATAGACCAGTCTGACAATTCCCGAAATTCGCCGGTCAGAGTACTGCCCAAAGCGACCTGCTGAACTGATTCAGGCACGTCAACTATCTCCCGATAAATGCGGATGGAACAAATCAGTATTCCTTCTCGTCTTACCTGTGACGGCGTTCAAGCCAACTGCTTCTGCGTCGCCAGAACAAAGCTCCATAGCGTGCAGAGTTCAAGTGTGAATATCTGCACCAGAAGTTCGAAGGAAATAGTCATGAGTAAAATCACCGTTCGAAAACCCAGAGCGTGGTTTCTGGTAGCTGCAATTACAGTGTTCGCTCTAGTAGCTGCCGCGTGCGTCGATTCGTCACCTGAAGAACAGGTAGTCAATACCGACGAATCTGCTATCGGCGCACCATCGGGTGCGATTGCCGGAATCGATTCAGGTATTTCGAGTTCTCGCCCCGCGATAGGTGGTGAGCCGGTCGCGTCGGGCTTCAGCGCACCGCTGATAGAGCCGTATCCAGTCGGAGTCAACGCGAGCTACGGCTTCTCTCCTTCTTACAACTCACAGGCAGGTTCGATGAACTCGGGTATCTGGGTAACCGGCCAGGCAACCCTTGAAATTCCCGCCGACGTCGCGCAGGTTTCGATCGGAGTCGAATCACGCGAAACCACCATTGGAGAGGCACGACAGAAGGCGGCCGTTGCAATGGATAGCGTCCTGAACGCCATCAAAGCAAACGGCATCTCGGAAGATGACATCGTCACGACGAACTTCAACATCTACCCACAGACAATCTGGGTAGATGTCTCGGACTCGCTCGGTCGATACAGCGAACCTCGGATCACCGGTTATACGGTGACAAACACCGTGCAGATAACCGTTCGAGATATCGAGAACCTCAGCCCCGTAGTCGATTCGGCATCGACTGCAGGCGGCGACCTGATAAGGATCAACTCCATCCAGTTCACTGTCGGTGATTCTTCAGTGTTCGGTGAGCAGATTCGCCAGCAGGCGGCTGCCAATGCACTGGCTAAAGCTGATGTTTACGCTCGAGCGATGGGGGTGACTCTTGGGCAACTGGTGTACCTGACGGAGATAGGTAGTTCGGTGCCTATGGCAAGTGCCTACCCGCAGACAGAGTTTGCCACTGCCGACGCGGAGTTCAAATCCACCCCGATCTCCGCAGGTGATGTGAACCTTTCGGTTACGGTGCAGGCGGTATTCGCTATCGGCAGCTAACCACCCAGTCTGCACATTCGCAAAAATCGGATGGATCTCCACTTGAGGGTGTCCATCCGATTTTGCTGTGAGAGTTGCTCTTCAACACCCGTCGCATTCATAGAACCCTTACAATCTCGTAGTCAGCCATCGACCGGCAGTATCCACAACGGCAGCAGTGCAAGGGAAGTGCATATGGTCCTTAGTGATCGTTCGATCAGGGAAGCAGTCCAGATCGGCAGAATCGGAATCGAACCGTACTCCGACCGTGATGTTCAACCCGCCAGCGTAGATTTTCATCTGGCGAATACGATCCTCGTATTTCGAAACTCAACGCTCCCCTACATCGACCTGCGAAGGGAAGTCCCGAATCTCACCGATGAAGTCATTATTCATGATGACGAACCGTTCATGCTTCATCCAGGAGAATTCGTACTTGGCAGTACGCTCGAAAAATTGAGCCTCTCGAACGATCTGGTCGCCCGCATCGAAGGCAAGAGTTCACTCGGTCGTCTCGGACTCATGATCCACTCGACTGCGGGGTTTATCGATCCCGGATGGTCGGGAAACCTGACTCTGGAGTTGGCAAACGTCTCCCGACTTCCTATAACGCTCTATTTCGGTATGCGCATCGGCCAGATTTCGTTCCAGCAGATGACAACAGAGGTCGACCGACCTTATGGCTCAAAAGAACTCAGCAGTCGGTATCAGGGTCAGGAATCACCAACTGCCAGCCGTGCCCACCTCGATTTCGACAGTCATATCAAACGCTCTTAGCGAACGGGGTCCAGCCATAACCAGTCCACTCGCCAGTCCGCTTGATCGAGCGCTCGAACTTGCCGAGCAGGCGTTGGGCGGTGTCGCCCCTCGTCCACCCGTCGGTGCTGTCGTCGTTCAAGGAGATGCGATCGTAGGTGAAGGGTCAACCGAGCCACGTCCGGGCCGACACGCTGAACGAATCGCTCTTTCAACCGCAGGAGAGCGATCCTCGGGTGGAACGCTTTACTGTTCGCTTGAACCCCACGCCTTTCAGGGAGTAGCCCCGCCCTGCACCGATGCCATCATTGCAGCCGGGATATCAACCGTTGTGTCACCACTTGAAGACCCGAATCCGAGCGTTTCCGGGAACGGTTTCCGGCAATTAAAGGCGGCCGGGATTGAAGTGGTGAGAACCGCGCTCCCTGAACAACTAAGGCGGGCCGAGTTGTTGGCTGAGGGATTCGCCCATCATCTGAAGACCCATCGACCGTTGGTCACCCTGAAACTCGCAACGACGCTTGATGGCAAGATCGCGACACGTACAGGTGAATCGCAATGGATAACTAACGAAGCGTCAAGGTTTCGAGTTCACGAGATGCGACGACGCACAGATGCGCTTATTACCGGCATCGGTACGGTTCTGGCTGACCACCCCAGACTGACGGCACGTGATCAACACGGCACCTCGATTGGACGACCGCTTCTTCGAGTCGTTGTCGATACCCGCGGTCGCATGCCATCAGATGCGCCCATGCTGCATGAACCGGGAGATATTCTGTGGGTAGTTGCCAAGGATGTGGAAGTAACACCACCAACGAATTCAGTGACTGTTCACCATGCCGATCTCGCCGAGGGAAGAATCGACCTGACTAAACTTGTCGAGCTGCTTGGCTCACGTGGGCTGCACAATGTGATGGTCGAAGCTGGTGCAGAGCTGGCTGGTGCCTTCGTTGACAACGGATTGATCGACAAAGTCGCTGCGTTTATCGCTCCGAAAATCATCGGCGACAACGGTGCCCCCGGTCCCTTCTCAGGTACCGGAGCATCATCACTAGAAAATGCTCTAACTCTCGAAAACGTGACCCACACGGTCATCGACGGCGATATTCTTGTTGAAGGATACGTTTCGAAGGGTGGGTAGTACGTTCGTTCTCAGAGCGTGCCAGTTCAGGTCAAGCAGGCGTTTGCACTAAATGTTTTCAGGAATTATCGAAGAAGTTGGAACCGTCGAGTCTTACGATGGTGAAACGCTCGTCATCAGCGCCAATCAGGTACTCGATGATCTCACAATCTCCGAATCGATAATGGTCGCCGGTGCATGCCTCACTGTAACGACACTCTCTCGACCCGATTCAAGTTTTACAGTTGAAACCGTCCCTGAAACTCGTGCTAGAACAAACTTTGGTGAACTGGTCGCCGGCAGCAAGGTGAATCTCGAACGGTCGCTGCGATACGGCGATAGGGTCGGCGGTCACATGGTGCAGGGTCACATCGATGGTGTCGGCAGTATTCGATCGGTGATCGAAGATGGAAATTCAAGAGTGATCGTAATCAATGCACCAGAGAATATAATTGAGAATGTCGTTGAGAAAGGATTCATCGCTGTCGATGGAATCAGCCTCACGGTCGTAGACCGAAATCCGGACAGCTTCAGCATCGCAGTTATCCCTTACACCTTCGAACATACGACACTTGGTGAACGCGGCGAAGGTTCAACGGTGAATCTTGAAGCTGATGTGACAGCAAAGTATGTTGCGAATCTCGTTGAACCCTACCTGAACAACCTCACCAAATGACCAACCAAACGATATGACCCTGAACCCGCACATACCCGATACCGTCGACACCCGCGCAATCGAATCGGTTGAGCGCGCGATTGAACAGATCAAGCAAGGTGGAATCATCATTCTCGTGGATGATGAGGATCGCGAGAACGAAGGCGACATGGTGATGGCGGCTGAGGACACCACGCCTCAGAGCATTACCCTCATGAACATGGAGGCACGCGGGCTGATCTGTACGCCGATGCTCGGAGAAGACCTCGACAGGCTCGACCTGCCGATGCAGGTTTCGAAGAATACGACTGAGCACGGCACGGCGTTCACGGTAACAGTCGACTCAAAATTCGGCATTACAACGGGGATTTCCTCTGCCGACAGAGCGCATACCATCCAGCTTCTTGCAAGCGAAGAATCGACCCCGGCCAACTTCGTGCAGCCGGGCCACGTTTTTCCGTTGCGGTATGAAGAAGGCGGCGTGCTGGTTCGAGCGGGACATACTGAAGGATCAGTCGATCTTGTTCGACTGGCAGGCAAGCACCCTGCCGCCGTCATCTGCGAGATACTGAACGAAGATGGCACGATGGCACGGCGACCACAGCTTGAGGAGATCGCTGTAAAACATGCTTTCCCGATAGTTGCTATAGCGGATGTGATTGCCTATCGAATGAGCCACGAGAAACTGGTGGAACGCGTCGCTGAGGCAAGGCTACCCACTGATCATGG
>JAJRZP010000145.1 GCA_024275195.1 Chloroflexota bacterium | reverse complement strand
TCTCACGATCAGTGGCCGATATCCGGGTCGGCACACCGTGTGCAAACCTTCAGCCATTTGTTAGAAACCGAGCAACCGGACTTGAAGAAAAACACCGCCTGAGTAGTTGCACTCAGACGGTGTTGGTTGATGGCGAAAGTGCCAGGGGAGGCTGGCTCCAATAGCACTTGTGAGTCGGACGTAACCCGGTATAGGCTACTTGCCGAAGAACGATTTACGGGATTCGTAGTTCGACTTCACGTCGATCAGTACCGCCTTACCTTCAGCATTCTCCTTGCGGGCTCGGAGGATCGCAGGACCTAACTCCTCGGGTTGCGAAACTTCGATTCCGACACCGCCCATACCCTCGGTTATTTGCGCGTAGTTTCCGATCATATGAGATACACCGTACTGTTCTCGTGCTGTCGGGAACCCGCCCGGATATGTCGCCATGCCACCGTTGTTGAGCAAGACGGTCGTGATGGGCAGATTCTCGCGTGTCGCAGTCTCAATATCGGTACCCGACATACCCCATGCCCCATCGCCCATGTAGTTGAGGCAGAACTTGTCCGGATTGGCGAGCTTTGCTCCAATCATCAGAGGTATGCCGAACCCGAGATGAGTCGTCTTCCCCCAACCGATGTAGCTGTGAGGCGTCGTTGCAGTGTAGAACGGCACCATGCAATCACGTGGTCCGCCTGCATCATGTGTGACCACACTGTTTTCAAGGTCGAGATTCTTATTAATTTCGCTGATCACACGGTAAGGATTGAGCGGTGCTTCGTTTGAGTTGAGGATTGGTGACCATTCCGTCATCCACTTTTCACGAGATGCTGCGATTCGAGACGCAACTCCGGTGTTCCGTCCGTCCTCACCGATCTGAGCTTTCACTTCTTCGATGAGTGCCTGAAGGGTCAGCTTTGCATCACCGACCAGCCCTATATCTGATGGAGTCTCTTTGTTTATCTCATCGGGGTTGATCGTGTTGTGGATAACAGTTGATTTCCCCGCAGGGACTTTCCGGGTGTAGTTGTTGTGAGAGAGGCTTGTGCCAATTCCGATCACAACATCACTTCCGTTGATCCAGTCGAATGCCTGGCCTGTTGTCGCACCGCTCCCGGCACCGAGCGATAGAGGCAATCGCTCGTCATATGCCGACTTGCCTTCCATGGTGGTGAATACCGGGATGTCGGTAAGCTCTGCAAACTCCGTCAACTCTGGTGTTGCTTGAGCAGCCAGTACACCAGCACCGGCCCAGATCATCGGGCGGTCGGCGGCGAGCAAAGCCTTCACGGCATCCTTGATGTCGGTTGTCGAAGGTACTGACTTGCTGACGCTCGGCGATGAATAACCTGCGCCATCACCGGGCACTTCCATCGCACATATGTCCAGGGTCATTTCGACCACCACAGGACCACCGTTGCCGTTCCTCAACGCCTGGAACGCCCGGCGCATAACGTTCTTGATCTCGGAAGGTGAGTCGATTGTTTCGACCGATTTCACGACACCTCTCCAGTTTTCTGATGCGAGAAAGTTTGGTCGAACGTGGCGCGACGCCAGTGGGTAGCCACCGGGGAGCACGAGGATCGGGATATTGTCGCCAAAGGCCTGCGCCAGACCGCCCATCGAGTTTTCTGCTCCGGCTGCGTGCTGCATGGCGACCACACCGAACTTTTGGCCACCGCTCATTCGGCTGTAGCCATCTGCAGCCATAATCGCGCCGCGTTCATGCCTGAACATCACAGGCCGAATACCTTCCTTCGCCGCCGCCTCGATCAAGGCGTTACTCGGGAAGCAAGTTATCTCGTTGATGCCCTCTTGCTTAAGAATCTGGGCGATGAGTTCTGTTCCGTTCATTCAATAGTCTCCATGGATATTCAGGCCCGTTGTCACTGCGATCTGTCCAGACCACGAATAACTAATGTCCGGGGCGTGGAGATTCTAGCCCTATCAAGGTAGGACTACAAAACCTTTCGCAGGAATTATCTATGAACATCAGGTGCCACCGGTGGGCAAATTTCGACCTGTAATGCCCGGGCCGAACTGAGTCGCGCCGAATGGCTCGTTTTCGGTGCGGTGGATACGTAGCCGCAAGTATTGAAACTACCTACTTGACCAATCGGAATTTCGAGATCAGGAACGCGTGACGATACCTATGGGCTCGCGTTGTGCCGGAGTGAGAATTACTGGTTAGAGTCAGCTATATAACCCGAACATTCAGAAGAAGAAGAAGGAGAGCCATTGCTTCACTACAAACCGATCTCAGTTGATCGAGCCAGAATGCAGTATTTCCGGGCTGTCGATGCCGTTAAGTTTGCCGAGAACGGGATCGAGCGCGACAAGGCGAAATCAGGACAACGGAAGGCCACTCTGGTACTGCAGAACGCCCAGCGAATCGCAAGAAATCATAAAGCGGCAAGAGAACGAGCGAAACTTCGACGTCGTGTCGATTGGAACGTCGCTGTCTTTTAGAGGCAAACTCAGCGCAAAAGAAGGTCAGTTGTTTCAACTGGCCTTTCTTATTTGAGGTTTATCACCTTCTACGGAATATCGCTTGTGATCTCGGCAGGTACCATATTTGCCGAAACAATAAACACGTGTTCTACACCAGTGAAATATTCCAAGGGAGCCTGACTATGGGCGCCACAATCGGCCCACTGTCTGAAGAGCTGCTTGCCCAGCTCAGGAAGATCGATACCCCAACCATCGCAAATGCACTTGAACTGATGGATATTCGTCCTCGCACCGAAGGTTTTATGCGACCAGAAGTGAAGTCTCAATCGCCGGTTTCCGAAACCTATATCGGTTACGCAGTGACCGGTGTTATCTCGGCTCGTCACAGGTCGCCAAACGCACTTGAACGCAGTGATTACTACGAAGCAATTGAGGCAATTCCATCTCCCCGAATGGTTGTTCTACACGATCTGGACTATCCGGAGACTATCGGCTCCTACTGGGGTGAGATTCAGGGCAATATTGCGCTCGGACTTGGCTGCGTGGGAGCGGTTACCGATGGTGGTGTACGCGATCTGAGGGAAGCTGAAGAGATGGGCTTCCCCTTCTGGGCAAAGGAAGTCCTCGTATCGCATGGCTATGTTCATGCAGTCGCATACAACGTTCCGGTCGACGTGGGCGGTGTGTATGTGCAGCCGGGCGATCTGATCGCGGCTGACCTCCACGGAGTGATCCAGATCCCGCTGGACGCGGCTGAACGACTTCCCGCAGCAACTGCGGCGCTCGCCGAACAGGAAGCAATTGTTATCTCTGCTGCACAGGCCGATAACGTTTCGATCGATTCACTCGGGGCTGCCTGGGAAGAATCAGCAAAAAAGGGCGCACAGTCCAGTTACTAGCCACTTTTGACAACAGATTTGTCCTAAAAACGAAGGCCGGGTGTATGCCCGACCTTCGTTCTTTAAATATCGGTTAAATCAACGGTTTGAGATGGAGCTGGTTCAAATAGTTCACATCATCATTTGCTAAAACGGATCACCAAATCATTGAAATGATTTGAGACAATTATTCGATCACCCCAGCCTGTTCCTAACTTTCGAAACCACGCGCCCGACATGATCGTCGTTGAAAACCTCTCAAAGTCGTTCGGCGGTCGAGACCTACTCTCGGCCGTTTCATTCACCGCGTCGTCGAATGAGAAGATCGGTGTTGTTGGCGCCAACGGTACCGGCAAGACAACGCTGCTGAAAATAATCGCCGGAGATGAGCCGTCAAGCGGCGGGCAGGTCAGCATGACAGACGGTGAAATGGCATACCTGCATCAGGAATCGGATGTCGGTCTACATCGAACCCTGGGCGAAGAAATGTGGACTGCGTTGCCGGAAGTGAACTCGCTGCGTTCACGAATATCCGAAATCGAAGATCTGTTGATCCTCGAAGAAGGAGATATCGAGGCACTTATCACCGAACTCGACGATGCCCACGACCGTTTCAAGGTGCTTGGTGGAAACGGTGTCGATTCCTCTATCGCCCGAGTGACTACCGGGTTGGGCTTCTCAACCGCAGACATCGAAAAGCCCTGCGGCGATTTTTCTGGCGGCTGGCGAATGCGTATTTCACTCGCAAAAATTCTCATTCGGCGTGACGAGCATCTCTTGCTGGATGAGCCCACGAATCATCTGGATACGAATTCAAAAAACTGGTTGGCTCAAGAACTGGCTGAATATCCGGGCATCGTGTTGATGGTCACTCACGATCAAGATTTCCTGCAGAAAGTTGCGACACGAATCCTTGACGTTGAACATGGGCAGGTTCAGTCGTATCCGGGTAGTTTTTCAGACTACCAGCGCACCAAGAAAACACGGCAGGCCCAACTTGACGTGCAGGCAGATCGACAAGAGAGAGAGATAGCACGACAGGAAGAATTTATTGATCGATTCCGGTCAAAGGCTACGAAAGCGCGCCAGGTTCAGAGTCGAATCAAAGCACTCGACCGAATAGATCGAGTTGAACGAATGGCCAATTCAAAATCGACAAAGTTTCAGATCAAGTCGTCTGGCAGGGTCGAACGGGTCGTTCTCGACGTAAACGCCATATCCCATGATTGGGATGACTCACCGGCGCTACTCGATGTCTCGCTGGAGGTTGAGCGTGGGCAGAAGGTTGTACTCGTCGGTCACAACGGTGGTGGTAAAAGTACGTTGTTGAGAATCCTCGCAGGCGAAATACAACCGTCTGAGGGCGAGATCAAGTGGGCAGAGCGAGCTAGCCGTGGATACTACGCTCAGCATCAGGACGAGTCGTTGAACCCTAACTCGACCGTTCTGGAATCGGTGCGTGAGTCGGCACAAGATCAGCCCGACGGTGCGCTGCGTGGGATACTCGGAAGATTCCTGTTCTCATCCGACGACGTTTACAAGTCGATTCGCATGTTGTCTGGCGGTGAGAAAAGCAGGGTTGCACTGGCGAAATTCCTTGTTCAGCCGAACAATGTCCTCCTGCTGGATGAGCCAACGAACCACCTTGACACTTCAACACGCTCGCAACTGCTTGAAGCTCTGGCAGGCTATGACGGGACAATCATCTGTGCCAGCCATGACCCGGCAATAGTCGATGAAATTGCTACCCACGTGTACTCCGTTGAGCAAGGTGAACTGTCGCTTTCAGAAGTGAAAGTCTAATCGAGGCAGAGGGATATTATCGCCTGACCGATTCGATCGGATTTACGGTGACACGGTGTAGTGGCACACTTCCGGTGTTGATGAACTGGTGGCGTACGCCACCTGGGACGAGAACAGCATCTCCGGCTTTAACCGGGTACTCCTTCCCGTCGCACATCAAAATTCCTGCACCTTCAGTAATGAATGCCTGATGTTCCCATTCGTGGATATGATCGGGACTCGATTCCCCCGGGCCGTGCTTTACAAAGAGCATCACATATGTCGACACCCCATCACCGGGGCCAAGCAACGGGTTGGGGCTTTCTTGTTCGTTTCTAATAACTGGTTTCAATTTCGTGTTCTTTCTGTCGTCTGGCTGGTGTAGCAACAAAAAACCGTCGGCTTACACCTGACGCCAGAACGGCTCACGATTGCGGACGTTCTCAAGAATCGATTCGTCCCAGAGTTCCATTTCGTTCCCATCGGGTTGTGGCGGTCGTCCGCTCCAACCAATTCGCCGGTGAACTCGCTCATCTTTGTAGTAGACGATGTAGCTGATCGTCAGCAGCGTGCTGAAAAGCTCAGGGCTGCCTGATTCGAACGCTCTAATCGCTTCATCCTGCGCGTTGCCGGATAGCGACTCGAATTCAGGGCAACTCGCCGAGAACGAAATCATGAAGTTGGCAAACTCACTGTGAAACAGGTCATGCCGCCCTGAGAGCCGGACTATTTCCGGCACCAACCCCATCTGTCCTGCCGGAGGGAGTTCACCTACCGCAGGAATTAGTCTGTCCAGCAACGCTGCCAGAAGGTCTTCGTTTACTTCGGTGTCGGATGTATTCAGAGTCACGAGATTATCCCTTTAGATCCTGCCGGTTGGTAACGATATAGTCGGCAGTCCTCAATGCCAGAGCCTGTATTGTCGGAGTCGGATTTACTGCAGCCCCGGTGACGAACACGCTGCCATCGACAATGAAGAGGTTGTCGACATCATGCGACTGACACCACCTGTCAACTACCGAGTTCGTAGAATCGTTGCCCATTCGTGCGGTCCCCATCAGGTGCCATCCAGATTGACGCATCATGGGGTCCACGTATATGTCCGACGCTCCGGCGGCTTCCAGTACTGTTCTTGCATTCTCGATGGCATGATCCAACTGATCGCGTGAATTCTTGCTCAGCGTGTAGTTGAGCCTCGGTGCCGGAATACCGTCAGAGTCGGTAAGTTCTGGATCGAGATCGACAGAATTGTGTTCTTCGGGAAGGTCTTCACCAATTACGGCTAACGCCATTACGCTGCCCAGCCGTTTTTCTAACTCTTCGTGATGACCCTCGCCCCACGGCACCGGGTCTCTGAATCCGCCCTTCGCAATCCATGCTGGTCCAAGACTTCGCTGAAATTGATACGTGTATCCGCGGACAAAACCACGACTTTTGTCGGTCTCGTAAAACTCCTGACTCATCGCTATGTTGCTGAGCGGGCCCTGCCAGGTGTCCATCTTCTCCGGGAACGTACCTGAGATCATCGCGAACGGATGGAACATCAGGTTTTTCCCAACCAGTCGGCTCGAGTTAGCCAGCCCTTCGGGATGCATTTCTGAAACGGAGTTCAGAAGCAGACGAGGTGTGCCAATACCGTTGGCTGCCATGATGACAGCGCGGGCATTCTGGTGCTTTTCGGTACCTTTCGAATCGATGTAGTCAGCACCCGTAACACGTCCCGAGCCGTCGACCGTGATCTGGCGTACCCGGGCGCCTGTTTCAAGTTTCGCACCGCATCGAAGAGCTCGTGGCCAGTACGTCAGATCGGTGCTCGACTTGGCGCGTTGATAGCAACCCATGTGGTTGTGACCGCAAAAATTACAGGCGTCACGGCCCTCGCCATAGCGCACTGAATTGATGTAGCTGTCGGACGGCCACCAGTGCCAACCCAGTTTCTCAAATCCACTTATTAGTTTTTCGCCGTCTTTGCCCAGCGGTAGTGGGGGCATCTGGCGAGGACTGCGAGGCGGGTTTGCCGGATCACCATTGATTCCAGAGCAGCCCATGACCTCATCGTTAAGATCGTAGAACTCCTCGAGTTCTTCATATGAAATCGGCCAGTCATCAGCAACACCATCAAGCGATTTCACACGGAAATCAGAAGGGTGAAACCTGGGAGTGTGGGCTGACCACAAAATAGTGCTTCCGCCTACACCGTTGAACATCACCGGAGTGACAGGCGAATTCGAGTCATTGACAGGGTAGTCTTCGTTTCTCCGACGCCTGTTCGGGTCGATCGCCCAGTTCGTGAGCATCTCGAATTCATAGTCGGGTGACGCAGTGGCGTATTTCGATGGATTTTGCCAGTAGCCCTGCTCCAGGCATTTGACATTGAATCCAGCTTCGGCGAGCCACGCGGTTATCGCCCCTCCTGATGCTCCGGCACCTATAACCAGAATATCGACCGTTTCTTCTGCTGTAGCGTTCGTACTCGTCATGAATTCCTTCCGGTAGCAAACCTCAAGCTGCGAGTCGTTTGAAAATGGCAGTGTACGCGCTGGTAGCGATGTGTAAATCGCTACCCACAGTGTCTATACCGAGATGAGCGGATGTATGATTTGCCTGCCCGAGCAAACCCACAGGAGAGCATATTGAGTAGCAACATCATTGTCACCGATGTAAAAGTAGTAAATCTACGAACCGTCAAGCACGTGGGTGAACTCGAGCCTGCATGGAGTCCCGGTCGTAGCATGTCGTTCGATATCGGTGGTGGCTCGTACACCGAGGTTCATACCGATGCCGGTATCACTGGAATCGGGCCGGGAATGCATCCGATGCTTCTCGACCCGGTAAAGCAGTACCTGGTGGGAAAAAACGCATACGAAATAGAACAACATGCGGCATCGCTCAACTACTACGTACAAAACCTCCATTATCAGGGTGTCGCAGGTGTCGATATGGCACTCTGGGACATTCTAGGAAAAGCGGCCGACATGCCGTTGTACAAGTTGTGGGGCGGGGTAAAGGACAGGGTAATTCCATATGCGAGCATGGTTCTACTTTCGACACCGGAAGAGCGAGCCGCGATGGCTACTTCCCTGCGTGAAGAGGGCTGGCAGGCGATGAAGATACGACTGCACCACGAAACAATAGCCGAGGATATTCGGACGATCGAAGCCGTGCGCGACGCGGTTGGAGATGACATGACCATCATGGTCGATGGAAATCAGGCGCAGAGCAGCGGTGACTGGCAGCCGGGTGTGCGCTGGAATTTCCAACGAGCCTACGAGACAGCAGTCGAACTCCAGGATCTCGATATCTACTGGCTGGAAGAGCCTTTAAATCGGTATGACTTCGATGGTCTTGCTGAACTCAGCACGAAAGTCGAGATGCCAATAGCGGGCGGCGAGAACAATCCGGGACTCTCCGAGTTTGTCCAAATCTGTGAACAGGGAGTTTACGGGCTGTTGCAACCAGAAAGTATGGTCATGAACGGCATGACCAATCTGCGCAAAGTCGGCGTGCTGGCTGAACTGTATGGGAAGCAAATCGTGCCGCATCATGGTGGCGGAAACATCGGAGTTATCGCTCACATGCACCTCGTTGCATCGTGGCGACATGCGCCGTTTATGGAACTTCTTAACGATCCGCCAATCGGTCACTACAAGAACAAGTTTTCGATCATGTCGAACGCGCCAGAGGTCGATTCTGACGGATTCATGCACCTACCGCAGGGGCCGGGACTCGGAGTTGAAATCGATCCCGATCTGATAATCAACGACTAGATTCCAGTCAAGTTCACGTTAAATAATTCAGGAAAACCAAACATGTCCAACGATCAATTCGCATTTATTGGGACCTACACCCGTCTCGGCAGCGAGGGTATTTATACCTTGCGGCTCGATGGCGAGACCGGCGAACTGATGCACGTGTCGGTCGCAACCGGGCTCGATAACCCTTCGTTCGTGGCACTCGATCCGTCGGGCGATCACCTGTACGCCGTGTCAGAGAGTAGTTCGTTTTGCGGTTCCGGGGGTGTCACCGCGTTCAGCGTGAACAGGTCGACTGGTGAACTAACACAGATAAACCAACAATCGACTGGCGGTCCCGGCCCCTGTCACCTGATGGTCGATGCAACCGATTCGATGGTGATCGTTACGAACTATGCAGGCGGAAGTGTCTCGGCACATCCAATTGCTGTTGACGGTTCAGTGGGTGAGCGAACCGAATTTATCCAGCATGAAGGTTCATCAATCAACAAACGGCGACAAGAGCAGGCACACGCCCACTCGGTGAACATTGATCCCACAAACAGGTACGCATTCGTTTGCGACCTCGGCAAAGATCAAGTTCTAACGTACGCAATGGACGTTGAAAACGCCAGGCTGTCGCTTGCTTCGACAGTGGACGAAGTGGCTGGCGAAGGCCCACGACATTTCACGTTCCACCCAACGAACCAACAGGTCTACGTTCTGAACGAACTTGGTTGCACCATAACGCTCTATGATCTTGGTTCTGATGGGACTTTGACACCGGTTGAATCTGTCCCGACTTTGCCTTCGGACTGGGATGGCGATAACACCACCGCCGACATCCATACTTCCCCTGATGGCGCGTTTGTTTATGCGTCGAACCGTGGTCACGACTCGTTGGTCATTTATTCGGTAGATCAAGCAACGGGAAAGATGACGTACGTTGGTCACGAGTCTACGCAGGGCAATACACCACGGAACTTCGCCATAACACCCGACGGAAAATTCTTGTTAGCAGAGAATCAGGATTCCGACTCGATCGTTTCGTTTAGCCGCGAAGACGATGGGACACTAACGCCAACCGGTTCAGTTATTAACGTTCCATCGCCCGTGTGTCTGCAGTTCCTTGCGGTCGATAGATAACCGAACCCTTCCTCAACAAAAGCTACTCACCCACGATCTACTCGACTATCGATTGGCGTTCAGACTCGACTTCCTCAAACCAGGCTTCGAGTTCAGTTAGCATCTGGCTGGCAATCGCGGGATTGGCGGCGGCCACATTGTTAGTCTCACCTGGATCGACGGATAGATCGTAAAGCTCCGGCATAGGCGGTTCGGGGATGATCTTCTCTGGCTCCGGCCAGTCGAACTTTTCAGTGATGTTCTCAGGGTGGTACTTGTATTCGATGTCCATATCAATGTAATCGTCGGCAAGCTTTTTATCGGCTTCGCTGGCGTAAGCGATATCGAGGGCAGGGCGCACAAGCTTCCAGTTGCCATGGCGCACGGCGGCGTTGGTAACACCGATAGGAGAGTCGCCGTTCCACTGCCAGAAGCGCCTCGGCTGTTCCTGCGGGGGATCTCCCCGGAGTACATCACTAACGTCGTAACCGTCGATCGGTTTCTCCCCAACATGCGACGAGCCGCTCAGCGAGAGCAACGTCGGCAGCCAGTCGGTGAAACAGATCTGATCGTTTATCTCGATATTCTGCGGCAGACCATTTGCCCAGCGAGCGATCATTGGCACCCGAATGCCGCCTTCGTAAACCGATCCCTTCGCACCGGCGAATCCGTTGTTGTAGCGAGTGCCGTCGAGCGAAACTCCGTCGGGAACCTGATCGTAACGATGACTGAAAGCCGGGCCGTTGTCACTGGTGAACATCAACAGCGTGTCGTCTTCGATTCCAGCGGTTCGAAGAGCTTCACGGACACGGGCGATTCCCCGATCCATCACCTCGATCATTGCGTAGATAATCGCGATCCCGAGTTCGAAACCAGCATCGACATACTTCTGCGTCACATCTTCTGGTGCCTGGAGCGGCGAGTGTGGTGCGTTCCACGTGACCATCAGGAAGAACGGTTCCGATTGATGGCGACTGATAAAACTCGCAGCCTCATCTGCCAGAACATCGGTCAAGTAGCGGCCATCGGATTTTTCTAACGTGCCGTTTCGATCGAGGTTCCACCGGTAATAGTCTGCCCAGCCACCACGGAATCCGGCGAACTCGTCAAATCCTCGTGCATTCGGATGAAAGCGTGGGTCGAGAGCGCCATTGTGCCACTTACCGACCATACCGGTTGTGTAACCGGCCGATTTGAAAGAATCGGCGATCGTCGCTTCTCCGAGCGCGATGCGGTCGTTGCCAAGTACCTCCTGCGGAGTGACCGCCCCGATCCGTATGGGGTAACGACCGGTTAGCAGAGCGGCGCGAGACGGCGAGCATACAGCCGAACCTGCGTAGTGCTGAGTGAGGCGGATTCCCTGTGCGGCCAGCTCATCGAGAGTTGGAGTGTGAACTCTGCCCTCGGAGTAGAGACCGAAATCTCCATACCCCATGTCATCGGCCACCATTAGAACGATATTTGACCCTGTCAAAATAACCTCGCCTTAAAGAACAAGAACAAGTGAAACAGTTCACGGCAACCCAACAGACAGAATGTAACAACTTTTCCGGGCATGTCATCGTTCCATAATGTCGATTGTTGGCATTAGCAGGTAATGTGGTCCTCGAATCCAAGAATTTTCAATGCAAAGGTCGCTTTTCTCATGGCAATGGAATCCAAACGTCTCGGCAAAACTGACCTCGAAGTAGGTCGCCTCGGAATCGGGCTTTCTGAAGTTGGGTTTAATCTGAAACTGACGGATATCGAACAGGCGAGTGAAGTGATGAACCTCGCCCTCGACAACGGAGTGAACTTCCTCGACACCGCAGCCTGCTACGGGATCAGCGAAGAATTGCTCGGGATGGTCGTATCCGAACGGCGCGATGAGTTCGTGCTGGCGACGAAAGCCGGTCACTTCCTGCCAAGAGGAGAAGGAGAAGACTGGACTTATGAGTTGATTCTCTCCTCGATTGATCGTTCATTGCGACTAATGAAGACCGATCATGTCGATCTTGTTCAGCTTCATTCTTGCAGTATAGAAATTTTGGAACGAGGCGACGTTGTTCGTGCACTTCAGGATGCTAGGGCGGCGGGTAAGACTCGTTATATCGGTTACAGCGGAGACAATGAGAACGCCAGATGGGCAGTGACCAGCGGCCTGTTCGACACTTTGCAGACGAGTTTCAACCTCGTTGATCAATCGGCAAGAGCGAATCTCTTCGCCGATGTCGAGTCGAGAGATATGGGACTCATCATCAAACGCCCGATAGGAAACGCTGTCTGGGGGGCTGATTCTGATCCGGTTCCGTACAGGCACATTCCCGAGTATGCAACTGAATACTTCCGTCGGGCTCAGGTGATGAGCGGTGCGGGCCCACTGGCCGACAATCCGAATGATCGTATTCGACTGGCACTTGGATTCACATTCGCACATCCAGAAGTCGATGTAACCATCGTCGGCACCCAGCGACCCGGTCACATGAAATCGAATATCGAGATGGTTGCCGGTTCAATGGATATATCTGAGGCGACTGTTGCCGACCTCCATTCCCGCTGGGACAAACAGTCGTCCGGTTGGGAGCAACGGGGCTAGCCCACAGGACCGATGGCTGCCTACAATGGATGGCTGTTCGCAGTCGGCGATTCACCTTTTTGGGGGAGTGGCGAAATGGCAGACGCGCATGCCTTAGGAGCATGTGCCTTAACAGGCGTGTGGGTTCGAATCCCACCTTCCCCACCATTTCAACAGGGTTCGAATCCCGTTTATCCAAAGCAACTGGAGCAGCTATGCCAAAGATCCTCGTGACTCGACGGACATTTCCTGAATCCGCCGCAGCGCTACGCGCCAGCGGTGCCGAAGTAGTGGTCTGGGAAGACGCAGATTCGCCGACTAAAGAGGGTTTAATAGCAGCAGTTTGTGATATCGATGGGCTATACGCACACATCACCAATCAGGTCGATGCCGAAGTGATGGAAGCCGCACCGAATTTGAAAGTGATTGCAGAGTTTGGGGTTGGTTACGACAATATCGACATCAATGCCGCGAACGAACGTGGCATTGCGGTTGGCAACACTCCTGACGTTCTCTCCGAAAGCACTGCCGACGAGGCATTTGCACTCCTGACAGCCATGGCACGACGTACGTACGATCTACCTGCGATGGTCAAGCGAGGCGAATGGGGTGACTTTGACCCACTCGGGTATCTGGCCACCGATATTCACCACAAGACGCTGGGAATCGTGGGTATGGGGAACATCGGATCCGAAATGGCAAAGCGTGCCGCAGGATTCAACATGGAAGTGCTTTATTTCAATCGAAATAGGCGAGAACGAGAAAAGGAATTTGGAGCGACGTATGTTGATTCGCTCGACGAACTGCTTGAACGCTCGGACTATGTCTCACTTCACAATCCGTTGACACCCGAGACGACCAATATGATGAGCACCGACCAGTTCAAGCTGATGAAGAAATCAGCGATCTTGATCAACACGACTCGTGGCCCCGTCGTCGATCAGGAAGCGTTGTACGAAGCGTTGAAGTCCGGTGAAATCGCAGGTGCTGCGTTAGACGTGACCGTGCCAGAGCCGATTCCAGCCGATCATCCGTTATTGACGCTCGATAACTGCCTCATCATGCCTCATGTTGCCAGCGCGACGGGCGATACGCGAATGAAGATGGCAATGATGTGCGTCGAGAACGTTCTGGCGGGCCTGGCGGGCGATTGGCCCCCTTACTGCGTGAATCAAGCCGCGATTGCTGGAAACGCTCGGCTAAATCGCTAGATCGACGCTGTTCTGTAACGAAGCGATGGAAGACGTACGTGGGCTGGCATTGAAGATAGTGCATGTTCAACGTTTTCACCCACATCCCAACCCTCTCCCTATCTAGGGAGAGGGGGCCACATACCTAGTCGTCGAAGAATCCAGTGTCTTCTTCGCTCAGGTACTGTTTCGCCTCATCAACTCGGAAGCTAATTCCCAGACCGGGCGTGTCGTGCACAGTGATGTGGCTATCGGTGACTTCGAAGTCTTCGATTCCCTCGACGATGTCGTTCCACCATTCGGGGTTTGCACTCGGAAGTTCGAAGGCGATGAAGTTGTCCGGCAGAGTGGCCGACACCTGGGTGAGTGCCGCCAGTCCGATCAAACCGTCAACCGTACCGTGCGGGGCCATCTGGATGTTATGAAGATCGGCAAACTCTGCGACCCATTTCAACTCCGCAATTCCTCCAACATCGAGAGGGTCTGGCCCCACGATATCGACCGCGTGTTTTTCGATGAGTTCCTTAAAGCCGTGTCGAAGGTATATCTGTTCACCGGTGTGAATCGGGGTTGAGGTATACGGCGTCACCTGAAGGAAGTAGTCAGGATGGACGTAAGGCGTGTAGTCACCGGTAATCGTGTCTTCCATCCACATGAGATGATATGGCTCAAGAGCCTGGGCAAGTCTGAGTGTGTCAGATGCGGTAAGACCGGGGCCGCAATCAAGTGCTAGCCCGACCTCATCTCCAAGTACTTCTTTCATTGCGATCACAGCATCGACCGTGATGTTGAAGCCCTTCTCCGTCAGTACGCCGCGATTTCCGTACTTCTCGGCAGCTACATAGTCGCCGTAGTAGAAATCGGACATCCCCTTCAGCATTGGTGAGCCGTGGAAAGCGATTCCCTGCTTGATGATCGAAAAGTTCTGAGGTAGATCTTTCATCCACTTCATATTTTCTGCGAAGTCTTCCGGTGTATATCCGTTGAAGCCTTTCCTGTAACTCCCGTTGTAAACCCGTACCTTGTCTCGAATCTTTCCACCCAGAAGTTTATAGATCGGTACTCCTGCAGCCTTCCCCGCTATATCCCAGAGTGCGACTTCGATAGCACTTACACCCGATCCCCAGGGCTTGAAACCACCTGTACGCCTGATTCTGAGTAGCACGCGTTCGACGTCGGTCGGATCAAGTCCGACGATCATGTTCTTGTAGTACTCGATCTGTGGCTTGAAAAACGGCTGATTTCGAGGAGATTCTGCACCGCCGATCCCGTCAATCCCCTCGTTAGTCGTGATGCGAACGACCGGATGATTCCCGATTATTGCGACTTTAACGTCTGTGATCTTCATATCTGCTCTTGCTTCTGCTCTGGGGTGTCACGAGGTGATTTTCAAATAATAACGGCGAGATTCTACCCCTGATCTGTCTCCACGAGTGACAATTTCACGCCTCTCGTGTCGGGATGTCGACACTGTTTTCAGTTCCCGTCGCCAGTTTGCAACCATTCCTCACTAAAAACACAGATTTTAGCCAGGCCAGGCTGGGGCTCCATCATCTCGACTCTTTTAAGGGGATGGCGGAGAACGATGCGATGGTGAGAGTCCACGCTCCGACCCGAATATCTCTACGCAGAGGTCGCGATTCTGAACGATTGTTGCGATTCGGTATTACCATTTGAAACTCGACAATCCTGTGCTGAACGATCCGGAGACAAAATGCGAGTAGCGACCTGGCGTGGTGGTACCGAAATAACGATCGACGAGGTTCCGACTCCGAAGGCGGGTCCGAGCGAACTTGTGATGAAGGTACTTTCGTCAGGAATCTGCGGAACCGATATTCACAAGACACAGGGCTTGTTCCCGGCAACACCGCCTGACATCCTCGGACATGAGTTCGTTGGTCCAGTTGTCGAAGTTGGCGATGGTGTTGATGAATCACTTATCGGCAAAATGATCGCCTGCACCCTGAATGCAGCCTGTGGCGAATGTCAGGGTTGCCTTACATGGTCGGCAATGCACTGCGAGCGCAACAAGCGTTACTCGGGTGGGTTTGCCGAGTATGTGCTTGTAGATCACCGACAGGCGCATATCGTTCCCGACGGACTCGACCATGGGACTGCATCGATGGCTGAACCGCTTGCCTGTGTTCTTTCTACTCTCAACATGATCGATGTCGAAGAAGGCTGTGATGCACTGGTTGTCGGCGGCGGTTTGCTTGGTTTACTAACGGTCGGTGTGCTCAAACTCCGCGGGGTAGGGCGGATCATTCTTTCCGAACCCAACACTCAACGCCTCGGGATGGGCACGCAATTCGGTGCCGATATCCTCAACGACCCGACCAAAGACGATTTAGCAGAGTTGGTGAACGACTTCACAGGCGGGTACGGAGTCAAGATCGGTGCTGAAGCAGTTGGCGTCCCCCAACTGGTTGCCAACGTATCGAAGATGATCCGACCCCGCGGAAACCTGGTACTCGTGGGCGTTAGTCCGCAGGGCTCTTCTCTGCCAGTCGACCTGTACGACCTCCACTACAAGGAAATCACTATGAGCGGCGCGTTCGGGGCAGGAGATGCGTTCGGAGAAGCCCTCGAAACGCTACCGAAGCTGAATCTTGAAGGCATTGTCAGTGGCCGCTTCCCACTTGAAAAGACGGCGGAAGCACTTCAGGTATCGGCCGCCGGAGGGGGTGTTAAATATATGATCGCACCGCACGAGCAGGTATAGATTTGGCTGCAAGTAGGCTAAATTATTCAACTAAAGAGCGGAAGACTAATTCAGAGTCGAGGTGAGATCGGCAGTTCATCTCGTTCCAGAGTTTCACATTCGCCTGTCTTGTATCCCTCAGAACAGTTGTTGTTGTGACGCAATCCCGACACTTTGCGATCAACAATCAGGCAGGTCGCCACGCCGCAAGTACCAGAACGGGTGGCGGGCAACTTAATACACCGGTACTCTGCGTTCGCTTGGTTAGTTCGACGCAACAATCGTTTTCATATCACTGGTGTCCCAGAGGCAATTCATGGCAAAACTATCAGGTGGCGAAGCCCTAATAAAGTCACTGGTTCGTGAAGGTGTTGAAGTCATATTCGGTCTTCCGGGGGTTCAGATGTATGGAATCGTCGCAGCCCTCAGGGACGAACCAAGCATCAAGTTTGTCGTAACCAGAAACGAAACAGCTACCACCTACATGGCCGATGGCTACGCCCGAACCACTGGAAGACCCGGTGTGGTGCTGGTTGTGCCCGGCCCCGGCATTTACAACGCTGGAGGGGGACTTTCCACCGCATTCTCACGATCGTCACCGGTTGTGCTGATTGCAGGGCAAATCCCGAGGTCGACAATTGGTAAAAACTTTGGTGGGTTGCATGAGGTGAATGATCAGAAAGAGATCACAAACCCTGTTACCAAATGGCAAAAGCTGGTGCTTCGGCCCAACGAGGTTCCAGACGGTATTCATGAGGCGTTCAGGCAAGCGCAGTCGGACCGTCCCTCGCCTGTTCATTTCGAGCTTCCACCAGAGACAATGGTGGAACGAGAAGAAGTCGAACTGCTTGAACCTGCCAGGATCGAGCGAAAAGTACCCGAAAATGCAGTTATCGAGCAGGCGGCGAGAGAAATAGCCGCTGCACGAAAACCAGTGATTTATGCGGGTGGCGGCGTCGCACGATCAGACGCTGAGGCCGAACTCGTTGCTTTTGCCGAAGCTCACAAGATTGCGGTGCTGACCTCTGCGGGTGGCAAGGGAACGATGTCAGAGCGCCACGCACTTGCGCTTGGCGGCTCGCTTGGCCCGAACGGCCAGCTAAAGAACTACATCGAAGATGCCGATTTGGTGATCGGGATCGGAACTCGTTTCTCTATGCGTAATCAGGCTGCCGGTGATGCCCGCCTGATTCATATCGATGCTGACCCCGCGATGATCGGTCATGTCCACCAGAACTCCCTCGGTGTGGTTGGCGACGTCAAAGCAACGTTGCCTCAACTGAGTGCGGCTATCACTGCCGCCGGTGGTGGGAAATGGAATTCTCCTGCCGAGGAAGTTGCTCAGATTCAGCGCATACTCGCCGACAGCGAGGAAGAGTTGAACCGTCCCCAGGAGGACTACATCAGGGCTTTGCAGGCCGGGGCACCAAGTGATGCGATCATGGTTTTCGGTATGACTCAGCTTGGCTACTACTCACGACCGCGCTGGATCACCGAGAATCCGAAGTCGTACATCGATTCCGGTTATTCAGGGAATCTGGGATTCGCCTTCCCAACTGCACTGGGTGCCAAGGTTGGCAACCCCGGCAAACCCGTTATTTGCGTTTCAGGCGATGGCGGATTCATGTACAACTCGTCGGAAATATCTACGGCTGTGAAGTATGGAATCAATCTCGTGACCGTCATCTACAACGATGGTCACTACGGCAACGTCGCCCGAGATCTGGATGATGACTTTGGTGGCGCCTACGAGACAGACTTCGTAAACCCTGATTTCGTGAAGTTGGCAGAGGCATATGGCGCTGTTGGGTTACGAGCCAAAGATCCGTTCGATGTCGAGAACCTGATTCCAAAGGCTCTCGCTATGAATAAACCCGTGTTCATCGATGTGCCTGTGTCACGAGTGCCTCGTCCGAAACAGTGGTCGGCAAGGGCGCCGTGGACGACACCGCAGGAAGGACTGCTGGATTAGGTGCCAATAGACATTGAAAACATGCACTCCGGCTAGTTCGGTCGAACATCATTCAGAATCAAATTCAGGCTAACGTGAACTAGATTCGAATGCGCAGGATAATTGCTCGTGGGTCTTCATCCGAATCACGGTGTCAGTTCACGGCCCCCATCTCATGCGGCCTTAACGCTGCCTCGATGGCAAAATTGGCTGGGGTTGGGATGTTGTGCTTTTTGCCCAGTTCGGCGACCCGCCCGTTGAGAAGTGCAATCTCAATCGGGTTTCCGGCAATCAGGTCATGGCCCATCGACCCGATGATGAACGCCTCACGCGCCTGGGTAGTCGCGAGCAAGTCCTCTGCCATCGAATCAGGCAGCGCGACTCCCTCCGCTCGTCCAACAGCAGCCACCTCGGTCAATACCTGAAAGTACATCTCGGTGGTCGACTCCTGCGCAAAAATTTCGCCAATGGGCTTTCGCGTCAGTGCGGTCATACCGCTCAGGGCGCAAATAAAGGTGAACTTCTCCCAGATTGCCAGCTTGATATCGTCATTCGATTCCGCGGCGATTCCAGCATCTACGCAGAGTTCGACCAGTGCAGTGACTCGTGCAGATGGCCCACCCGACAGTTCACCGATCACCAGTGTTCCCGGACCGCCTCCCTGATCAACAACCCCCGGCTCCGCGATCATCGCGGATACTGTTGCCGTGCATCCCAGCACGTGCTCTTCTCCGAACGTCTTGCTCAGAACTGCTTCGCTGTCGATGCCGTTCTGGGTCGAGATGATCATCGTCCCTTCGCCTATCATGTTGCCTGATCCCATCGCTTCGATCGCAGCGTCTGTCCCCCAACTCTTCACGGCAAAAATAACCAGATCGACTCTATCGATTGAGGACATGTCGTCGGTCGCCGAGCACTCCACGGGAAAATCACCCAGCAGAACCGAACGCAACTGAAGACCATTTGTACGTATTGCCGCAAGATGAGGGCCTCGGGCGATCATCGTCACCTCGGCCCCGGCACGAGCCAGTGCGCCACCGTAGTACGCCCCGGTACCACCCGCACCCACCACTGCCACTTTGAAGTTGTCGTCACTCAAAGTTCGACCCTCGAAAAACTGGTGTTTGAAACAGGCGCCAATCTTATTGGATTCACGGGTACCCGTGAACAGCTATCGTCTATTATCTGGCACATGCTTCAACTTCTTATTCACAACGCCAGAATCATTGATGGAACTGGCTCGCCGTGGTTCCGCGGCTCCGTTCTGGTCGACAACAACACCTTGTCGATCAAACGAGGCGTAATCGATCTTGATGAGTATGAATCTCAGCGAATAATCGATGCAGAAGACCGAGTCGTCTGTCCGGGATTTGTCGACCTTCATTCGCACGCAGGCCTCACGATTCTCGGTCAACCGCACCACGACCCCAAAGTTCGGCAGGGTGTCACGACTGAACTGGTCGGTATCGACGGAATTTCACACGCGCCGTTTAAATCGAGAGAAGAGTTGGAACGGTACATCTGGCTCGATGCTGGCCTGAACTGGTATCCACCAGATACCGACTGGCTGACGACTCAGGAACTGCTGAACAAATACGATGGCACCGTCGCCGTGAACATCGCATATATTCTCGGAAATTCGCCCGTTAGGATCTGGGCAGTCGGCTGGCACGACCGACCTGCGACCGATGCCGAGATCGAGAATATGAAGGCTGTCGTTCGCGAGTCGATGGAAGAAGGCGCGTGGGGACTGTCAACAGGTCTCGACTATCCACCGGGTGCGTTTGCATCGACGGATGAGCTGGTTGCGCTCTCCGGGCAGGTCGCGGCTATGGGTGGTTTTTATCACACTCATGCCCGCGCCTCGCTAAAAGCCAAAGGCCCTTACGGCCCCTGGGAAGAAGCGGTGGAAATCGGACGGAAGTCCGGGGTTCCGATTCACTTAACTCACTATCGCCAGCCCAAGCAGGGTGAGGGATCGCACCATAACTATCTGGGACTGGTCGAAGACGCTCGTGCCGAGGGAATCGACGTAACCTTCGATTGCTACACGTATCCGTACTCAGGGACATCAGTGACCATCCAGCTACCGTTCTGGGCGAAAGACGGTGGCCCTGAGCGAATCATGGCTGCGCTCGCCGACCCCGATGATCGATCCCGAATGAAACGTGAGATGAACTCCCGCTCCGATATTCAAGAGATATGGAATCAGCGCTGGCTGCACAATTTCCGCCAGCCGAAGAATAAAAAGTATGACGGGAAATCAATCTGGGCCATCGCTGAAATACGCGAACAAGATCCGGCAGATGCACTGTTTGATCTGCTACTTGAGGAGAAACTAGGGATCAGCGAAGTCGGTACGGGCACAAACGCACACACTCTGCCAGCCTTCGTTTCACATCCATTCGGAATGATCGCTTCAGATGCAATTCTTTTTGGCGAGTATCCGAACCCACGCACCTACGGATGTTTTCCGATAGTTCTTGCTGAGTTCGTCCGGGTCGAAAAGCACTTGAAGCTGCCTGAGGCGATTCGCAAGATGACTTCATTCCCGGCTCAGCGACTCGGACTTACTGATCGTGGAGTTTTGCGCGACGGGTTCAGGGCGGACATCGTGATTTTCAATCCTGAGACAGTACGAACCGATGCGACAAAAGACGATCCCAGGCACTACCCCGTCGGGATCGACTACGTGATAGTCAACGGCGAAGTCGTAATCGAGAACGGCACGAATACCGGTGCGACCCCGGGTCGTGCGCTTCGCCGAGGCCACTGAGTTCGCCCGACATTGCTGATCTCATGGGACAGGGTTACCTGCCTTGCGACTTTCAGACAAGTACGGAAAGAGAATTTCTGTGATGGTCGCTGCTGCCTTAACATAGTCTTGATTCTGCCATTTCAGCATGAGGCAATTCGAAGCATAGCGACTACCATTGAATACATGTCGCAAGATTACGTCAGAAATTTCTGCATCATCGCCCACATCGATCATGGTAAGTCGACACTCGCCGACCGCTTGATCGAGCTTACGGGTGCTGTATCAGAACGAAACATGACCGCCCAGCACCTCGACACGATGGAGTTGGAGCAAGAACGCGGTATCACGATCAAGGCTCAGGCCGTGCGTCTTCAATACGTCGGGAGTGATGGAGACAAGTATCAACTCAACCTGATCGACACTCCGGGGCACGTCGATTTTGCCTACGAGGTCTCGCGTTCGCTGGCTGCCTGTGAAGGCGCCGTGTTGCTTGTCGATGCCACGCAGGGCATACAGGCCCAGACGATTGCGAATGTGTACCTTGCCCTTGAGCACGATCTTGAGATCATCCCGGTTATCAACAAACTAGATATGCCGGCTGCCCAGCCCGAACGGGTGCTGACAGAGCTTGAGCAAACCTTCGGGTATACAGAAGACGAGGTTCTCAAAATATCTGCCAAAACAGGTGAAGGCGTCGAGCACCTGATCGACCAGATCGTCAGGCGTGTGGCGCCACCTGCTGGAGCGACAGACGAACCACTCCGCGCTTTAATATTCGATTCCAAGTACGATCAGTTCAAGGGTGTAGTGGCTTACGTCCGTGCAATGCATGGCTCACTGAAATCGACTGATCGCGTACGCCTGATGGGAACAGGCATAGAAGCCGATGTGCTTGAGACCGGTTACTTCAGTCCAGTGCTGGAAAAAACGAAGGGACTCGATACGGGCGAGGTTGGATACATCGCAACTGGTCTGAAAGACGTGAAGGCGGTTCGTGTGGGTGACACGATGACTCTTGCGACCAACCCGGCATCCGAGGCGCTACCCGGGTATGCAGCACAGAGCCCCATGGTGTTTACCGGCATTTTTCCAACCGAGGGTGAAGAATATCCCGAGCTTCGCGAAGCACTTGAAAAGCTTCAACTAAACGACGCTGCGCTTGTGTTCGAGCCAGAATCGTCTGCCGCTCTTGGATTCGGATTTCG
>JAJRZP010000013.1 GCA_024275195.1 Chloroflexota bacterium | reverse complement strand
GGACCGACCATATCTTCAGTACACACCGGAGACAACAGCAACTGGTACACGGTTCAGGTACTCGTTCGAAAATCTGACATTGCAAATGTGGTCAGTCACTTCCGTGAACTCGGTGGAATAGGCATTGCGGCAAATGACGTGCAGTATGTGTACCGAGAGCGGTGTGAGGCGTACGAACGCCTGCTCGAAAACCTGAAACCGTTCACAGGCTCGGATAGATAGCTGTGAAACGGGTAATTGGCGCAACAGCCGGTATCGAATACTTCAAACACGAACGTAATGCGCCCGTTGACGCTGTGCTTTCAGATGGTGGAGGTCTTTTCGACGCTGAAGTCTCACCAGCCGAGTTCGCCGCACGGGTCATCGAGATCGTTCGGAATGAAGGCGATTCGGGACTTGCCAGAATTAACGTGGCACTCGATGGGTCCTCACCTGACACATTCGAGGTTCCACAATCCGAAATCGATTCAGCGTTAGCTAATCTCGACCCCGCATCGATTGCCGCCTTTGAACTGGCGACCAAACGCGTTCGGAAATTCCAAAGCAGGGGTTTGCCAAAAAGCTGGAACGACGGAACGGGCAGGTTCGGTGAACGAGTTACACCTCTTGGTACGATAGCCGCGTACGTTCCCTGCGGTACGGCTCCGCTGGCTTCGACCGTCATCATGACGGTAGTCCCCGCCAAAGTGGCCGGCGTTGAAGAGATAATCGTTGCAACACCCGCCCCCGGTGATTCGATGCCACACCCGGCTGTGCTGGCAGCAGCAAAAATCGCCGGGGCCTCACGCGTATTCAAGCTCGGTGGTGCGCAGGCGATAGCCGCCCTCGCTTATGGCACTGAGTCGGTTCCGGCCGTTGATCTCATCTGCGGCCCGGGTAGTGCGTGGGTTACTGCTGCCAAGAAGCTCGTTTACGGCGATGTTGGAATCGATGGACTATATGGGCCCACGGAAACACTCGTAATTGCGGACGATTCAGCAGACCCACGCTTCACTGCGTCCGATCTGATCGCACAGGCTGAGCACGACACAGTGGCGATGCCGATTTTAGTGGCACTTTCTGTGGACATCGTAGATACGACCGAGGTTGAGATCGAACGCCAACTTAAAGGACTACCCAGAGGCAACACCGCGAGAGCGGCATTTGAGAATCGTGGGGTGGCGGTCATCGTTGACTCGACTGCGGAGGCGATCGATGTGGCGAATGCTGCTGCTCCTGAGCACCTCTGCATCCTGACCGCCGACGCAAATGAACTCGCCGGGAAAGTTACCAACGCTGGCGGGGTGTTCGTTGGGGAATGGTCGGCAGAAGTGATGGCAGACTATATTGCAGGGCCTTCCCATGTGATGCCGACGGCTGGAACAGCAAGATTCTCCTCGGCGCTATCGGCACGGAATTTTGTGCGAGTGACCCCGGTTCTCAACTTCGATGACGCTACATTTCTTGAACTATCTCGAGATGCAGAGTTACTTGCAAAACTTGAAGGATTGCATGGGCACGCCGCAGCATCCGAGTACCGCCGTCGCTATATGGTTGGCGAATAGTCTCCAAATGCGTCAGAATTCCTAAAATGTCACAACTAGAAGATCTTATGCGGCCGCACATGGCCGGTATTGCCACGTATCACGGTGTCGATCCCTCGGCTGAACTGGCGCGCAAAGCGGGTATTAAGCCTGAGGATGTGATTCGCCTCAATGCCAACGAAAATCCATACGGTGCGCTCGACAAGGTCGCCGACGCTTTGAACGGTATCGATCTGCACCTGTATCCCGACACGCAGCAACGAAAGTTGCGCTCAGCGCTGGCTCAGTACACCAACCAGCCAGTCGAGAGAATTATCGCCGGGGCAGGTGGCGATGAGATCATCGATCTGCTGATGCGTCTGTTCGTCGAACGCGGGCAGAAAGTTCTCGATTGCGAGCCGACATTTGGCATGTATGCGTTTTCGGCCAGGCTGGCAGATGCCGAGATAGTCTCAGTACCGCGCAACGGATCATGGAATCTCAACATTCCTGCGATGATCAACGCGATTGACGAGTCGGCACGCATCGTCTTCCTCGCTTCTCCTAACAATCCCACCGGTAATCTCCTGACAGAGTCAGATGCACGTGCGCTACTCGATACTGGGGTAGTGGTGTGCGTCGATGAGACCTACTACGAGTTCGCTGGAAGCACGCTCTGTCATCTGCTTGACGAGTACGAGAATCTCGTGATACTGCGGTCGTTCAGCAAATGGGCGGGAATTGCCGGTCTACGAGTTGGCTATGCGATTGCGTCCGCGACGCTGATCCGTCACCTGATGGACATCAAACAGCCATACAACATCAATATCGCTGGTGAAGCTGCTGTCCTTGCCGCTTTAGCCCATAGGGACGAACTTCTTGAACGGGCAGGGCGCCTGGTTGAACAGCGCAGGCGTTTAGAATCGGCTATCGATGAGTTGGATGGAGTTACTTACTATCCGTCACATGCGAATTTCCTGCTATGCCAGTTTGAGAGGTTGTCGGCGGAGCAGGCATACATCAAACTGGCCGAACGTGGAATCTTTGTTCGGCGATTTCCCCAGAGCGTGCTGGACGACTCGCTGCGGATAAGCTCTGGAACACCCGAACAGACAGACCGGCTGATCGCTGCACTCAGAATCGTTGTTTAGTTCCCTCTCCGCCGGTTAACATCGTATTTAGCGCCTCAATCAACGTATCGGGCGCGAAGTTGTGAGATAAAAGGCACAGGCATGTCAGACAAAGAGGCTCGCGTAGCAACGATTGTTCGCGAGACCGGCGAAAGCAAGATCGCAGTTACCATCAATCTCGATGGGACTGGCAAATCAGAAATCGACACTCCTGTCGGTTTTTTGAAGCACATGCTCAGTCAGATCGCTCGGCACGGACTCATCGACCTCAAGGTCGAGGCCAACGGTGATTTGGAGACAGGCTCTCACCACACAGTTGAAGACACAGCGATTGTGCTCGGGCGTGCGATCGATCAGGCGCTTGGTGACCGCAAGGGCATCGTGCGAATGGCCGATCGTACCTGCCCATTGGATGAAGCCCTGACTCACGCCGTACTCGATCTGTCGGGTCGTGGCTATGCTGTGGTCAACATGGGAAGCAGCAATAACGTCGGTGAATTTCCCGCCGATATGGCGCGCCACTTCTTCGAAGCGATGGCTGTCGAAGGTCGATTCTGCCTGCACATTCGTGTGCTGGCGGGACAGAACGAGCACCACGTTATCGAATCGTCGTTCAAGGCGTTCGCACGAGCGCTGCGGGACGCTTCTCGCATTGACGCGCGGAATCCTGATGGAGTTCCGAGTACCAAAGGCACGCTGACCGATTAGCCCATGCCCGTCGCGGCGCAATCCTAAAACTCTCTCTCAGACGGCTTCCAGTTCGAAGATGAAAGTCTCGATGACTGGATTTGCGAGCAGCTTCTCACACATCGACTTTATATCTGCCTCTGCGGTCGCCTGATCGTCGCCCTCAATTTTCACCTCGAAGTACTTGCCCGCACGTAGTGATTCAACGGTGTCAAATCCGAGTCGACCAAGAGCCCGCGCAATCGTCAACCCCTGTGGGTCGTTGACCGTCGGCTTCAGCGATACGTGTACCTTTGCGAGAAACATTCAGTGCTTTCTTAGATTGGAATGCTGATTTTGTTCGAGCGTTTCTAGAACGAATTCTGTTGCACGCTCTCAGGAGCCCGGTCTTTGTATTCATCTATAAATTGACGAATCAGTTCTTCATCAAATTCGTCAAGAAACAGGTGGTGACGCCATGCTGTAATTGCGATATTACTTTCCATTCCTGGGTACGGCGACATGATGTACTGGGCAGGGTTTCTCGGGAGGATATCGTCGAGTTGTTGAACGATCTCCGGGCAACCGTCCTCACAGTTGTAGTGGAGCCCGATTCCACCGTGCTCAAGGTTGTGAATCAAGATTTCGTCCGGGATAACCGTCTCGTATCGCCCCCACCGCGCCGGGGAAGGCAGCCCAACCGCGGTTGTTGGCCCGAACCAGTGTGGTCCTGAAGTGGCTGGGGTGATTGAGTAAGGTCCACCTGACGAGGTATTGTTGTCTACGTGACCTCGCCCATCGTCGGGGTCAAGAGGGAGGAAGCCGCCAGTATTGATCCCGTCACTCCCGCGGCTCTGTGGTGTGAGGTTCGGGGATATAACAAGCGCGGCGATAAACACTATGGCAAACAAGATTCCGCCAAACATGAGAACCGAGCGTTTTCTTTGTCGCCGTGCCCGACTCCGCGCTCGACGTTCTTCTCGAATCTGTCCCTTAGTCATGCCTCGACGGCTTTCAGGACGGGTTGTTGCTACGCGTTTTGTATCTGCCATGCGATCCCATTAGTCACAAAAAGTTTTTATCACACCAATTACAGTAGCTATCTACAGTATCAGTGACTCGCCTGAGAGTCGCCGATAAGACTCCAAATATCGCACCTGAGTTTGCTCGATAATCTCTTCAGGCAGAGTTGGGGGAGGGGCTTCTCGATTCCAATCAGTATCCAGAAGCCACGCCCGTAAGAACTGCTTGTCGAACGCTGGTGGGAAACTCCCCGGAGCCCAGTCATTTACATCCCAGTAACGGCTCGAATCGGGAGTAAGTACTTCATCGATAATCGTCAGTTCACCATCGACAAGCCCGAACTCGAACTTGGTATCGACAAGGATCATGCCGCGTTCTGCGGCGTAGTCGTGCGCAACTTGGAATATCTCAATACTCTTTTCTTCCAGAATACGGTGCATCTCGATACCCACGAGATCTCTGGCATCCTGCGGGCTCAGAGGCATGTCGTGACCTGATTTAGCTTTGGTCGACGGTGTGAATACCGGCTCAGAAAACCGATCTGCGGCTTTCATGCCGTCAGGAAGCGGCATACCGTTCATCGTCCCCGATTCCTCATATTCAGCCCATGCCGCTCCTGCGATGTAGTTTCGAACGACACACTCGATATCGAGCCTCTCTGCCTTTTTGATCACCATTGATCTACGTGCAAGCTCGGGTGGGAGATTCACAAGGGCGCCTGTTCGTTCCACTTGCGACATAGCGACATCGTCACTTGCCGTCGCAATCACGTGGTTGGGCATGACATGACCGATAATCTCGAACCAGAACGATGACATCTGGGTGAGAATAACGCCTTTACCCGGTATCGGTTGATCCATGACAACGTCGAATGCTGAGATACGGTCCGAGGCCACCATCAACAGGCGATCGTCCCCCAGATCGTACGTATCCCTAACTTTTCCGCGGTAAAGCAACCCTGGCAGATTTGTTTCGAATACGGCGTCAGTCAACTGCAACCTCCGTTATCCCGACGCGGTTGTAGATGTGATCCACGTGACTCAGATAGAAGTCGTAATCGAACAAATCATCAAGCGCTTCGGGCGTAACTTTCGAAGAAACCACCGGGTCGGTTTTTATTAGCTCGCGAAAATCGAGCTCTTCATCCCACGAGCGCATCGAGTTTCGTTGGACTGCGTCATAGGCGTCATCGCGATCAACACCGTTCTCGACGAGTAGCAACATCACCCGGGGAGAGAAGACCAGTCCACGAGTAGATTCGAGATTTTGCATCATGCGGTCTTCGTGAACCACCATGTCGGCAATGATGCCGGTCATCAGGCTCATGATGTAGTCAAGCCCAAGCGAGGCGTCGGGAAGAATCATCCGTTCGGCTGATGAATGAGAGATGTCCCGTTCATGCCACAGTGCGACGTTCTCAAGCGCGGTAATGGTGTGCCCACGTAACAACCGTGCAAGACCGCATATACGCTCCGACAACTCTGGATTCCGCTTGTGCGGCATCGACGACGAGCCCTTGGTGACATACCCGGGCTTGCCGAACGGTTCTTCGACCTCTCTTACCTCTGTGCGCTGGAGGCCGCGAATCTCGGTAGCCATCTTATCGAGTGTTGCTGCGATCAGCGCCAGTACCTGAACGTATTCGGCGTGACGGTCGCGCTGAATTACCTGATTGGAAATCTCAGCAGGGGAGAGATTCAACTGCCGACAAACCGATTCTTCAATCACCGGTGGAACCGACGCGAAAGTCCCAACAGGGCCAGATAGCATCCCGACCGCCACGCGTGTTCGTGCCGCAGCCAGTCGTTCTCGATTACGTTTCATTTCAGCAAACCAAAGCGCAAGCTTCATGCCAAAGCTCATCGGTTCGGCGTGAATACCGTGCGAGCGACCTATGCATGGAGTGTTCTTGAATTCGATTGCGCGGACACGGAGTGCGTTAAGTAACGCGACGAGCCCCCTGTCCAGCAGGTCACAGGACTGTGCGAGTTGCATGCTGAGCGCCGTGTCCTTGACATCGTTCGAGGTCAGGCCGTGATGTACCCAGCGGCTTTCCGCTCCGAGGCTCTCGCCAACAGCACGAGTGAAAGAGACGATGTCGTGCTTGGTTTCTTCAAACCAGCGGTCGTAGGCCACACGATTGAACTTCGCCTTGCGAATATTCTCCATGTCTTCTTCAGGCACGACTCCTTCGTCAGCCCATGCCTGTGAGGCTGCGATTTCTACCTGAAGCCAGAGGTCGAAGGCATTATCTTCCGACCAGATAGCACTCATTTCGGGTCGAGAATATCGTGGGATCACTTTTTATTGAACTCCGTTTGCCGACGTTTTGCTTATTACGTAGCCAAGCACTGAACCGAAATCATCGCCAAATTCCGTGACTGAAATATCGTTCTCGTTGCAATAATTGAGAAGCCGACCGGTCGCGAATACCGTATCGGCAGCATTGGTTGCAGCACATTCATCCGAGCCGACCCCGTCACCGACAAAAATTACCTCTTCACCTTCAGATTTCCTGAGTTTGTTGATGACCTCACATTTACAAGTCACCCAGTCGCCCCTGCATGATTTCCCGGCCGAAGGGTAATCGTATCGAAACGGAGCTGGCAGTGTTCGGTCGGAGGTGATCGTTCCGCTGTGCACGGCTATTCTTCCAAGTTTGGCACTATCCAATACTGGCCGGATGTAGACATCCAGTCCGGCAGATGCAACCGCAACATTTCCACCAGATTCCCAGACCCGTTCACACACTTCCAGGGCCAGTTTGCGGATTGAGCCCTCACTGACGGCTCTTCTGGACATGCCTTCGGGCGAGTCGTCAATCATGTCGAAGACCTCTTCTTGATATTCGCGTAACGATGTCTCCTCCGATAGAAACCGCTCGCGCGCTTTCGCTAATTTCCGTTCAGAAACGTAGCCTTTGAACATCAACCCACCCACGAATGTCGTGGCCAGTGTTCCATCAAAGTCGAACACGATGCTTACAGGTGGCATGGCTAGTGTTGAACGGCCCGTTCTGCGATGTCGCGACGAAACTGCATACCCTGAAAAGAAATCCGCTTGAGTCCCTGATACGCGGCATCTCGTGACTCACAGATCGAGCTGCCGGAACCCGAGACGCCAAGTACACGCCCACCCGATGTCACCAGTTTGCCATCGGTGTCTCTCGCCGTCCCTGCGTGAAACACGGTCCCATGCTTACCAGCCGCTTCGACCCCGTCGATCTCGACACCGGTCGTGTACGAGCCGGGGTAGCCATCGGAAACTGCGACTACAAATGTGTGAGGGTTTTTTGACCATTGCACTTCCTGTTCATTCAGGCGTCCCTCGGCAACCGCAAGGCAGATTTCGAGAAAATCAGACTCAAGCATCGGCATCATTATCTGGGCCTCTGGATCACCCAACCTGCAGTTGAACTCGATGACCTTCGGCCCAGACTCCGTGATCATCAGACCCGCATAAAGTACGCCTGAGAATGCGCTATTTTCGAGGACCAGCGCTCTGGCAGCCGGTTCCAAGATATCCTCACGTATCCGTGTGGCCAACTCGTCGGTCCAGAACTCGGGAGGCCCGTATGCTCCCATCCCACCGGTGTTGGGTCCCACGTCACCATCGCCAACCCGCTTGTAATCGCACGAGGCGATTTCAGCAGAAACATGTTCTCCGTCGAGGAAGGCGAAAACGCTAACTTCAGGCCCAGACATACGTTCCGCCAACAAAATACTGGATGAAGACTCGCCAAACGCTGCATCGTCCAGCATTCCAATTATCGCGGAATCCAATTCGTCGTATGTGTCAGGGAGGATCACCCCTTTGCCGGCTGCCAGTCCATCAGCCTTGACCACGAGCGAACCTTCGGGCTTTGAACGGGCATACTCCATCGCAACGCTGGAATTGCTGAACGCTACGGATTCTGCGGTGGGAATCCCATACTTTGTCATCAGGTTGTCGGACCAAATTTTCGAGCCTTCAATTCGGGCCGCTGCGGCCGATGGGCCGAATGTTGTGACTCCCGAATTTCTCAGGCGGTCACATAGACCGTCGACGATAGGCTGGTCAGGCGCAACAACCGCGAGGTCGATTCCCTGTTCGACCGCCAAACGTACAAGGGCATCGTGATCGTCAACACTGATGCTCACGTTTTCTCCAACCTCTGCGGTACCTGCGTTCCCCGGCGCGATTAGAAGAGTAGATAATCTCGGACTCTGGGCGAGTTTCCATGCCATCGCATGCTCGCGCCCACCTGAGCCAACCAGTAGGATTTTCAACTACGCCTCACCCAAATATTCATCAATGGAGGAACTACCGGCTATCACACTCTGAACTACTCCCATTCGATAGTTCCCGGTGGCTTGCTTGTGATATCGAGAACTACGCGATTGACTTCATCGACTTCATTTACGATGCGATTCGATATGCGTGCAAGCGTGTCGTACGGTAGTCGTGCCCAGTCAGCAGTCATCGCATCGGCACTGGTGACCGCCCTTATCGCCACGACGTACTGATATGTCCGCTGATCACCCATAACCCCCACCGTCTGGGTATTGGTGAGAACGGCAAACGACTGCCAGAGCTTGTCATACAGGCCGTCATTCTTTATCTCGTCGATAACTATCCAATCGACTTCACGAAGAATCTCAAGTTTCTCGTATGTGACCTCACCGATAATTCGAATTGCCAGACCTGGGCCGGGGAAAGGCTGTCGGTTGACGCTCTGCGGAGTGAGTCCCAACTCGGTACCCGCTTTGCGAACTTCGTCTTTGAACATGTACCGGAGAGGCTCGACGAGCTTCAAGTCCATGTGTTCGGGCAGACCGCCTACATTGTGGTGGGTTTTGATCTTGTGTGAGGCAGTCGAGTCAGCGCTCGTGCTTTCGATCACGTCCGGATAGAGCGTCCCCTGTGCGAGATAGTCGACCTCGCCGATTTCGTTGGCGACTTCCTCGAATATACCGATGAACTCCCGGCCGATTGACTTCCGTTTCACTTCTGGATCAGTTACCCCCTTAAGGGAGCTCAGGAATCGTTCTGTTCCATCAACGAATATCAGATTCACACCAAGTTGGCTGGCGAAAACATTCTGAACTCGATCAGCCTCGCCTTTTCGCATCAGTCCGTTGTCGACGAAGATACAGGTCAGGCGGTCGCCAATGGCCCGGTGAATTAGTGCGGCAGCGACGGTCGAGTCGACTCCACCCGACAGGGCACAGATGACTTTGCCATCGCCGACTCGCTCCTTGATTCGCTCTATCGCATCCGAAACGAAGTTGGCGGGGGTCCAATCGCCAGCCGCTTTGCAAACGCCGAATACGAAATTCCGAAGAATTTCCTCTCCCTGTGGGGTATGGGCAACCTCGGGGTGGAACTGGATACCGAAATACGTCCCCTCTTCGTTCCCCATCACAGCGAGAGGCGAGTTCTCCGTGTATGCCATGGAACGGAATCCGGGAGGGAGCTCCTCGATACGATCCCCATGACTCATCCAGACAGGCACCTCACTATCGAGGCCATCGAACAGTGGATTGTCTTGTCCGTCTTTGTGTACCACCGCGTGACCGTACTCGCGCTCGGTGCCACGCTCTACTTTCCCGCCGAGTTGATGAGCAATTAGCTGCATGCCGTAACAGATGCCCAGAATCGGCACACCGGCATCGAATACCCAGGTTGGAGCCATCGGTGCGCCTTCTTCATAGACGCTGTTCGGACCACCAGAGAGAACTACTCCAATTACATCCTGCTGCTCCAGAATCTCGCTACTGGCGTTGTACGGTACGATCTCACAGTAGGTGTTCGACTCTCGGATCCGTCGGGCGATGAGCCGAGAATACTGTGAGCCGAAATCAAGGATGACGATGGTTTTCATCCTCTCGGCGATCGGTGGATTGCTCCCCTGTACACGATCAGCCTGGGCGATTTCGAGGTAGGTTCCGACTTCAATATCGTCGGAGGTAGATACTCGACCGGATGAATCGTCAGTTGGGTTTTCTATCAATGCATCGGCCCTCGTCGGTGTGACAACTCAGGCCGTGAAATACCGCCGGGCGAAAATCTAAATGGTTGCGTTCAGACACCATGTGATCACGCCCACCAAGCCTGAGAGATAAATCTACCTCGCCCCGTCGTTCCAGTCACGGGTTAAATCGAAGGATATTCCATCGATCTGGCTCGATTGTCTGGAAAGCAGATCGCTAAGATTATTCGATGCTCATTCCCAGCGACATATCCGGTCTCGAACAGGCTGCCGAATCGATACGATCTGGCGGTCTGGTGGCGTTTCCAACCGATACATTTTTCGCGCTAGGTGCCGATGGCATGAATCCCGACGCGGTCGAGAACGTGTTTGAGGTTAAAGGAAGAAATCCGGGGACACCTGTTCCATTGCTGATTAGCGATGTAGAAATGGTAGATGCCCTCAACACAGCGTTTCCAGATCAGTTGAAAAGGCTAGCTGATCATTTCTGGCCGGGGGCATTGACAGTTGTCTTACCGGCATCGAACGATGTGCCGCAAGTAGTAACCGCGGGAACGAACACAGTTGGCTTACGTGTACCAGATCACGATCTTGCGAGACAGTTGATACAGATGTCTGGTGTCCCTATCACAGGTACGAGTTGCAATCTCACGGGACGTGAACCCACTAAAGAAGCGGCTGTCGTACAGCAGGTGTTCGGCGATCTAATTTCGATCTGCATCGACGCAGAATGTGGTGAAAGTAGCGCACCCAGCACGGTGATTTCTTACGAAGCAGGCAGGATTGAAGTGCTACGCAAGGGAGCGATCAGTATCGATTCGATGCGTAATATCGTAGGCGATATCATCGTGAGCTAATCACTCTCGGTTACCCTTGTTCTATTCAACTCTATCTTCCTGACCGTCCACGGTCGTAACTCATTGAAATTCGGAGAAATTATTGTCATTCACGGGAATACTCCCAGATCTCAGTGCAGACGATTCAGATCAATTCGAATCCGCTCTAAAATATTTCGTTGATTCACGTGAACTCCCGCTGTACAAGATGATGGCTTATCACCTTGGATGGGTGGATCAGAATGGTGAACCTGAGCCAGCCGTGGCTCAAGACAGATCCCACGGGCAACTGACGCTCTCCACGTCGAAGGTTGCCGGTGGCGACATCGAAACTGCGATGCCGTACGCCGTGGCAGTCGAGTTGCTTTACAACTTCCTACTGGTCCACGAAGACGTCCAGAACGCGAACACTGAACGAAATAACCGTCCGACGATTTGGTGGGCATGGGGTCCTGCTCAGGCGATAAATGCAGGCGATGGTATTCACGCTATGGCGCGGATTTCTATATTCGAACAGCGAAACTCGGGTAACCCCCAGATCGATCCAGCCAGTATCTCTATGGCGCTCGAATCTCTCGATTCCGCTACGCTTGCGGTCTGTGAGGGCGAGTACCTCGATATCTCATATCAAGAGAGGGCCGCAGTAAGCGTCAACGAGATCATCGCGGTAGCTCGCAAGCACGGGGCTCTGTTCGGAGTATCCGCCCGGCTTGGCGGCATAGCGGCAGGAGCCGACGACGCAGTTCTAACCGCGCTTTCAACTTTCGGAAATGCCATCGGTACCGCCCAGAGCCTGAACATCGATCTCGTAGCACTCTGGCCCGAAACCGGAACAGAGCGAACTGAGGTTCAGCGCGGCAGACTTCAATCGAAGAAGAAGTCGTTGGCTATCGCGCATGCTATTGAAACCGGGACCCCGACGACCCGACGTCGTCTCGGCGAGATTTTCATGAAACGAGTACTCGATCCTGCAGATATCGATGAGGTGACATCAATTCTCGCCGAGACCGAAAGCCGAGTGTTCGCTGAAGATCAAATTAACGGAATGCTCACCGAAGCAATCGACGCCCTCGACTCGACCGGATTCACCGAGGAACATAAAAGTTCTCTCGCCGCGAGCGCAAAGCTAATCGTAGGGTTGAGTTAGAGAAGTCCGATGAGTTTAAAAAAACGATCCGTCAAAGAAGCGAACACCCGCGGTAAAACCGTGCTGGTCAGGGTCGATCTCAATGTGCCTACGAGAGATGGCGCGATATCTGACGACTCACGAATCAGGGCGGCACTGCCAACACTAATCCTGCTAAAAGAGAGCGGCGCCCGAATTCTTGTCTGCTCTCACTTCGGTCGGCCAGATGGTCACGTTGTCGAGGAACTACGACTGACAGCGGTAAGAAATCGTCTTTCAGAACTTCTTGGAGTCCCAGTTATGGATGCCGGAGGACCGAATGGTGATCAACCTACCCGTGTTGTCTCGACACTCGCACCCGGTGAGTTCGCGCTACTTGAAAATTTGAGGTTTGATCCCGGAGAGGAAGCGAACAGCGTAGAATTTTCCAGGCATCTTGGGTCGCTTGCCGATATCTTTGTCAACGATGCGTTCGGAGCCGCTCACAGGGCGCATGCCTCAACTGTCGGTGTTGCGAAGTATCTTCCCAGTTACGCCGGATTGCTCATGCAACGCGAGTTGGAAATGCTTGGCAACACCCTCGAAGATTCGACCGGCGCTACCATCGCGATCGTTGGTGGCGCTAAAGTCGCCGATAAAATCCAGGTTCTTCGCCATCTATCTGAGAAGGTTGACACGATCCTCGTGGGTGGGGGGATGGTGGCAGCTTTTTTTGCTGCACAGGGCAAGTCGGGCGGATCGGCAGTCGTGACGGAGCAAGATATCACTGCCGCCAGAGGACTTCTTGAGTCGGGTGAGGCGAACGTCATCGTTCCCGCAGATGTTGTTACTGCCACGGAGTTTGACAGAAACTCATCCCCAACCGTATGTGAATCGACCAACGTTCCCTCCGATGGACTGATCTTAGACATCGGCCCTCGATGTTCGACGGAGTACGCTCGGATCATCGGCATTGCAGACACCATCATTTGGAACGGTCCAATGGGAGTGTTCGAGTGGCCAGAGTTTGCTAAGGGTTCGTTTGCTGTGGCGAGGGCTGTTGCCGCGAATAAAACAGCTATCTCAGTCATCGGAGGAGGTTCGACTGCCGAGTTGGTTGGATCGCTAGGCCTCAGCGATCAGATAACGCATGTGTCCACAGGTGGTGGCGCATCTCTCGAGTTTCTGGAAGGAAAAGTTCTTCCGGGAGTCGATGCACTCGACGATGCGACCGAATAGCGGGTAGTTTCAACAGTTCAGACAGGGTCATTCAAATGGCGAATAGAGTGCCGGTAATTGCCGGTAATTGGAAGATGAATACTGACGTTGAGTCCGGGTTGAAGCTGGCATCCGACATTCTCCGGCTCACCAATGACGTCTCGGGTGTTGAGAAAATTGTTTGCCCACCCTTCATTTCGATCACGAGGATAGCCGAAGAGTTAAGTGGATCTTCGATTCAAGTCGGCGCCCAGAATGTGAGTTCTAGCGCAAATGGTGCTTTGACCGGCGAGATATCGGCCACGATGTTGCAGGGCCAGGTCAGCCACGTAATTGTCGGCCATTCGGAGCGACGGGCACAAAACAACGAGACGTCTGAGCAAATTAGCTTGAAGGCAATCGCAGTTGCAGAGGCGCGGATGACTCCTATTCTCTGTACGGGTGAGGATCTAGCTATACGGCAAGCAGGCAAGGCATCAAGCTTCGTTTCCGAACAACTCGAAGCAAACCTTGCGGGTTTTACTGAATGGGATTCGTTGATAGTCGCCTACGAGCCCGTCTGGGCCATCGGTACCGGCGAAGCGGCAACATCCGACCAGGCTCAGGAGATGACCGCTGTTTGCCGTGAAGTGATTCGCAAACTGGCACCACATGCAGCAGATTCGATTCGCGTTCTTTACGGCGGAAGCGTCAACTCAGGCAACGTCGGAGAACTACTTTCTCAGCCGGATATCGACGGTGCCTTAGTCGGTGGAGCAAGCTTGAAGGCCGACGAGTTCTCGAAACTGATCGTGGCAGCCAGTTCCGGCTAGCCTGACAACCGTCCACAGGCGATGCACGTGAGTCATTCGACCAAACCCAAACTTTTATCGGTCGTTGGTGCAACTGCAACCGGCAAGACCGCCGTTGGGGTCGCGTTGGCGCAGGCTCTTGATGGGGAAGTCGTAAACGGCGATTCGCGTCTGTTTTACCGCGGGATGGACATCGCTACCGCTAAACCGACATCCGAAGAGATCAAAGGTGTTCCGCATCACCTGATCGATATTCTCGATCCGAACGAGCGATATAGTCTCGCCGAGTATCTCAAGAATGCTCGATCGGTTATCGACGACATCATCAACCGTGGCAAGCTGCCGATCATCGTGGGTGGGTCCGGGCAATATATCTGGGCGCTTGTTGAAGGATGGGACGTGCCAGAAGTTGAACCAGACCTGTCGTTACGAAAAGAACTCGAAAGTCGCCTCGTTGACGAAGGGGTTGAGACACTTGCAGATCAACTGACCGAGATTGCTCCCGAAGTTGCCGCGGTCACCGATCTGATGAATCCACGCCGGGTCATCAGGGCCATTGAACGGGCATCTACAGGGCTAATCGAACATGGGTCAATTCGACGTAAATCAGATGAGGATCCGTTCGATTCGTACGTGATCGGCTTGTCAGTCGAGAGAGTCGAGTTGCACG
>JAJRZP010000144.1 GCA_024275195.1 Chloroflexota bacterium | reverse complement strand
GGGCTCGGACGAAGTTGTCGATAGCTCGATCGTCGATGATTCCGCCCAGGCTCCATCTGGCCCCGCGCAGGTAGTTGAGAATATCGAAGCGACTTCAGCCGATGGTATTCTGTTCGATCTGAAGCTGACTTTGCCTGTCTTCGACGAGAATGGTTCGAACGGCCGCCGTGACGATGCTGAGGTCGTTACCCCTGACAAGACCGAATATCAGGGCATATTCTCAAACGGCCCCGGAACGCTTCTCATCGTCAGTTGCTTTGCCGATGTATGCCAGACCGATGCCAAAACCGCTACATTCGAAGTCCGATACTGGGTTGAACAAATCCCTGACCCGCTCCCGGCGGGTGTCAAGTTGTTAGAAAGCTAACTTGCCGCTTCGGCTGGCTCGACGGTCTGGAGCGGATTGCCTGTCTGGATCAACTCTTCTTCAACTTCAGACATTAGATGTGCCGTAATCGCCTGCATCGATTCCACGTGAACGTGTGCATTTGCGCCGAGTACGACTGACAGCCGTGACATGGTCTGGGCACTATCGGCTTCGACCAGCACCACAAAATCGTACTGCCCCAGAGTTGCATATCTAGAAAGTAGCCTGGCACCCGGTACGTCCACACTATCGCATGCCTCAGCAAACGCATCTGGATTTTCCACACATGCCTGAAGGCCGTCATCTGTCAAATTGGCCAGTAGAAAGAACAACATCGGCTTTACTCCCCGGAATTCCACACCTTTTCCGCCGGTTCGATTGACGTAACCCGATACCCGGCACGCTACTGCTATCACGAAGATTACTCGAAACCCTGTAATTCACAAATCGGCGACATACCCAGTGCCATACTCGCTACTGATCTCGATGTGTATCTTCAAACACGTGTGCAAACTGTTCACGTTTTCGGGGCAAGTATGACGGTGGTATTGAATCAGCTATAGGTACGCCGAATATCCTTCACCAGCCGCGGCAGATACAACGAGTAAAATGCGCGGCAACTCGTTTACGTCAGTCGCCAGCAGCGCGAACTTCCTCGCAACCGCTCAGGGCGGCGAGATCGGCCGGGCTTAGGTCATCACAGTATTCAGATGCCGTCTTGAACGTACCTACCAGAGCGCCCCACGAGATGAGCAATATCGCTGCAACGTAGGTTGCCATCCGCAACTTATTTAGTAATGCTCTGGGCTTTGGACGGACGAGCCGTACCCACCACTTCGATTTACGGCCAAGACCCGGCTCGGAGTTGTCGACCAAAACGAGCGAGACGATCGCAATTCCGCTCAAAAATGCGCCCAACCCGGGAGTCCCCGTCATCACTGCCCTGATCGCAGCTAACACCAGGGTGAAACTCGCCAGATTCAGAAATAGTTGGTACCGGTAGCCGAGCCTTGCCCACCAGGGCATAAGTTGCCACCAGTTTTTGTTCAGGGTCTTGAGGGATTTTCTGAATCGTTCCTCAAGTTCGCCACTCTCGTACAAGGGACGATGGAGCACCGGGTCTTGATCCGAGCCACGCATCGGTTTCAGAAAAATATCACCACTCTGGCTAACAATCTGCCTGAACTGTTCCCAGTCACCCGAATCAGCCGATGCTTCCAGCGCGGTGATCTGTTCGATCTGAGTCTTGAGATCGCTCTCGTACCGAGCCTCAACTGCGTATAACTCAGACAGTTTCTCGGGTTCTGTGAACGGAGGTGATGTGTTACTCAGTGACAACGAAAATTGGGGGAGGGGAGTACGAATGCGTAGTTGAAAGTTACCGATTGTATGTGTCAGGTGAGTTACCTGACTACATATCGACATTCACACGAACAATGCGCCTCGGTGGACCGCTTAAACGCGGGTCGAGATAGATTTTCATATCTTCAGAGGTGGTTTGCACTTTGCCATGCGTCATGACCAGAGTGATATTCTCCTGATTTTGCAGCACGTTAATATCGTCGAGCGGATTCTTTTTGACGATCAATAAATCCGCGTCTTTTCCACTTTCGACAGTACCAACTCGATCTAGAATCGACAACGCATCGGCGGTATTTCTGGTACCTGCAACAATTGCGTCCATCGGCGAAAGTCCACAGTCGACGAACTCCGATAGCTCGATCATCGCATCACCCGGACCGCCGTCTGTGCCAAGAGCGATTTTCGTCCCCATCCGGTGAGCTTTGGCTACGCCCTCCCGATGAATCGGATGGGCAGCTTTCATCCGCTCTCTGGTCCACGGCTGCTCGACTTTGGCGACGCGACCAACGCTCGTCGTGAACAGCGTCGGAACAAAATACAAGCCGACTCGGGTTATCGCCTCGATGCCCGCATCGTCAATCAATGCGCCGTGATGAATCATGTGAACTCTGGCATTGACTGCGTACTTGAGACCTTCATGCCCGTGGGCGTGGGCGGCAACGGGCATGTCTCGCATCCGCGCCTCGTCGACCAGTGCGACAAGTTCTTCCTCGGTATAGTCGGGCCAGTGAACGCGCTCGTGCTCCCATTGAAACCCTGCAGTCGCCGCGGTCTTTATCATCGTACATCCGGCTGAAGCGAGCTCTCTGACAGCTTTTCTGATCTCCCACGGTCCATCGGCGTGCCGTCCGCGGACATGACCACCAGAGGCATTGACCACACCGGCCGTAATCTGGTTGGCACACCGATCAACATAGCCTTCACTGATGGCGTTGGTAAGTTCAACAGCAGGTGGCCCGCCGCCGATACTCACGACAGTGGTCACACCCGCGCCAAGCGACTGCCGGAGAGTGTTTATGGCGTTGAAGCCAACTCGTAAATTGATGCGGACATCGTTCGGGATGTCCTGATTGGGAGTCACGTGAACGTGTGAATCGATAATTCCCGGAATTGTGAACATGCCGGTCGCATCGATTCTGGTCACATCTGGCGCAAGCTCTACCTGATCGATGCTGCCAACTTCGATGATCTTGCCGTCATTGATGAGAATGACACCATCTTCAACCGGAGTCGAGCCTGCTCCATCGATGATGGTCGATCCGACAATGGCTTGCTTTTTCACCTGGCTGGACTCCCTGAATGAGAATGAACGAACATGCTATCGCGCCAACTGTGACCAGTGAATCGGTAATCGTTGGGTTTTGGATCGAGCGAATGGCGTGCACAGCACATTACGAAAAGTACCTCTCTGAGTTTGGTGTCGGCGATTCGGCGCCTGAGAAACATTGCTGCCGCCACATCTCGTACATCACAACTGCCACAGCATTCGAAATGTTGATGCTCCTGTTCGAAGGCATCATCGGAATGCCAATTCGATTCTCTAAGGGCAGTTCGGAAACAATTTCATCAGGCAACCCTCTGCTTTCAGGACCGAATATTATGGTGTCACCATCTCGATATTCGACCCGGTTGTAAGTGGTCGCCTGACCTACCATCGCTGCGAAGGTCCTTATCAGGCTTACAGAGGCAAGAAACGATCGGAAAGATTTGTGAACGGTCACGTCTGTGAGATGACGATAATCGAGAGATGCGCGCCGTAAGTGTTTCTCGTGCAGGCTAAACCCCAACGGCTCAATCAAGTGCAATCGGGCTCCCGTGTTCGCACACAGGCGAATAATGTTGCCGGTATTCTGCGGAATTTCTGGTGCGAATAACGCCACGTTGAACGGCATACACAACTTTCTTTCTGTATGGAATCACTCGGTCGATTCACGGGAGCGGATTGAAAGGAGCAGCAGTTAACATCTGAAACCCGGCGATATTCCGGGCTTCAGTTTATGTGCAATATGGAGCGGGAGACGGGGATCGAACTCGCGGCTCTTTGCTTGAGAAGCCGGCAGGTGACATCGTATTTTCGGAGTAAGTAGCCGAGTCGGATGTGAATTTCTAAGAGAATTCCGGAATGACCTCATCCATAAACAGCTTCATGGCCGAAAGATTCTGGAAGTCCTCGAAGTACGTGACGATTAGATCAAATCCCATCTCACGCAGCTCCTGATACTGTTCACGCACAGCCGACGGATCGCCCGCGACCACTGTAGTGTCGCTGTTATACAGGGGTCGTCCGGTCGCAGTCTTTCCGCCCTGAACGCTCATGCCCGCCTGCTCCAGCGCGCGTGAGTGTGATTTGTTAATAAACGTGCCGATCGACAGAGTCTTTCGAATCGAGTTGAAATCCCGCCCAACGTCATCACAGTGAGCGCGTAGTACGTCCAGCTTGTGCTGAAGCATGGGAATCGGTCGCGCTACGTCGTTCCACCAGTCGGCATATTGCGCCACGACACGTAATGTTTTCTTCTCACCCGCACCACCGATCATGATCTTTGGAACCGGATCAGGCCTCGGTTCGGCGTGGGCTCCGTCGATCGAGTAGAAGCGCCCAGAGAAGCTGGCCGGCGCCTCCGTCCAGAGTGCACGAATCACCCGTATCGCCTCCTCGAGCCGATCCACTCTCTCACCCGATCGTGGATAGTCGAAACCGAATGCCCTGTGCTCTCCCTCGTGCCAGCCTGCGCCGTAACCGAGCGCGAACCGACCTTCGCTGAGAATCTGGAGGCTGGCTGCCATCTTCGCCACGAGAGCGGGATGTCGGAACGAGTTGCTCATCACGATTGTGCTAAGGCCGACATCGGGGTATCTGGACGCTATCCAGGAAAGCAAGGTCCAACATTCAAGTCGCCATTCCGCAGCGTAGTTCAGATGGTCAGACACCCAGATAGAGTCGAACCCCTGCGTGGCAACATCCAGCGCCTGTTGTAGATCACCGAGGTATTCGCCGGGCCTGATCGTCTCTTTGCCCCGATCACCTGAGGGTGGGTTATAGCCAAACTCAATCCGTGGACTTCCTGACATTTTGCTGCTCTCCTCGGTTGACCCGACAGAGTACGACTCTTGCGGGTTGGTCCAATTCTCGACTCGCGCAGCAAATGGTACAGACAAATCCCAGTGCTGCTCATTGGAGATTGCTCGCCAGTGAATTCTCTAACCGCAAACATACGAGCCGAAAAAAGCTCCCGGAATTCTCCGAGAGCTTCTACGTTTGAGTCATATGGAGCGGGAGACGAGGATCGAACTCGCGACCCTTTGCTTGGGAGGTATTACGATCGGGGTTGCCCGACATGCAATCCAGTTGGCTCTAAGTTGCGCTCTTCTAGGGAATTCAAGAAGATTGTCCATTCAGACAACAAGTACGAACGAAGGAACAAATCGTGGCGAAATTACATGTACTGGGATCGGGTGGCCCGCGACCGATTAAAGCGCGATTTGGATCATCTCACGTTGTCGACGTTGGTGGCAGGAAGATCATGTTTGATTGTGGTCCAGCAACTACATACAAGATGGCACAGATCGGACTGCACCCGCTGGATATCGACTATCTGTTTTTCACGCATCACCACTTCGACCACGATGTTGATTACCCATGTTTCATGATGACTCGCTGGGACGAGAGCATCGGTAAAGAAGAGCCGCTACGTGCCTTTGGGCCGAACAATACAGAGTCGATCACTGAGAGACTTATTGGAGAAGAAGGTGCTTTTGCATACGACATCAACGCTCGCACCAACCACCCGCTAAGCAAATCGACCTATCAGCTTCGAGGCGGAATTTTGCCAAGACCACGAATGAACGTGGTAGCAAAAGATGTTGGCCCTGGAACGGTATTTACCGGGAACGATTTCGAAGTGACCGCAGCCCCTGCAGAGCACGTTGAGCCGTATCACGATTCTTTGGCGTATCGTCTGGACACATCAGAAGGCTCGATCGTATTCACAGGTGATACCGAACCATGTGAGCGAATCGTCGATCTGGCTCGGGGCGCAGATGCTCTCGTGTCAATGTGCGGCAACTTCGAATCGGTATACGACGCAAGGCCCAACGATATCGGCCAGACCGGAACGCTCGGTGCTGCCGAAATGGCAGCCGAAGCCGGGGTGAAAGAGTTATTTCTGGTTCACATTGGCCCTGATCTCTCAGCACCTGAGAATCGAGAGCGTGGAATCGCCGAAGTAAAAACTATTTTCGACGGCGAAGTTACTTTGACCGATGAACTACAAACGTATGATTGGCACAAGCACGACCACAGCCACGATAACCCAGTATCTGCCCCTGAGGTTCATCCGCACATACATCGTCACTAAACGTCGGTGTTTTTGCTACTACCCGGCCGCAAGTTCTGAAACCACTCGATTGGCGCTTAGCACAGCGGATTCGAGACCTGAGTTCTCTGTGTAATCCCCGCAATAGTGAATGTTGTCGTGCGAGGCTCGAATGTCGTCAATTATGTCCAACCTGCCGACACGCCAGGGGCAAGCTGCGTATGGCCAGTGCTTAATGGCGCGATCTAGTACGCGCCCACGGGCGGTCGGAAATATGTCAAACAGATCATTTTCAAAGGCGTCCAACGCTTCATCATCTGACATTTTTTGAAGCGTTTGCGAGCCATCGTCTCCGGCGAAAAGCCTGATCAATCCGCGACCGTCTTCCCGCTTCACAGCATTGCTGAATGTGAAGGTTGGATCACCGATTCCAATTGTTTTCATTCCAACCACAGGTACTCGCCAAACTCCGTCGCCAAAGAATTCTTCAGAGGGTCTGTCGACTAAAAATGCAGCGGATGACATGGCTCCATATTCGCACTGCGCCAGAGCCGCTCGCTTGTTATCAGGGAGATTCTGAAGAACACTTAGAGTTAACGGGGTCGGAACCGCCATCACGCACTTCTTAGATTGAACTCTGTGTAACGCTCCGTTTTTCTCGTACTGAACCGTCGTTCCGGAATCGGTCGAAGCAACCTCGGTGACAATCGCGCCCGTTTCTATACTCGCTTTGGTTTTATCGGCAAGTGCACGAGTGATCTGTACAGTTCCACCTTCGACAAAGAACTCATCTGCGGCATGATGCAGGAACGTGTTTACAGGTTGAAACGCAGCCACTTCGGTAGCACCGAGAGAGCTGGAAGATTTGGCGACCGAATCCCAAAAAGCTTTCACGTCTGGATCCCGTATGTTCAACCGTTCAACAAGAGTTTTCTCAGAAAGTTCCTGTAATTTTCGATCATCGGAACGTGGGGATTTATCGACGATCCCGCTGTAGCGAGACCGCATTCTTATGATTCCAATCGCCATCTTGAGTTTTTCCCAAAGTGGAATCGGCAGTCCCAATAGAAATTTGAATTCCGACGAACCGGTAACGTACTTGCCGTTCATGTAAGTCGACGTATGTGTCTTGTCGATTAGAGTGCGGATCACGCCCAATTCGTCGGCCAATTTCGCAACATTCGTTTCTCCACCCGGAATCATCTGAGCGCCCTGGTTGAATACGTAGGGTCCCATATCCATCGAGAGCGTTCGCCCGCCGCAGATATCTTCTTTCTCAAGCAATAGAACGTTTTCGTTGCCAAGTTGATATGCAACTGTCAAACCCGCAATTCCACCTCCAACGATAACCACATCGTAGGTTTCTGAACTGTCAGGTTGAGAGGTCATATTAATGATCCGTATTGGGTAAGGTAGTGAGCATTGCGCGACGAAGCCCCTGCAAACCTGCAAGGGCTTCTGAAGATTACCATCTGGAGCGGGAGACGAGGATCGAACTCGCGACCCTTTGCTTGGGAAGCAAATGCTCTACCACTGAGCTACTCCCGCTCTGTTAGTTGAGGATATGACGGTGTGGAACAGCGGTCAATGTAGTATCGGCAATCGCCAAAATATTTTGAGTACTTCGACTTGTTCAAGATGTGCCCTTCAATTCCCACAGGGCGTGCGCTACAGCTTGTTCGAAATACGGTCCAAATTGGGCTTGTTGCTCAAGTTGACACTTCTTCAGGGCCCGTAGCGTGCTGTGTTGTCCTAGAATCGTTCGATGCCTAAGAACACCAATCTCTTCTGGATAGATCTCGAGATGACCGGGCTCAGCGATGAGCAGGTGATCGTCGAGATCGCTTCTCTCGTTACTGACGCCGATCTCAATATCCTCGCAGAGGGTCCAGAAATCGCCATTCACCGCACACCGCAGGAGATGGTACGCATGGAAGAGTGGCCCGCCGAGCAACATAAAAAATCGGGCCTTCTCGATCGTATCGAGGCATCGAAAATAGATATTGCCGAAGCTGAAAAGCAGACTCTCGAATTCCTAAAGAAGTGGGCCGAAAAAGGCGAAGTACCTCTTTGCGGCAACTCGATCTGGGTCGACCGGCGTTTCCTCCACAAAGAAATGCCAGCCCTCGAAGACTACATGCACTACCGGATGATCGATGTTTCTTCGTTCAAAGAGGTTGTTGAACGCTGGTATCCAGAAACAATGCGCCCACCGACCAAGAAGGGCACACACCTCGCAATGAACGACATAAAAGAAAGCGTCGAGGAGCTTCGCTGGTACCGTGCGAACGTTTTTGCGAAGGCAACGGTGGATTAGTGCGCCGCTTGTTCCTTCTCCCCTGGGGAGAAGGTTAGGTTGAGGGGGCACGTAAACGAATCTTCAATTTCTAGATCGGTTCCTACGCCTACGTTCGCATTCCCCCTCACCCAAACCCTCTCCCTAATGGAGAGGGCTTCATAAACACGGCACCAGAATAAAAATATGGCGCGGTGGTTTGGATCTTCTCTACCTGCGAGAGTGGAATTAATATTTGTAGGGATCTAAGCCCCCTACTGAACGCTGTAGCCACCGTCGATTGGTATCGACACGCCTGAAACGAACTGCGAAGCCGCCGATGCAAGAAATATTGCGGTCCCTGCCAGATCCTGAGGCTGTCCCCAACGTCCTGCTGGTGTCCGACCCTCGATAGCCGCATAACGATCGGGAAATAGACGACCGAATTCGTCGGTCATTTCAGTGACTATCCAACCCGGCAGGATGGCGTTTACCTGCACGTTGTATTTCGCATAGGCAATAGCGCAACTCTTCGTGTACTGCACCACTCCGCCTTTGCTGGCAGCATAAGCCGGGGCATACGGGGACCCGAATATCGACATCATCGAACCAATATTGATGATCTTGCCACCGCCACGAGATTTCAGCAGCGGGAATGTCAGAGACGTGACACTGTGCATGCTGGTGAGATTCGTGTCGATAACGTCCTGCCAGTCTTCCTCCGACAGAAGATGTGGCTCCTCGGCTCGCTTGTTGGTTCCGGCGTTGTTGACTACGATGTCGACCCCGCCAAACTTTTCGACCGCAGCATCAAGCGCTGCCTGAATGGAATCGCGACTCGTGACATCGCATTGCACGGCGAGCACGCGGTCACCTGCTCCGGAATCCGTGATCTCAACAACTGCCGATTTCAGCTTCGATTCGGTTCGTGCAGCCAGCACTACGGACGCACCTTGCTCGATAAATCCTCTGGCCATGCCCAGACCGATACCGCCATTGCCGCCGGTTACGAATGCGACCTTGCCGTCCAAGCTGAACATACTTTTTCTCCTACGATTCATCTGTGAGCGGGCATCATACGTGAAGTAGGTAGCTGCTCAACTCCTCAGCCACTGGTGGAGCGTGAAAATATTTAATGCTCTCTTTTATTCCTTCTCCATTGAGGGAGAAGGCTAGGTTGAGGGCGTATGAAGGCGGTGACACATCTGCGGTCGTCCGCCCCAGCCCCGCACCTAAATCCTCTCCCTAATGGAAAGGACTTTTTGAAGTTCTTGTGACTGAATATCCCTTGTATGTTGTTTTGGGCCTCTCAAGATGCGTTTTGTTTGGCCAGCGGGCGGAGGACCCGAAGATCCCTTGGTAGCAAGTACCGCAGTGGAGCGTGAGTCTCCGCCCGCATTGCTCT
>JAJRZP010000143.1 GCA_024275195.1 Chloroflexota bacterium | reverse complement strand
CCCGTCGCCAACAGTCAATCAATGATGGTTACTCGGCCCTGAAGAAACTCGATGAGAAGCTAGCCGCTGACATTAAGAAGGCTGGGATAGGGGCCTTTTCCGCTGAGCAGTCAGACGCACTAAATCAGCGGATCAGTGACCGTAACAAGCGCGCAACCGAACTCAACAATACTCAGGATGAAATTAATAAATCAGCGAAGAAACTAAACGATCTTATCACTGATCAATCGGCCACTATCAGTAAAGCCAGACTTAAGGCAATCGGTGATGCAGCGGCGAGAGATGCGCGAGTAGAAGTCGGTCGGGCTGATCTCAATAACAGGATCAAACAGCTAATTAGAACCGGTAAAACTGCCGACGCTAAGGCCTTGAGAGATTTTGCGGTTGAGCGAGATCGCTTACGATCCGACCTTGCTGAAGCGAAAACAATTTTCAGGTCCGAAGCAATTCAAGCTGGAATAATCTCTGAACGTGAACGGCTAAACCTCGCAAAACGTATTGCTAAAGCTGAACAAGCGATCAAAGAAACTAAGATAGCCAGCATTAATGGGCAGGCCGATGTTGCCACCAAGGACTTCGATATGTTGTCCCGCGAGCGCGCTGAGTTATTTAACCGGGGTCAACAAGTGAAGGAATCTCAGAAGCAAATTGCTTCGGCATCCAACACTCTCGCCGGAAACCGAATGCAGGTATTCGGTGTAAAAAGGGAAGGTCGTGACAAACGAGTTGCTCGGGATATTGCTGTCGGATTTATCCCAATAGTTGGAACAGCAATCGACGGCAAGCGGCTGGTTTCTGAATGGAGTGAATTGTCGGCAGGTCAAAAAGCTCTCGGCACCGGACTGCTCGGATTGAGTGCGGTCGGCGATGTGCTGATGATCGTCCCTCCAGCTGGTGCTGCCGTAAAAGGGATTGTGATTGCCACCAAGGGGCCGAGAATGGCGTCAACGTTGATCGCTTCCGGCGCTGGAGCCGCCGATGAACTTGCAGCGGTGATTAAAACAACCTCTGCTGCAAGCAAGGCAGCCAAAGTGTCGCGGGTCGAAGTTATAGCTGAAGCATCCGCTGGGCACATAAAAGAAGTGAAAAAGATAGGTAGTCGACTCGGAACCATTAACCGAACCGATGGCACAGCCTTCCATGTTTCGAAACGAATAGATAATGAGATACAAAGAGCGCTCTCTGATCGTGGTTCCATATCCGTTAAGAAAACAATCGATGACCTTGTCGATGACATTTCCTCGCGGGAATTTCCCGGTCACTCATCAAAATTCACTCTCTCTGAGTTCCAAACGACCGTAAAGAACCGTGCGTTCCATATTGCGGGTGGCGGCAAGGTGGCTTCAAAACCAGGACTTCCCGTTACTGTTGTGATTGAGCCGACAGCCAGATCCGCAAAGGCTGCGGGTGCAACAGTTGACAGTCTCGCAACGTCAGGATCGAAGGTACGCACGATTGTTGAAATAGACGAGCCGCTGGCGTTCAATCCCACTGATCTGGCAGCCAAGTCTGAATCATTCGCTGCCGCAATGGATCGGGCCGGAATCGACAACGTTGATGTAAATATCATTCGACGCCCGAGTGCGCTTGATGATGCACGACTCCGAGGCCGCATCGAGACTGAACTTAATCGTGTCGGTGGTTTTGAAAAGGGTAAAAAGATCAATGTCGACAATCTTGTTTCTGAGATCAGTTCGGCAACTTGGGCAGAATCCCGGTTCTCCCAAAACCTTCGACCAGAATTAGTGAAAGCCCGGCGCTTGGAATACGAAACCGAGATAAAGTCATACGTGAAGGCTTTGCAGCGCGGTGATAAATACCGAGATCCATACGCCCAAACTCAGAAGGCGCTCGCTGAGGCGTTCGCAAAACGTAAGTTAACTGCCAAATTTACTAAGTCCGACATTATTCCAGCGAAGGATCTCAAAAAGATTAGAGTTGGTGACAAGACTGTAAGACTCGAACCGCCTAAATCTGGTGGAATGGGCAAGCCACTCGATTCTCGTATTAAGCCAATCGACGGTAAGAAACCTGGGAGGGGATCATCAGGTGTTGCAACTGTCGTTGATTCACCGGATACAGTCAGAGCGACACTAAGGGCTCGTGATGCCCTCAGTATGACTGGCGGCAGACCGAAGTTAATAACAATCCCAGCGTTTGTACCTGGTTCCGCACCTGGTCCCGGATCTACTCCATCTCCTGGTATTGAGGTTAGCCCTGCTCGACCGCCCAGTCCTGGATCTACCCCGACTCCAGGTGGCGGCGCTGGTCCTGGCCCATCGCCTGGTCCTGGCCCATCGCCTGGTCCTGGCCCATCGCCTGGTCCTGGCCCATCGCCTGGTCCTGGCCCATCGCCTGGTCCTGGCCCATCGCCTGGTCCTGG
>JAJRZP010000142.1 GCA_024275195.1 Chloroflexota bacterium | reverse complement strand
GATGACGACGGAGCGAACACTCGTACTGGTGAAACCTGACGGCGTTCAACGCGGACTTGCCGGTGAGATAATCGGGCGTCTCGAGCGCACAGGGCTCCAGATCATCGGGCTGAAGCTGATGCAGATCTCAGACGAGCTTGCCAGCACCCACTACGGCGAACACAAAGGCAAACCTTTCTACGCAGGACTCGTGAGTTTCATCACATCTTCACCTGTCGTCGCAGTATGTCTTGAAGGTCCAAACGCCATTTCAACCACCCGAAAGATCATGGGTGCAACGAACCCCGCTGATTCCGCACCGGGAACCATACGAGGCGACTTTGGCGTGGATATGGGGCGTAACCTGATTCACGGCTCGGCAAATGCCGACGATGCTGCCCGAGAAGTCTCGCTTTTCTTCAACGATTCAGAACTGACTTCTTACGCTCGCGCCACTCAACCGTGGATCGTAGAATAGCAAGGCTGGCGACCATACCGGTTTTTATAGATATCGGGCTAGCAGGGTCTGCGTAGGGATTTTGGTCGGCTCCCGTTTGTGTGCGCTCGCACAGTGACGTCGACCGGTGCAATATCCCGCCAAAAATTTTCTCCAAATGTGGGATTTGGTTGTTCTGACTCAGAAGGCATGGATCGCCAGTTGGCCACAATGGTGCGGTGGTGCGCTGGCAAACTGGTTGGAGTTATTGAACTCGTACTATCTCAGTGGCCCGCGACCAGAGTTTCTCAAGTCCGTATCGCTCGCGCTGCTCTCGGGTAAACAGGTGGATTACGACGCCAGTGAAGTCGATCAACAACCATCCACCTTTGCCTGATCCTTCACGGTGGGTGACATGAACGCCTATTTTCCGCACTCGGCGACTGATGTCTTCGGCCATGGATTCGAGATGCCGATCGGTCTCACCGCTAACGATCACAAAAAAATCGGCAAAACTACTGACGCCTTCGGTGTCGAGCAGGACGATGTCCGATCCGAGCTTCTCGGACGCCTCATCTACCGCTGCACGGGCGATATCTTCGTTCGTAACATCTTTTTTCGCTTTTTTTACATCTTCCATTCACTGAATTATAGACGTTGCTCAAGTGATTCCACCTCACCATTTTCGAACAAAACGTCTATCACCGTTTTGGTAGCAAATCCCGGTGGTTTGGTAATCTGATTCGATGGGTCGAACAAAAATCAGGAAAAAACGTGCAGTCGTAGCAATGAGTGGCGGGGTTGATTCATCGGTTGCCGCTGCGCTGCTCGCACGGGATGGCTACGAAGTCGTTGGCGTAACCATGCGGCTTTTCAGTGCGCCAAACGAGAATATTGCTCGGTTGAACAAGTCGTGCTGTTCGCTCGAAGATGTTGAGGATGCGCGGGCTGTATGCCGGAAAATCGGCGCAAAGCACTACTTTTTGAATTTTGAACAGGAGTTCCAGAAACACGTTGTCGATTATTTTGTCGGTGAGTATGAACGAGGTCGTACGCCTCACCCCTGCCTTGCCTGTAACGATCGTCTAAAGTTCGAGTTCTTGATCAGGCGCGCCGAGTTGATGGACGCCGACATAGTTGCCACAGGTCACTACGCAAGAATACGCAAGCTCAACGGTGAATATACGCTCTTAGCGGGCATCGACCCTCTCAAAGATCAGTCGTACGTCCTTTACACGCTGTCACAGTCACAGCTCGCTAAATTGGCACTCCCAATAGGTGACTACTCGAAAGATCAGATACGAGAAGTAGCGAGAGAACTCGGGTTATCGATCGCTGATAAGCCTGATTCACAGGACATTTGCTTCATCCCTGATGGCGACTACAACAGATTCATCGAGCCGCGGTTGAAGAGAAGGTCGCCTGGAAACATCGTGGATGCAGATGGAACGGTACTTGGCAAACACGACGGAATTCATGCATTCACCATAGGTCAGCGCAAACGAATCCCAGTAGTTCACAGCACACCACGCCCACTCTATGTCACCGATATCAATCCTGAATCGGGTCAGGTCACGGTAGGTCCCGCGGGGAATTTGATGAAAACAAGGCTTTACGCCTCGGGTATCAACTGGATTTCTGGCTCGGCTCCGATCGAGCCGATCGCCGTGGAGGCACGTATTCGCTACAACGGGAGGAACACCGCGGCCAAAGTGCGGGCGCTCGCCAATGGTGCGGAAATCGAGTTTGACGAGCCGGTGCGAGCGATCACACCGGGGCAGGCGGTGGTGTTCTATCAGAATGATGTCGTGATCGGTGGCGGGTTGATCGAAAGCTCGCTTCCCGAGTCCGCATCGGCAGCGGTCCAGAAATCTCCTCCCGAGACTGCCATTACGGTCTGACTTTTCCCACGGTACCGATAAGCTTCGAGGCATGCCGCACGTGTGGCAGGACGGGCTCGTTTGAAGACGCATGTCGCCAGAACCTTAGCTTTGTTTGGATCTTTGTTTGCCGAAGACAGCCAGAACTCTCCCTGACTTCTCGATCGAAACCACGATCGCGGGTAGGCGTACTCTTCTTGTGGCCGGAGTCGACGAGGTTGGACGCGGTACGCTGGCGGGCCCGGTTGTGGCTGCGGCAGCGATTCTTCCGGGACCGGTTCCTGCAAAGTACGAGAGACTGGTCAACGACAGCAAGCTGCTCTCAGCCGAACAGCGTCAACGTTCGTTCTCGTGGTTGATCGACTGGTGCGTGGGCTATGGTATCGGTGCAAGTACAGCAGATGAGATCGACACTCTAGGGATAGTTCCAGCTACCAAACAGGCAATGGCACGCGCGGTCGCAGAGCTTGATCCTCAACCTGACCATCTACTTATCGATGCCGTCGATCTTGGGACGATCCCGATTCCGCAGACTTCGATCATCAGGGCAGATTCGCGTAGCCAGAGCGTTGCTGCGGCATCAATCATCGCGAAAGTTACTCGCGACAGGTTGATGACAGATGTTTTTAGTGTCGAGTATCCAGGTTATGGCTTCGCTTCTCACAAAGGCTACGGGACGGCTGTTCACATGTTGGCGTTGAAGGAATTAGGGGTCTCTCCGATCCATAGACGCAGTTTCAAGCCTGTTGGCGACATGATCCGTTCATAAGCCTGACGGAACGGCTCTTCGTCTGAATTACGATTGGAATTTCACCCCAGGATTATTCGAAATTGAGTAAATCGACTGGAATATTGAATCTTCCCCACGGTGTTGGTCGGGCAGGCGAGGCAGCCGCACGTTCGTATCTCGTCAACAAATTGGCGTACGAGATCGGGCAAAATAACTACCGGACACCAGAGGGCGAAATCGACATCGTCGCGAAGTCGGGTGATGTTCTTGTATTTGTCGAGGTGAAAACTCGCACCAACAGGAATTTCGGTCTTGCATCCGAGCAGATTTCATCTCGTAAGGCAATGCGTCTCCAGAACACCGCACTGCGATACATGGGGCAGTTTCAACTTGTTGGTCTTGACTGGCGAATCGATCTGCTGAGCGTTGAGATGACACATTCAGGGCAGGTATCCGGGATAGAACACATCCAAAACGCCATAGAAGCACAAGGCTGATTATCTATATTCCTCAGCATACTCGACTATTCTTGCAATCAGCGTTTGCCATATCTAAAAGATCGCCATTGGGTTGACCGGGGAGCCTGTAACCGCAGGTAGTTTCAATGGCAGTATCGAGATCATGAACTCCCACTGATCGCGTTCTTTGCAGGCTACGGCAAGATCGTCTAGCCAGGCATTATCGAGGATCCAAAGCCCCATACCAACTATCCCCACCTGATGAACCGGGTTCGAGAAGCGCTCATAGGGGTTCGGAGCTACATCGTTGCCAGTATCCGACCCAACGACTGCGATTCCTCGCTCATGGATCAGCGGCAGTATCTCAGGAGATGGCCCAGATGAGCCTCCGACAGCTACATCTATCGGCCCGGTCGTTTTGCGGCGCCCTAACTGCCCGGTCCTCAGTAGCAGCACATCTCCCTGCTCAACCTTCACCCCGCTAACCCTTTCGGCTGCCTCGATATCAGCTAGGCCCACGCCATCACCGCGCTCAATGTAGTCGACACCTCTGAGCAGCGGAGCATCAATCAGAACACCCTTCGTCACAATACCGCCAGAAGCAGCCATGACATCAAACTCTGTCGCTCCTTCCGCAGTTGTGACAACACTTGATGGGCGGCCGTTGTATGTCTGTCCATTCCAGAAGAAATGCGCAAGGCTATCGATATGAGTGACCGTGTGTCCATGGAAGATCATGCCGAAGAAGTCCATCGCAACCTGACGATCACCAGTCTCGCCTTTTCTGTACGTATCACCCGCTGAAACCATGAAATGCTGGGGGGGACGTGGCACGTCCGCAGAGGCTTTGAATTCGACTGGGCGTGCGCAACTCACCGCCACGCCATCCGACACCAGCCGGAGTGCCTGTAGGGTCTTTTCGTTCGAAAGATAGTTCAGAGTGCCTTTTTGATCATCCTTTCCCCATCGTCCCCAGTTGTTCAGGTCGGTATCTAGCCAATTCAATAAATCGTTCTGGGAAGGCCAATTAACTGTCATCGAATAGCTGCTCCTGCTTATACACGCTCTCACCAATGGCTGAATGGGACGCGGCGAAGCTTATATGAGTCCGGTAAACACTGTAATCAGAGGTTTCCCAAACTTTGGGTCTGCTGCAAATTACTCGTCAATGACGTACTTATAGGGAGATTTCCCCAGACCGCGTAACTTGCGTTCGGCATGGTTGGATTACTACTTAACTATCTGCCGAGCGAAGGGATCATAAAGAGATTGGCAATCGACGATTATTCGATCCATCCGCCAGAGCATGCCGCTGACCGATGCAATATCAGAGGTGCTTCCTCCACCTCGTATGACTCGTACCGAGCGTTCCTGTGCACCACACTGCATTATCTCGGACTGCATGGCCCGGCTTTTTTCGAGTGACTTTAACTCCTTTGAGCAATCCGTACTACGAGTCAATCCAGATTGTCTCAATCATCACAATCTGTCACTCGATTCGTTGACTGATATTCGCGCCAATGCTAGCGTTCATTGGTCAACTTAAAGTTGGTATAAACCGAGTCAATGCCGAGTTTCGGAAATCGACTTCGGTTCAGTGTTCCAACTTCTAATGCGGACCTTCCTGTAGTGCCAATTGGTTTTGCCGGTTGCGCTAGCACGAGGAAGGTTCTTTCGCGGAGATATCTAAATGGAATCGATCTTGCTTGCAATTGCGGCAGGAGGTATCGGCCTGGTCGGTGCTGCCCTGCTGGCTATGCGGGTACTGAAGCAGCCACAGGGCAATGACGAAGTTCGGGAGATTGGCGCACTTATTCAAGAAGGCTCAGCAGCATTCCTTAAAAAGGAGTACTCGATCCTCGCGGTGTTCGTTTTGGTCATATTTGTAATCCTGGCTCTTTTTATTGATTACAACATTCTCGACAACGCAAAGATCGCCTCGCTCGGTGCGGGTGGAGCAATAACGTCTGAGGGTCCCTGGACGGCGATTGCATACATCTTTGGTGCCATCGGGTCAGCACTTGCCGGGTTTATCGGTATGAGCATCGCTGTTCGAGGCAATACTCGAACAGCAACAGCAGCGCAGACTGGCCTGAACAAGGCGTTACAGGTTGCCTTCAGCACCGGTGCAGTCATGGGATTAACAGTTGTCGGCATCGGAATTATCGGTGTATCGACACTCTGGATAATTTTTGAGAATCCGAACGTGATTGCTGGATTCGGTTTCGGAGCATCGTCGATCGCACTGTTCGCTCGTGTCGGCGGTGGCATCTACACGAAGGCAGCGGACGTCGGAGCCGACCTTGTTGGTAAGGTCGAGGCTGGTCTCGACGAAGACGATCCACGCAACCCTGCGGTTATCGCCGACAATGTCGGAGACAACGTTGGCGACGTAGCTGGTATGGGTGCCGATCTGTTCGAATCCTATGTGGGTTCGATCATCGCAACCATCTCGCTCGCGTTTTTTGTTGTCACTGCCACGGACGTGACCGCGCTTCCATTCGATGTTGAAGCTCCGAAGGCAATTCTTCCGCTGGTGATAGCCGGAGTTGGAATCATTGCATCGATCCTGGGTATGTTCCTTGTACGTACTGGCGACAATGCCGACATGGGCAAACTGCTCTGGACGCTGCGGTACGGGATATTCAGCGCTGGATTACTTTCGCTCATCGGAACGGCTGTGTACATCAACCTGAATGACTCACTGAGCTTCGATCTCTTCTGGGTTGTCGTCACAGGTATCGTGGTCGGACAGGTGATCGGAACCTCGACCGAGTGGTTTACTTCCTACGAAGGATTGAAGATATTTGGAAAGGAGTTCAATCCGGTCAAATGGATTGCTCACCAATCTGAGACGGGTCACTCCTCGACGATCATCGCTGGTCTCTCTGTCGGTCTCTACAGCACCGTCATACCTGCGATCGCAATCGTGGTCGGCATATTCGTCGCCAATGAGCTTGCCGGGCTCTACGGTATCGGACTGGCTGCGGTAGGCATGCTGTCCACACTGGGCATCACCCTCGCCACCGATGCTTACGGCCCCGTTGCCGACAACGCCGGAGGTATCGCCGAGCAGGCTCATCTTGATCCTGAGGTCAGAGAACGCACAGATGCTCTGGACGCCCTCGGAAACACTACGGCTGCGACAGGCAAAGGATTCGCCATTGGATCGGCGGTACTGACAGCCCTGGCGCTTCTCGTCGCATATACGTTTGCGACCGGAATAACCGAACTCGACCTGCTAAACCCACGGGTACTTATGGGCACGATCATCGGTGGTCTCCTCCCGTTCCTATTCTCCGGTTTGACAATGCAGGCTGTCGGAACTGCTGCCGGAGCGATGATCGAGGAGGTTCGACGTCAATTCCGTGAGATACCCGGCCTGCGCGAAGGCAAGGAGGGCGTCAAGCCAGATGCGGCTCGGGCAGTTGCCATCAGCACAGAGGGCTCACTCAAAGCCATGATCGTACCGGGGCTCATCGCCATTGTTGCTCCGATAGCGATCGGCAGCCTGATGGGTGCGTCGGCTCTTGGTGGGATGCTCGCTGGCTCGATAGTCACTGGCTTCCTTCTGGCCATATTCATGGCTAACGCAGGTGGAGCATGGGACAACGCCAAGAAGTTTGTAGAGCTTGGAAACTTTGGAGGCAAGGGCTCTGACACGCATGCGGCTGCAGTGACCGGCGACACCGTGGGTGATCCATTCAAGGACACCTCCGGCCCCGCGATCAACATTCTGCTCAAGCTCATGGCGATCGTTTCCCTGATCTTTGGCCCGCTATTCGTATAAGAAGCGATACCAGAACCGAACGACAAGATCCAAGCGCCCGAGTCATTGTTGACTCGGGCACTTGCAATTTAAATAAGAACGGGGAGATATCAACGAACGAATCGATTGGCGACCTTCTCGTGGCCGATTGTCGTAGAAGGACCGTGTCCGGGAAGTACGATTGTTACGTCATCAAGAGCAAACAAAACGTTTTTGATGCTGGCAATTTCCTCCTGCTCATCGCCGTCCGAGAGATCGAATCTTCCGATCGACTCCCGGAACAGTGTGTCGCCGGTGAACACATGACCGTCAACTAAGAACGAGCAACTGCCATTGGTATGACCGGGGGTCGAGAGGACTTCAACCTCGAATCCACCAGCCGTTATCAAATCGCCGTGGCCGAGCGCACGCGTTGGAGCGGGAGGCTCCTGGAAGTCGCCGAGCATGCTCTTCAGCCACTGGAGTTGCCCGGACGCCGCTTCAACATCACCGGCCCCGATCATGTAGTCGCTTCCATAGCGATCCACGAGAGGTGCGACAGCGCCGGTGTGGTCGGCATGGGTATGAGTCGAAACAATACAACCGGGCGAAAGTTGCTTTGAATCAAGACGCTCGATAACCCGAGCCGACTCGCTGCCAGGGTCTATGACCAAGCAGTCGGCGTTGCCCGGTGAGTAGATGATGTAGCAGTTGGTGGCAAGAACGCCTACCTGAACCAGATCGATCTCGATCATAGAGTGCAAACTCCTAAAGCTGGGTCGCTATCCAGTCGGCGATCGTTTGGAAGTACAGCATTGAAACGATACCTCCAGAGATAAGATACGGTCCGTAGGGTATCAACACTCTTTTGAATCCAAATAAACGAGCAGCATAGACGAAAATCGCCACCGCTCCACCGATCAGTACACCCAGATACAGCCCAAGCAACAACGGTGCCAATCCCAGTATCGCCCCCAGTGCCGCAGAAAGCTTCACGTCACCCCACCCCATCATAGGTCTATTGAGACGATCACCGACCCAGGCGAACGGATAGAACACGGCATAACCAACCGCAGCCCCCGCAAGTCCCTGCCACCACTCGCGATCTGGAATGAAGAACGATGCCAGCAACCCAACTGTCAGTACAGGGAACACCAGCACGTCCGGCAGAAACGTGGTTTCAAAATCGATGAACGCCAGTGCGATTAGTGCAGAGACAAGCACGAGCCACACCACCAACAACCATGTTGGATCGGTGATCCGATACGAGGAAAGTCCAAATAGTGCTGCGGATGTGAACTCGACAATCGGATACCGCAGCCAGTGATTGGGGAACGGAACCCGACTTTTTCGTATTGAGCTGTAAGCGGAGAGTATCGGCAGCCATTCCCAGTAACTTATCCGACGAGGACGTGCGCCTTGAGCCGTCACTCCGTCGACGTAGTCGTGGGGCGGGGAGCGATCAATAGCGACATTGATAACCCCTCCGACGAAAAATCCAAGGATTATAAAAAGTCCGAGTTCCATACATCTCTCAACCTGGTTTGGAAGCCGGCATCAATTGTGAGGGAACACTAATGTCAATTACTGAATAGCTCTGACACGTAGTTGATCGATTCTCACGATGGGCAACGAACAATTTTTGTTGCCTGTAACAACACAGAATGCAATATTTATTACATACTCGACTATACAATTATTAGTCGTGTGGTTGGTTGTTCCTATGAAGCTGCAACCTTTGGAATAACTTCTTCTTTCAGCAGTCCCATCGAAGACTTCCAGAATCCTTCAGGCTCCCATTCGTGGCCCATCGCCATCAGCGTACCGAAGCCACCAACAGACTCATCCAGCGATGATAGCTTTTCAGTTACTTCAGATGGCGAACCGACGATGAAGATATTGTCGACCAGATACTCGATCGTCACATCGGAATCCGGCATGTTCGGATCGATCTTAAGTAGTCCCATCATGTTCGAACGGGGTAACAACTTCAGAAAGTACCCTTCCATGTCACGTGCGAGAGTGCCGCTCAACGCCTGGCGGCGTGCTTCAGCACTCGAATCGGCGATCAACACTTCCCTAGCTATCCGCCAGTTTGAACGGTTCGCGGTTGTTCCCGCTTTCGCGGCACCATCTTCAACGGCAGCCCAATGGGAACGAAGCATATTCTCTGGCACGAAGTTGATGCTCATCGGCAGCCAACCACGTTCACCTGCCATTGTGAGTGTTTCACTATTTGGTGAAACTCCTGCGACTCCGATCGGCGGGTGTGGATCCTGATACGGCTTGAGATGAACCCGTAGTGCAATTTCCTCTTCGGGTTCTGGAATATTGAAGTCCCACCATTTGCTCTTGTAGTTTCCCGGTATGGGATCTTTCCATAACTGGAGCACCAGATCGACAGCCTGACGGGTCATCTCACGATTGTCGCCAGAACGCGGATCAAATCCGCGTACATCCAGATCTCCGGGAAATCCTCCCGAGCCAACCCCCCACATAATCCGACCTCTTGACATCTGATCCAGCTGGGCGATTCGGTGCGCTATCGAGAATGGATCGTGATTGGGCATGCATGTCACACCCGTTCCGAGCCGGATTTGCGATGTAACACCAAGTGCCTGTGCGATCAGTAGATCCGGGGCGGGGATGTTCTCCCATTCCGCAGTGTAGTGTTCGCCGATCCAGGCCTCGGAATAGCCGAGTTGATCGAGAAAGATGAGTTGTTCTAGATCGCTCTCAAGCGTATCGGCGATATTTGCACCGGGAGGGTGCAGGGGCATGGTGAAAAAGCCGAGTTCCATTCGATCCTCCGAACTATCTGGTGCCCAGTACGAAACACATAGATGTTCGGGCATCCTACAACGGTTTCTCGACGGGAAGTGAAGATATTCGGCGGGCTCTGAACCGGTCAGCCGTCTGCCCGGTTTGCCTGCTTCTGGAGACTGAACAGTGCGTTTATTGCTTCAATAGGGGTCATATTCGCGACATCAAGCCCTTTCAACTCTTCCAGAACTTCATTGCCGCCCTGCTGTTCGTCCAACGTCATCTGTAGCTGGTACCCGGCATGCTTCGGACTTGATCTGGCTCCATTCTCCAGTTCGTCAAGCAGATCCCACGCCCGGCTGACAACGGTGCCGGGCATACCTGCCAATCTCGCCACGTGCACGCCGTAGGAGCGATCAGCACCACCCGGCACGATCTGGTGGAGGAAGACGACCTCTCCACCCTCCTCGACCACCGCTACCCGAAGATTATGGGCACGCGGCAGTTGATCCGCGAGTTGAGTCATCTCGTGGTAATGGGTTGCGAACAGCGTTTTACAACCGAGTTTCGGCGAGTTGTGGATATGTTCAGCGACCGAGCGAGCGATCGCCAATCCATCGTAGGTCGAAGTACCACGCCCAATCTCGTCGAGAATCGCAAGTGACCGATTAGTCGCCTGATTCAAGATCGAAGCCGTCTCGACCATCTCGACCATGAAGGTCGACTGCCCTCCTGAGATGTCATCTGAGAGCCCGGCCCGGGTGAATATCCGGTCCACAACTCCGATTTGCGCTTTCACCGCCGGTATGAAGCTGCCAACCTGTGCCATCAGCACCAAGAT
>JAJRZP010000141.1 GCA_024275195.1 Chloroflexota bacterium | reverse complement strand
CGTGGATATTCCCTGGCGATTGGCGGATGACATCGTCGGTAAGGTCAATGTCGTAACCGTAGTACTCATGATTGCCCGGCACGTAGATCACAGGGGTCTTTGGAAACTTGGTAGCCGCCCACTCGATACCGCCCAAGCCCACACCGATGTCGCCGGCGAGAATAACAAGGTCGGCGTCGCTGTCCGGCGGCGAGAAGTCGGCGAATTCAGTGTGCAGGTCGCTAAGTACGTGGAGTTTCATTGCATGAAGTAGTTGGTGAATACTCGAAACCTTAGCACTCCGATTACGTCGCCATGCAAGCGTTTTCTCTACTCGCTTTCCGGCGGGTCTGGTTCGGCCGCACTTGGCCACCGAGTTTCGGCTGCGGCGTAATCGATGAACTTCTTGAAGTGCTCATTAGTCTCTTTGTCCGCGCAGAAGACGTAGCAGCCCTTCTGGCCGCGGGTCATTAAGGTGCGATAGGTGTTCTTGATGATGGGATCAGCCAACGCATGTGCTACTTCCGGGTCCTTCTTGTACAAGGTTTTGAAACCACGGATCGAGCGGTCCTGCGATGACCGTCTGTTCGCGTCCGTGACTACCTCTCCGTCTCGAATCACAAAATCCTTGCCGATTACAACGCCGACATAGTCGAGCTCGAGGCCTTGGCAGGTATGGATACACCCAATTTCATATACGGACTCCGGAGCCACAATCCACAAAGGGCCGTCAGTATCGAGATTCCAGCGCATGGCGAAATCATGCTCTGGAATCGCGACATCCTTTATGTCCGGGTCTTTCTTACCCTTCCAGTCCCAACAGTAGCCAGCCACCATGCGTGCCTTATTGTTTTCCCGATTCAGCTCAACGATCTTCTCCAGGAGGTCGCTCGGTGAGTCGTATACCTGGAAGTCGTAGTCAATGCCGGCAAGCGTTTCATTCGCAGTCTCTTCAATCTGTAGGGTGTTGTTAACCCACGACAGATAGCCATCGGATCCGTTACACCGGAACTGCGACTCGAGCTTCAGCTCGGTTAGTTTCGCGCCCGCCTCTGCGGCCCAGCGACGAACCTGCTCTCGATCGCCGATGTCCTTAAGGGTGACACGCTGATCCTGGTCCAGAAAGAAGATCGAAAGACGAGACGCCCGAATGATCTCCTTGATCTGATTATCACCTTGATTCTGATAGAAGCCAGATTTCTCATTCAGTCGGTGAGCCTCGTCGACGATCAGAACGTCCATCGTGTTGGGCGACGTATCTACGTAGGCACCAGAACCCTTGAATAGGTTGGTTATGTGCGTCCTGGAAAATGTTCCTGCAAGCTTGCTTTCATATACGGCTCTCGGCGCGGCGTTTCGCGATACGTAGTGAGCCACGAACTGTCTTTTGGTCAGATCGACCAGTAGATTGACCGCAATAACGGACTTTCCGGTGCCCGGACCGCCTTCGACCAACAGTACCTGCTTCCCATCGTTCTTTGCTCGGGCCGCCAACTCCATGGCCGTTTCGTAGACGACCTTTTGGTCGTCAATCATTTCAAACTCACGATTCCCCTGAAGCAGAGACGACAGGTGATCAGCCAGATTCTTGGATGGTCTCAAACGACCATGATCGATCTTGTAAAGAATCCGGGACGTGTCGCCATACTTCACATGCTTCTTGAGAAAATCGCTGAGGCGCTCTACGTCGTCTCGAAGAAAAACCGGCGCGCGAGCCATGTGTTCGTTGTAGAACGACGACTTGACGGGTGACGGCTCCAAACAGTTGTGTAAATACGCGCACGGGCGAATCGCGATATTGCCGTCCTGGACATCCGCATTGAAGTCTCGAATCAAAGCTGCATACGTCCACGCCTGATAGGAAGGGTGTGTCACTTGCCTGACCGCACCGCCCACAAATGTCTCTACGATCGCGTCTTTGCCGGTCTCGGCGACTTTGGACCACTGCTTGAGTTCAACAATGATCGCGGTATCGCGGCGATCCTCATCAGCTCCCGACAATATGAAGTCGACGCGTTTTGAGGTCAGTGGAATCTGATACTCGATCGCGACGCCAGCATTTTCAGGTAGATTGCCAGCAATTAGCGCATTGTTCATGTACTGCATCGAGTTTTTCCATGACTCGATCTCAGACTTCGATGTGCGATGCCCCAATCGCAACGCGAACGCATCCAGAATTTTCTGTTCGATCTGATTCGAGAACACATCCCGCGTAAATTCAGCTCGGGTTGCGGAGTAGACAAGCATCGTGAAGCGGCTCGGTTAGAACTGTATAGCGGATGTTGTTGAGGGCGGATACTTTACGCCATTCGCTTCGACCTTCTCCTCCACCGCTTTCTCGATATCGATACCCAATTTGTCAGCCAACATTGCCAGATAGATTTGGACATCGGCAATTTCGGTCGCTACCTCATCACGATTGACCGACTCAGGCGAAACCGATTGCGACTCGGTTAGCCATTGGAAATGCTCAAGTAGTTCAGACGCCTCCACGGACAGGGCCATAGCGATGTTTTTTGGTGAGTGAAATTGCTCCCAATTGCGTTCCACCGCGAACTCCCGTAGCCGTTGCTGTAACTTCTCGATATTCATAAGAAAGGCTCAATTGGCATCCGCCATCCAGTATCAGTGACGAGATCTCCCTTTGCAAGACCGCGCCTACCAACGACCTGGTATCATCCTGGCTCATCTAAATTATCAGGGCGCAATGGAAGATTCCAGCAGTGCAATAGTTCGGGCGGCTGCATTTGCGTGGCTTCGCCAGCGACTGGTCCGACCAGACGATACGCTTTCCAGAGCCGATCTTGAGCAGGGATTCGAAAGCCAAGGCGAGCGTGTTCGTTTGGTCGGGCCACAGGGCATCTTCAAGCCTGCGCAGATCAAGTACTACCCGCTCTCGATTACGACCACCACGAACGGGCCATACGAAGACTCGTTCGACGCCGGCGGCCAGTATATCCTTTACAGGTACCGTGGCACGGATCCAAACTTTCACGAGAATCGCCGCCTTCGAGACGCGATGCGTGACAAGGTGCCATTGATCTACTTCTTCGGAACTGTTCCTGGACAGTACCTCGCGGTTGCGCCGGTGTACATAGTCGGCGACGACCCTGCCAGATTGAGATTTACTGTTGCGGCGGATGATTTTCTAAATCTTGAATACGAGCGTGACGACACGGATGACTCAATTCGGCGCGGTTATGTGACTCGGCAGGTCAGACAACGAATCCATCAGCGCTCTTTTCGAGATCGAGTATTGCGGGCCTATCAAGAACGTTGTTCAGTTTGTCGATTGAAGCATGCTCGACTGCTCGATGCTGCGCACATAACGCCGGATACCGACGAAGAAGGTGAACCCATCGTTAGCAATGGGCTTTCTCTTTGTAAGATCCACCATGCTGCATATGACGGTGAATATTTTGGGATTCGGCCCGACTATCGAATCGTTGTGCGACCGGACATCATGGAGGAAAGCGACGGGCCGATGCTGAAGCACGGGCTTCAAGAGATACACAAAGCCAAAATTGTTGTGCCGGGCCGCATCACGAATAGGCCGGATCCAGATCGACTGGAAAGCCGGTTCAGCTCCTTCGCTGAATCGGCAACTCTATAAAATTGGTGGCTAGGAGGCTTTTAGGTCTGAGTTAGCTCGAAGATTATCGGCGGCAGCCCAGAGGTCATCTTCAAGTTGTTTGAGTTGCTCGCGATTCACAGTTTGGTCAATCCTTGCTACGTACCTATTGATTCTTTTCGTTTAGGCGACTAGCGACATCCCGCGCAACACGCAGTAGCGCTTCCAACAATGCATCATCAATATCAAGGTGCCCTTCGTATTCCGCCAGGTTTCGTTTGCGGTGTGCCTGGTCCAATATTCGCCACTGTTCGTTTGGAAGATCGAGCGTGTGCTTCAGGCACTGAAATACAATGTACCGGCTTTCGGATCGGTATCCAGCCCTGCGAAGCGCTGCAAGCGACAATGCGTGCGCAGCGTTGTAGGCGAGATCAAACCGTGACTCGATACTCAGCGATTCGTTGCTAGCGTCATGGAGTCGAGCGAGACCGGAGCTGATCAGACCAGCGATTTCATTCTCGGATAGTGGCTCCGCTTTGAGTTGTCGAGCTTTTACGAGGTTATCGAGGTGCTCATG
>JAJRZP010000140.1 GCA_024275195.1 Chloroflexota bacterium | reverse complement strand
GGCCGGAACCTCACATTTAACGCGATGGTCGTAGTCGGGGATGGCAACGGAAACGTTGGCGCAGCCCTGGGCAAGGCCGGTGCAGTACCCGATGCCGTTCGCAAAGGAACGACATACGCCAAGAAGGCAATGACCCACGTGGTGCTAAACGGGCCAACCATCCCACACGAAATAACCTCAAAGTTCTCAGGTGCAAAGGTGCTTCTAAAGCCCGCTGCGCCAGGTACAGGGGTGATCGCCGGTGGTGGTGTTCGTGCAGTGATGGAAGCAGTTGGTGTGAAAGACGTGCTTTCAAAGACGTTCGGTTCAGCCAATACCATCAACATAGTCAAGGCCACGCTGGTAGCGCTCGGCCAGCTTCGCGATCCTGTAGCCGCTGTCGAGCGGCGCAAAGGTATCAGCAGTTCCGGTGCATCTAATGACGAGGCAGCTTCGTAGAAACTGGAAACCATGATCAAGTTACGTATCACACAACTTCGAAGCGGTATCGGCACGAAGCCTGCTCAACGGGCTACGCTGAAGGCATTGGGCCTTCGAAGGATCCGCCACGAGGTAGTCCAGAACGACAGCCCCCAGATCCGTGGGATGATTGCAAGAGTTAAACACCTCATTGCTGTTGAGGAAACGAAGTAAGTTACTTACGCGACGATCACTCGACGCAATAGTTCACCCAATCGGTAAGAATTTAGATATGCCCGGACTACACCAGCTAAAACCATCGAAAAACTCAAAGAAGAACCGCAAGCGCGTCGGTCGCGGCAACGGTTCTGGTACTGGCACGTTCTCAGGTCGAGGCTCAAAGGGTCAGAAGCAGCGCGGCAGTGTGCCGTTCTTGTTTGAGGGTGGACAACTTCCGCTCATTAAGCGACTCCCTCACATGCGCGGGTTTACGAACATATTCCGTGTTGAGTCGACCCCGGTGAATCTTTCCTTTCTTGAAGAGTTCAAATCTGGATCCAACGTGACAGTCGACAAGCTTATTGAAGCCGGTCTGGTCAGAAAGAAGAACGCACGAATCAAGATTCTTGGTGACGGCGATCTAACAAAGAAGTTGAACGTTTCTGCTCACGCATTCAGCAAAGCTGCGAAAGAAAGAATCGAAGCTGCCGGTGGAACAGTGACGGTCGTCGAGATGCCTAAAATTGCTCAGGCTCCAAAATCAGGTTCGGCTAAGTAAATATGACGCAGGCCAAACAAACAGCCGACTCCGCAGTACCAGCACTCTTTCGTGCTGCTGCGGATGCGTGGCGTATACCTGACCTTCGATTCAGGATTCTCTTCACTCTGGGGATTCTGGTCATCTTCAGGTTCTTCGCACACGTTCCCGTGCCGGGAGTCGACCGTGAGGCACTGGCCGCCGCATTCGAGGCGAACCCTCTTCTGGGGTTCCTTGACCTGTTCTCGGGCGGAGCGCTTAGAAACCTTTCGATAGCCGCGCTCGGTGTCTACCCGTACATCACGGCATCCATTATTTTGCAGATCCTGACGCCGATCATCCCGATGCTTAAGAATCTTTCACAGGAAGGTGAAGGCGGTCGGCAGGCGATCAACCGATTCACCCACTATCTCACCGTTCCGCTTGCGTTCCTTCAGGGTTACGGGCAGCTAAACCTGTTCGCCAGTGGATTCAACACAACCGGTGGGGCTGCGATCAGCGGAATTGGTCTTGGTGCCGACACCCTCAACACGATAACCATTCTGTTCGCTATGACGGCCGGCACGATGCTACTTGTCTGGATGGGTGAGCTTGTCACGGAAAAAGGAATCGGCAACGGCATATCGTTAATTATTTTCGCTGGTATCGTTTCGACCCTGCCTCAGGTCGTCGGGCAACTCTGGCTGCTCCGCGATCAATTGTTCCAGGTCGGGATGCTTATATTCATCGCGATTGCGATCGTCTACTTGATCGTCTACTTCGCAGAGGCCCAGCGGAAAATTCCTGTTCAATACGGGCGGAGTGTGTTCCGTGGCGGGCAGATGTATAGACAATCGGGGGCAACCCATATTCCGCTGCGTGTTAACGCGGCCGGAATGATTCCATTGATTTTCGCCTTCTCGATCCTGATCCTGCCGTCGGTGGTCGCCAGCTACTTCAATGACGGCTCCGATGGATTTATCTCCTCGGTTGCGAGCTTCTTCCAGACTTCATTCGGGCCTACCAGCACGATCTACTGGGTTGCAGTGTTCCTGCTCGTAGTTATCTTCACGTTCTTCTACACGCTGGTTGTCCACAACCAGCAGAATCTGTCTGAGAACCTCCAGAAAAACGGTGGGTTCGTACCCGGAATTCGACCTGGGCCGCCCACTAAGATTTACCTGATGCGAGTCGTGTTGCGAATCACGTGGGGTGGCGCGCTGTTCCTCGGGTTTATCGCGATACTGCCTTATCTGGCTCAGTTGGTAACGAATCTACCAAACGCCACGACCATTATCCAAAGTACGAGCCTGTTGATCATGGTGGGTGTTGCCCTCGATACGATGCGGCAACTGGAATCACAACTGTTGATGCGTAACTACGAAGGATTCGTCCGCTAAAGAGCGGGCATCACGCAAATGCGCATCGTTTTAATGGGTCCGCCTGGTGCGGGCAAAGGCACACAGGCACGTCGTCTTGCCGAATCGACCGGTATGAAACACCTTTCGACCGGCGACATGCTACGCGCCGAGGTTGCCGCAGGAACCGAGCTGGGGCTACTTGCAAAGAGTTTCATGGACAAGGGCGACTATGTCCCGGACTCACACATCATCGCGATGATCGAGCAACTCGTTGACGACCCCGCAGGGATTTTGCTGGATGGCTTCCCTCGAACGATCGTTCAGGCGGAGGCACTTGATGAAGCCCTTGAGAAGGTCGGCCTCCCGATCGACAAGGTCGTACACATGTCGGTCGATACCGACGAACTCGTTCTACGCCTCTCGAATCGTGCGATCTGCAAAAAATGCCAGACCCCGTACAACCTGATTTCAAATGCGCCATCGAAAGATGGCGTCTGCGACAACTGTGGGAGCGAAGTTATCGTCCGAGATGACGATAAGCCTGAGGCGGTCAAGAACCGAATGAAGGTGTACGAGGAGCTTACGGCTCCCGTGCTCAACTACTATAGGCAACGGGGTAACGTGGCAGAAATTGTTGCGACCGGCACTCCCGATTCGGTGTTTGAGAAGCTTTCTCAGGCAATCGAGTTGACCCAATCAGCAGGCTAAATCCATTTTTAGGGATATACTAGGAGAGATCGTTCTTTGAACGGTGAAACGACGCCCAGAATCGCAGCCAGCGGAAATCCCGCTCTTGGTGCCATATTAAAGTCGGCACGGGAGCTGGAAATTATGCGCGAGGCCGGGCGGATTGTCGCGTTTGCCGTTCGGAAAGCGTTCGATGCGCTAGAGCAGGGAATAACGACCCGTGAACTCGATGACATCGCTCGTCGGGCTATCGAGACGGAAGGTGCGAAGCCAGGATTTCTGGGATTGTACGGATTTCCAGCAACAGCGTGCATATCGATAAATGAAGAGATTGTTCACGGCATTCCGGGCGACCGGGTCGTCCAGGCTGGCGACTTAGTAACTCTGGATTGTGGCGCGATAGTAGACGGGTACAACAGCGACTATGCGGTCACGCAGGTCGCTGGTCCTTCCACAAGTGAGAAGGATGACCTGATCGACACCACCCGTGGGTCGCTTGAAATGGGGATTAATGCAGCACGGCCCGGCAACCGGGTAGGCGATATATCAAACGCCATCGAAAGCCATGTGCTTCCGAAGTCTTACGAAGTGGTTCGTGAGTATGTCGGGCATGGAATTGGCAAGAACCTGCACGAGCCACCGCAGATTCCAAACTTTGGTCCAGCCGGACATGGTTCGGAGCTTCAGGTTGGGTTCGTACTGGCAATTGAACCAATGGTGAACGCCGGCGGATGGAAAACCCGCATGCTTGACGACGGTTGGACTGTTGTCACTGAAGATGATGCACTATCGTGTCACTTCGAGCATACGGTAGCGGTAACGGAGGACGGCCCGGTAGTTCTCACAGTTGAATAGCACTGAACCCAGTTCGACCACTAGAACACGAGAGCGGATCGAGAATATATTGGCAAAAAAGGAAGCAATCGAAGTTGAAGGTCTCGTAAACGAGGCTCTGCCGAACGCGTTCTTCAAGATCGAACTTCCAAACGGTCACGAGGTTCTGGCCCATGCATCAGGCAAGATTCGTAAAAACTTCATACGCATCCTGCCCGGCGACAAGGTTCTGGTCGAACTTTCGGCCTACGACCTGACAAGAGGCCGAATTACATACCGATTCAAGTAAGAGGCATGGCACACTTAGCGGTGCCAGCGCACACGAGAAAAATCATGAAAGTAAAAGCATCCGTCAAGGCCAAGCACCCCGGCAGCAAAATTGTTCGCCGCAAGGGACGCGTCTACGTGATAAACAAGCAAACCCCTCGCCTGAAGGCGCGACAGGGCTAGCCGAACAACAGGAGAAATCGGCCTTATGGCGATCATCGCCGGTGTAAACATTCCGGACAACCAGAGACTCGAAATAGCGCTGACTGCCATCTACGGTATCGGTCGAACCACATCAAAAAAGATTGTGGTCGATTCAGGCATGGTCGAAACCACCCGTGTTCGAGATCTTTCCGACGAAGAACTTGCTCGAGTCCGAAGTGCTGTTGAACGAACCGGCCTCCTTATCGAAGGTGATCTTCGTCGAGAGACGCAGTTGAACATCCGCCGACTCACCGATATTCAAACATTCCGTGGTTTGCGACACCGCCGGGGTCTCCCCGTTCGTGGACAGCGAACGAAGACCAATGCCCGAACAAAGCGTGGTCGCCGTCAGACGGTTGCCGGACGTAAGCGGGTTGCCGGTCACTAATCACGCCCACTGATTCACAGTAGATCCGTTGAAGTACGGGTCGACATCGCCATCCAGAGGATTACTAAAAACCAATATGCCAAGACAGCGAGCACGACGACGCGAAAAGAAGTTTGTCCCACAGGGCAAGGCTTTCATTAACGCCACGTTCAACAACACGCTTATCACACTGACCGACCCACAGGGCAACGTCATTTCTCAAAGCAGCGCAGGTGCAATGGGTTTCCGCGGCTCAAGAAAATCCACTGCATTTGCAGCTCAGCGCGCAGGTGAAACTGCAGCTCGGGCAGCCATTGAACACGGTCTGAAGACAGTGAATGTCATGGTCAAGGGCCCCGGCTCTGGTCGTGAGGCTGCCATTCGAGCAATCCAGGGTGCTGGAATCCGAGTGGTGTCGATTCGCGACATCACGCCAGTCCCACACAATGGATGCCGACCACCGAAGAAGCGCCGAGTCTAAATAAATTGTCACGAACGGGCTCCTTGCCAAATAGCAGCTCGTTTCACTGACGCCAACCCAGTACGAAACAAGCCCAAAAGGCAACCCAGTAACTCAGGAAACTAAATGGCAAGGTATACCGGACCTAAATGCAAGAACTGCCGACGCTTCGGGATGAAGCTCTGCTCTAAGCCCGCAGGCAAATGTGCCTGGGAGCGACGAAAGAGCGCACCCGGCGACAAGTCGACACAACAGCGACGACGACGTATCTCAGAATACGGAACACAGTTGCGTGAGAAGCAAAAGGCGCGCGCTATATATGGCGTGCTGGAGCGACAGTTCCGCAACTACTATAAAAAAGCAAGTCGACTCGAGGGTGTGACAGGCGACCGCCTGCTGCAGCTACTTGAGAGTCGGCTCGACAACGTTGTATATCGTCTTGGATTCGCCGATTCGCGACCACAGTCCCGACAGATCGTCAGTCACGGTCACATTCAGGTGAATGGCAAGAAGGTAAACATCCCCTCATACCAGGTGAAGGCGGGGGACCGCATCAGCTGGCGCGACCAGTCGAAGAAGACTGGACTGTTCGAAATCGTATCCAACGGTATGGGTGCAAACTCGGTGATTCCGAGTTGGCTCAATGTCGATACTGACAATGCCGTTGGTGAAGTCGTAACTCTCCCGAAGACAAGCGACGTCGAACTTTCAATCGACACTCGTCAAATAGTTGAGTACTACTCCAGGAAGTAAATTACGCCGATGCTTGAACGAATGTACGGCATAACTCCTCAGGAAGAACTGCCGCCTGTCACACCCGAGATCCCTGATCTCTCTATAACAATTCAGGAGAACGAAGAGTCCTACGGTCGATTCGTCGCTGAGCCGCTTGAACGCGGCTGGGGAGTCACACTTGGCAACCCGCTGCGCCGCTCGCTGCTCAACTCACTGCCGGGTACCGCTATCACGTGGGTGAAGGTCGATGGGGCTCTCCATGAGTATTCCACGATTCCTCACATGCGTGAAGAAATTGTCGAATTCCTGCTAAATGTAAAAGGTATCCGTCTCCGTTCGCTGGCGGATCGCCCCGGTCGACTTCGTCTAGAAGTCGACGGTGAGGGCGAGGTTCGCGCTGGCGACATCATGGCGACTGCCGATTTCGAGATCGTAAACCCGGAACATCATCTGGCTACGCTCGACAATGCTGGCGCTCGTCTTTCCGTCGAGTTCAATGTTGAACAGGGAGTCGGCTACGAGCCTGCAAGTCAGGACGAGGGTCTGCCAATCGGCGTCCTTCCAGTCGACGCCATCTACACGCCGGTGCGCAAAGCCAACTTCTCGGTAGAGCCGACACGGGTTGGTCAGCGATCAGATCTCGAACGACTTATTGTCGAGGTATGGACCGACCGAACGATCATGCCGTTGGAGGCGATGCAAGCGGCAGGTAACCTGCTGATGGAGCGCTTCTTCCTGTTCACAAGGCTCGACAAAGAACCTGAAGAAGAGGCGAGCCCAGCCGCCGGACTCGGTATTTCACCCGACGTTTACAACACACTCGTCGAAACACTTGCTCTTTCTGCTCGAACGCTGAACTGTCTGAAACGCGCCGGTATCAACCGCGTCGGTGAAGTGCTCTCGATGCCTAAGAGCGAGCTACTTAAGATTCGGAACTTCGGCCAGAAATCGCTGGACGAGCTTTACGACAAGCTCGCTGAGCGAAATCTCTTACCTGAAGAAGACACCTCTGAGGAAGGCGAAGGCGACGAGCCAAAGGCCGAAGCTGATGCCGAAACTGAAGCTTCAGCCGATGCCACAGATAACTCAGGAGAAGACTCCAGTGAGGCATAAATTATCAGGTCGGCAGTTCGGCCGAGCCTCTGGTCCGCGAAGAGCTATGTTCAGGATCATGGTCACCGACCTGCTCCGACATGGTCAGATCAAGACCACTATCGCAAAAGCCAAGGAAATTCGCCCTCTTGCCGAGAAGATGGTCACCCTTGGCAAGAATGGAACTCTTCACGATCGACGACAGGCAGCAGCGTTCATTACCGACAAAGCGGTAGTAAAGTCGGTATTTGACGATATTGCACCGCGTTTTAAAGAACGGGCTGGTGGCTATACCCGTATTACTCGGCTTGGTGTTCGCGCTGGTGACGCCGCAGAAATGGCGTTGATCGAACTGGTTGACTAATTAAAACGATGCGTTTCGGCCTGATAGTGGAGTACGACGGAACAGAGTTCCACGGCTCGCAACTTCAATCGAACGCAAGAACCGTGCAGGGCGAACTAGAAGCCGCCCTGCATAGCATATTCAACAAAGACATAAGGATGTACCTGGCGAGTCGAACCGACACCGGCGTACATGCAAGAGGGCAGGTCGGCCGCTTCGATGAAGTGACCGATATGTCGCCCGACAAGGTCAGGATTGCATTGAATCACTACATGACAAAAGACGTGCGCATTCGTTGCGCACAACTTGTCGAGGATGGACCCGAAGGGTTCAATCCACGTAGTGACGCGTCTTCACGTACTTACGTGTACACGTTCAACGATGCCCGTTCTGCACCTGCACTCGACCGTCACTTTGTGACACACGTACGAAAGCCGCTCGATGTTGCCGCGATGAACGAATCGTGCAAGTCTTTTGCGGGACTGCACGATTTCGCGGCATTTGCGGGTCCAAGCACTCCACCGGACGCACCGACGCTACGTAACGTGGAATCCGCTTCGGTGATACGCAGTGGCGACAACATCGAATTCAAAATCACAGCAAATGCCTTCCTGCACCAGCAGATACGCAGGATCGCGGGAGTGCTGTACGACGTCGGAACGGGCAAAACCTCGACTGATATCGTCGGTCAACTGCTCACCTCGGTAAATCGAGGCGCAGCAACCCACGTCATGCCGGCAAGGGGCCTTTGCCTCGAAGCAATTTCATACAACGGTTCAGGAGAGTGCGGGTTGCCTGCAATTGACCCTGCTGTATCTGTTGAACTGAGCGTAAACTAGAGCGTTGAAAATCACGGACTGAACGACTGAACATGGTTACCAAGCTAAAGCAATACAACCCACGGGCCTCCGAAATCGTCAATGACTGGCAAGTCGTTGATGCCGATGGTCAGGTTCTCGGCCGACTCGCGACTGGTGTAGCGACATTCCTGATGGGCAAGCACAAGCCTTCTTACGTGCCGCACATGTTGACTGGCGATTTCGTTGTTGTAATCAACGCATCGAAGATCAAAGTTACGGGCATGAAGGCCGAGCAGAAGATCTACAAACGCCATAGCCAATATCCGGGAAACCTCAAAGAAATTCCTTACTCTCGGATGCAGGAACGACAGCCTGAGCGAATTATCGAACTGGCTGTAAAAGGAATGCTGCCGAAGAACAAACTTGGCCGACAGATGATGAGACGTCTGAAGGTCTATGCCGGAGCCGAGCACCCGCACGCTGCTCAGGTTCTCGGATCGGAGCGACGCGAGGCACGAGAAGAGGCAGCCGCTGCGAAAGCTGAAGCCGCTGCCGCTGAAGCCAAGAAGTCTGCTGTGAAGAAGGCTCCTGCCGAGAAATCTGCCCCCAAAGCCGAGGCCGCTGCGGTTGCAACCGAGGTAGTAGAAACTGCCGAAGCTGCACCGAAGAAGACCGCCGGGAAGAAGACAGAAGCGAAAAAGCCTGCTGCTAAGAAGGCAACTCCAAAGAAGAAGCCAGCAGCCAAGAAAAAGCCTGCAGCAGCGAAAGCAACTACAGCGAAGAAGCCTGCTGCAAAGAAGGCAACCGCAACCCCAAAGAAAAAACCAGCGGCCAAGAAGCCTGCTGCAAAAAAACCAGCCGCTAAAAAATCTAGCGACTCGGGAGAGAAATAGTTGACCAGCCAGCAGTATTACTACGGAACAGGCCGTCGAAAGACAGCCATAGCGCGTGTTCGGGTTTACAACACTCCGGGCGGTTCAACCGTCAACGGAAAGCCTATCGACGAAGTGTTCACCGTTGGTGCATGGCTGCGACAGGCTGTCAGTCCCCTCGGCGCAACCGGCCTTACCGACAAGGTGACAGTTGTTGCAAAAACTCACGGTGGCGGTTCAGGCGGTCAGGCTGGTGCGTTTGCACACGGACTCGCTCGTGCCCTGGTGGTTATGGACGAGAACAATCGCAAGGCACTTCGTGATGCTGGTCTTATGACCCGTGACTCCCGAATGAAGGAAAGCAAGAAGTACGGTCTCAAGAAGGCCCGGAAGGCACCTCAGTACACAAAGAGGTAAGCCACTCGCGATCCGATCAATGTGATCAAAAAAGAAGCCCCGAATATTTCGTTCGGGGCTTTTTCTTTACTGGTTTCTCCAGTTTACGGTGGTTCGATACTTTGACCTGTCGCACCCACGGCGGTTTTCCCAATTGCATGCACAGGCCGCCGCATTCTTTCCGCCACGGGGTACTTACGCGTGTTCTATCGACACGCACCGGGTGAGTCCGGCCAGATCGGTTAGCAGTGAAATGCCTGCATGAGGGAACGTTTCGAGTGCCAGCTTCATGACGGCATCTTCGATAGGCGGATCGATTTCTATGTACGCGGCACTATTGGTCGACCTCAGCGCAGTCGAAATACCTTCAAAGAGCGGTCGAATAACGTCCAGACCGTCAGTGCCTCCATCCAGTGCCAAACTCGGCTCATTGGCGACCTCAGCCTGAAGTGACGGCATCGCGCCAGAGAGGATGTAGGGTGGATTCGACACGATGATGTCGAACTCGCCTGTCAGCGGCTCCAACAGGTTGCCCTGATACATATTAAGCTCGGCGGCGAGAACGTCGGCATTCTGTTGGGCGACCGCCAGTGCCTGTGGAGAAATATCGGTTGCATGCAATTCGGCACTGGGCATTTCAAGTGCGAGCGATATCGCAATGGCTCCGGAACCTGTGCAAATGTCGGCGATTCGTGGATTGTCGATTCCGCGTTCCCTGACGAATGCCATGCACTGCACCACCAACTGTTCCGTTTCGGGACGGGGGATCAGCACTGCTTCACTCACACTGAACTGCCGACGAAAAAACTCTGTGCTGCCAGTTATGTATTGCAGTGGCTCTCGCGTCACACGGCGAGCTACGAGAGATTCGAGGGGGGCAAGAAGATTGTCTGGTGGCGGGTCGACCAGTCGACCAAGCTGTTCAGCGGCTGACCATCCGAATGCACTTCGTACCAGCAGTCGTGCATCGATTCCTGCATCCTCAATTCCGACCGCGCTGAGGCGCGCGGTAATCGATTGGATCAAGGTTGAGACGGTTTCGGATGGCATTGAATTACGTCTGGAGTGTTGCTGTCGGCTAACCTGTCGTCCTTCGACTGGCTCAGGATGACATCTGTGTGGGTGCTGTCAGGTTGTACTTGATTCAGTATCGAGTTTGATTGGGCGTGATTGTCGCCCGTTCGACTTCGCTCAGGGCAGGTAACCGCCGATTTCTCGTGATGGCGATACAACGTTGTGAACCTATTCCTTTAGTCGCCGACTGCGGCTAACTTTCGTGCCTGTTCCTCTTGTAGTAGCGCATCAATGAAGCCGTCTAGCTCGCCGCTGAGGACGTTCTGCATCTGGTGGCTCGTGTAGCCGATACGGTGATCGGTGATGCGTGACTGTGGGAAGTTGTAGGTACGAATCTTCTCCGAGCGATCACCAGTTCCAACCTGCGATTTCCGGTTGGCGCTGATCTCTGCCTGCTGCTTACGCAACTCCATGTCCCAAAGTCGTGAACGTAAGATATCCATCGCCTGGAGCTTGTTCTGCAACTGCGACCGTTCGTTCTGGCACTGCACGACAAGGCCTGAAGGCAGGTGGGTGATGCGAATGGCAGTTGCTACTTTGTTGACGTTCTGACCGCCAGCGCCGCCTGAGTGAAATACGTCGATCTTCAGGTCATTGTCAGCGATCTGGATGTCAACTTCTTCAGCCTTGGGCATCACTACCACGGTGGCTGTCGAGGTATGGATACGTCCCTGTGATTCGGTTGCGGGCACTCGTTGAACTCGGTGTACTCCGCTTTCGAGGTGAAGCCGCTGATACGCACGTTCCCCGTCGATTTCGAATGTTACTTCTTTGATCCCACCGACCCCGGTATCGTTCTGGCTCAATATCTTGATCTTCCATTTTCGGCTTTCAGCGTAGCGCTGATACATACGGAACAGTTCTGCTGCAAACAGGCCGGCTTCATCGCCACCAGCTCCTGCGCGGATTTCAACCACGGCATCCGCAAGCTCCGTCTCGTCTTTAGGGAGTAGCTCGACTTTGATATCGGCACTAAGGGTTTCAAGCTTCTCTTTTAGCTCGTCGGCTTCTACGGTCGCCATCTCGATGACCTCAGGCTCATCTTCCTCAGCAATAATCTCCAGCGCACCGTCAAGATCGGACTGCGTGCGCGTCATCTCGTTCCAGAGTTCGACAACGTGCTGGAGTTGACTGTATTCGCGTCCCAGTCTGCGAATTGCATTTGGATCTGACGCGGTTTCTGGCTGAGACATAAGCCGCTCAACCTCGCCGTGTCGTCCGGCGATTTCTTTCAGGCGGGCTTCCATTGATTGCTGCATATTTTGAGGTTACCAGTAAGTACGAACTAATCGTTAATTCTGAACATGGGTTCGGACGCGACGGTCATGGGCCGTGCACGAACGTGACTCGCTACTGGTTTCCAGTCGAACGAACATGTGCAGCGATGCTGGTAGCATCCAGAGCAACCTCTGACTGTTCACCACTGTCAACAAGGTTCTTTACTGACGCAACGCCGGTCTCAACTTCGCGATCGCCGATAATTACGACATTGGCAGCATTTTGATTATTGGCGTAGCGCATCTGGGCCTTCATCGAGCGGCTTGGTGCAAGTACGGTTGATACGCCAGCCGCTCTCAGGCCGGTCGCCAGAGCAGCTCCTGTGGCTCCCGAATCACCGAGAGTGACGACAACAATCTCCGGCCCCGTTGATGGAGCAATTTGTGCCTCTTGCTTCTTGAGTTCGAGAATCATTCGCTCCATCCCAGATCCAAAGCCGATTGCCGGTGTTTCTTGACCGCCAAGTATTCCGATCAACGGATCGTATCGTCCACCCGCCAGAAGCGTTCCCTGCCCGCCTGCATCAACTGGTTCGTACTCGAAAACGGTGCGATTGTAGTAGTCGAGCCCGCGAACCAGCCGATGATCGACCTTGTATGAAAAGTCTGGGTAGACAGGTTTTAGATTTTCAAGATGTTCGAGAAGGGCATGCCAGTGCTCTTTCGCTTCACCGTCGATGTAATCGAGTGACCGTGGTGCCGCGTCTGCCAGCACCTGGGTCTCGCGCGCCTTCGAATCGAGAACCCTGAGAGGGGCCCGGTCGAGCCGATCACGATCTATCTTCGGCAACTGGTCGATGGCTCCACGGAAATACCTGTCGAGATCGCCCAGATAGTCGACCCTGCCATCAGGATCACCGAGGCTATTGATTCGAAGCGTTACACCCTTGATCCCAAGGTCGGCGATGTACTTCCAGCCAAGCTCAATGATTTCAGCGTCAACTTGTGGAGATGGATCCCCGATCGCCTCGACCCCGAACTGGTGATGCTGGCGAAAGCGACCCGCCTGAGGTCGTTCATATCGAAACATCGGGGCCATGTAGTAAAGTCGTACCGGCTGTGGGGCGTTGTGGAGACCGTTCTCGATATAGGCACGGCAGACAGAGGCTGTCCCCTCCGGGCGGAGTGTGAGCGAGTCACCTCCGTGATCCTCGAACGAGTACATCTCCTTCTGGACGATGTCGGTTTCATCACCAACGCCACGCTGAAACAGGTCGGTGTCCTCGAAGGTTGGCGTGTCGATTCGCCGATAGCCAAACTGGTTCGCGACCTTACGGGCTGTCGAATAGATGTGCGACCAATAGGGCTGGTCTTCGGGGAGTATGTCGGCGGTGCCGCGCGGGCGCTTGAAGTTCATGTGAACGATTGTCTCTTAATTCTAGGCATCAGCACATGACGGTGCAGGTGCCAAATTAACGCTTGGTTCTGGAATGCGGCTGCTTGCCCGTTCCTTCTCCCTCAGAGAGAAGGCTAGGTTGAGGGGGTACGTAACGGGGATATTCCATTCAGAACCTTGCCGAGCCCTACCGCACCAGTATTCCCCCTCACCCAAATCCTCTCCCTAATGGAGAGGGTTTCAAAGGGAGCGAGACCTACTAGCTGCCCAGACCGGCCTGCTGGTAGATCTTGCCTTCAGTCTTGATTGCGGGGGCGTAGACCATTCGAGCCTTGTTCATCTCTCGAATGTTCTCGGCTCCAACATAGCCCATGCAGATCTGTAACGCCCCCACCAGATTCAAGGTGCCGTCGGTGCGTGAAGACGGACCGTAGAGGAGTTGATGCAGACTGTACT
>JAJRZP010000012.1 GCA_024275195.1 Chloroflexota bacterium | reverse complement strand
CGGTGGTGGTGGTGCCATGGGCGGCGCTCAGGCGCGTCTTTTCGCAGCAGAAGGCTGTGCGGTTTGTGTTGCCGACAACCGGTTGGATCCCGCCAGGGAGGTCGCCGCCGATATTACTAAAGCAGGTGGAACTGCCATAGCTGTTGAGTTGGACGTTCGGCGCGCCGATATGTGGGCTGAAACGGTCGCCCGCACCGAGTCGGAACTTGGGTCTGTCAGCCTGCTTTGCAACAACGCTGGCGCAAATTTCCGGGTTGGTTTCGAGGAACAAACTGAAGAACAGTTTCGCCTCATCATGGAAGTCGGACTCAACGGTGCGTTTCTGGGGATTCAGGCGGTTGTTCCTTCGATGCGGCGTGCCGGGAAGGGCGTGATCCTGAACATGGGATCTCTTGCGTCAATACGACCCGGTGGCGGGAGCCCCGGTTATGCGGCACAGAAGATGGCGATGGTTGGTCTGACGCGCTCGACGGCAACATCGTTCGCTAAGGACAACATTCGGTGTGTGATTATCTCACCGGGTCACGTCGATACCCCGTTTATCCGCGACAACAATGAACACAGTCCGAACAACTGGGATACCAGTATCGATAATCCTAAGAATTTTGGACGGCGATTGAACAACACGCCACTCGGTCGATTACAGCGACCAGAGGATATAGCGAAAGCCTTTATGTTCGCAGCGACTGACGACGCAGCAATGATTACCGGCTCGATGATCACCGTAGACGGTGGAGCCGCACTCTAGGGGTGGTTCTCTTGAGAGTGTCTCGAAGGTTTAATTTTCGAATGATTTCCTCGGCAATGACGGGTAGATGAAGGATTGATTTTGTGGCTGGATTAGAAGGCGATTTCAGCGTAATTGTTGAGCGAAACATCGAGGTCCCGATGCGGGATGGAACGATACTTCGTGCCGATATTTGGCGACCGAGCAGCGAAGGTCGTTTTCCGGTACTGATCGAGCGAACACCCTACGACAAGACTGCGTCTTCGGAATCTAGTCTGAAAGCCGGTGAGTTCTATGCCTCGCATGGCTATGTAACCGTGATTCAAGATGTAAGAGGACGCTTTGCGTCAAATGGCGAATTCTATCCCTTCAGGGACGACGGCGATGGCGAGCACCGCGATGGATTCGACACCGTAGAATGGGCCGCTGAACAGGCATGGTCGAACGGAAAAATCGGCACTATAGGTGGATCGTACTCAGGAGCCACACAGTACCGAATGCTGTCCACTCAACCCCCACATCTGGTCGCTCAATTTGTTCGCCAATCAGCCGCCGACTACTATGACGAGTGGGTCTACCGGAGTGGGGCATTCGAGCATGGATTTAACGTCAGTTGGACTCTCAAGCACACGGCAACAAACGCTCGAAAGCTTGCTCCTAAAGATCTTGAGAATGAAGTCGAACAGCGTCTGAACAGGGCGGCTGATGACTACCTAGAATGGCTTGAGCACACACCGATCTCACCACTGCCTCCCGTCGCTGATCTGCACGGGTGGTTCAGCGACTGGATGAGCCACCCAAACTATGACGGTTACTGGGAGAAACTCAGCAACATCAGATCGCATGATCGAGTCGACGTTCCGGTACACCATTTCGGTAGCTGGTACGACTGTTTCCTGAACGGAACCCTCAAAAGCTTTACGGGCATGCGAGCGAAAGCACAAACAACGGCTGCTCGAACCGGTCAACGATTGACGATTGGGCCGTGGGTCCACAACCCCAGTCCTGCCGACACGCGGGAAGCTGGCGAGGTCGATTTCGGTGAAGATGCGATTCTCGGTTGGTTCTCGACCCGGCTGCGGTGGTTCGATCACTGGTTGAAGGGCATCGACAACGGTGTCGACACTGACAAACCGGTGAAGCTGTTCGCAATGGGCATCAACAAATGGCGGGAGTTCGGCGAATGGCCCCCGTCAGCCGTGAATTACACCTCGTTTTACCTGTCGGCAGGCAGTTCAGGAACGGCCGATTCGCTAAATGACGGTGTGCTATCCGTCGAAAAACCCGACCTGTTTGGCGAAGCGTTCGATGAGTACGAATCAGACCCCGAGAATCCGATTCGTTCGTTCGGCGGTGGTCACCTCGGTGATAACAACGGCCCTCGCGATCAACGTGAGTATGAAACCAACGTCCTGACCTACACCACCGAAATACTCGAACAACCGCTCGACGTAACCGGGCCAGTCAAGGCTGTGCTACACGCGTCTACCTCGGCCATCGACACCGATTGGATCGTGAGGATCACCGATGTTCACCCCGATGGCACATCAATGCTTGTGTGTGACGGCATATTGCGAGGAAGATTTCTGGAATCGTTCGAAAAGCCCATCTCGCTTATACCTCACCTGACAATGAAGTTCGAAGTCGATCTCTGGGGAACGAGTCATGTGTTCCTGAAAGGGCATCGTCTCCGAGTGGCGATTGCGAGCAGTAGCTTCCCTCGATGGGATCGAAACTGGCAGACCGGTAGAAACAACGCTCTTGAGACAGGTGGCGTGATCGCACGAAACCGTGTATTTCGAGATGAAGTACGACCCTCCCACATCGTCCTGCCGCTGCTGTAATCACGAATTCGAGCCACGGCATATATGCCTGACTCTGGAACTCGAATGTCTGGTTTGGCAGCGTACGCCTCATCTGCGTGTGCGTATGCGCCCACGAGAGCGGTGCTACGTTCACACATGCCTGTTCGCCCAGTTGTGGCTAATCTCAGAAGATGGGAACAGTCTTGGCGGGCAGCACGGGTCGCCGTCTACTAATCAGACGCTCCAGAATTCTTCTACTTGCAGTTGTGCTGGCAGTAGTTGGGTTAATCGCGCCAGTCGGCGACGCAAACACCGTGTCTGCTGCTCAGGATAATGTGTTGAGCGTCTCGCCATCCCACACTGATCTTGCATCGGAAGTCACCGTCACGGTTTTCGATTCAGATCTGAATGTGACGGTACTGCAGGAGTTTGAAACCACCGATTCGACGGGGAATTTATACGAACTTCCGATCGGCATTGCGGGCTCAACTACGATCTTTAAGTTGAAGAACGCGCCTGTTGGCGATTTCAACGCCGATGGCACCGTTACTGCTGCTGATGTGCAAATCAGCACATCGAAGGCCAGTGTTCAATGGGTCAACAAAGATTCAGGGACATTTCAATTAGTTCACCTCCAAACCGTCTCTGTGGCAGAGAACTTCACGGTGACCTACCGAAGCGAGCAGAACGACGTGACAACGGTCACTTTGCGATCTCCCTCCGATCCGGTTGGTTTTACGCTGAGTCTGCGGGAATCGACCGCTATTTCGCACTCGTTCATAGGGACATTCAAGACCGGCGCTGCGACCAATACCACGGGTGCTGCCGACGCGACTTCGACAACACGGCCCACGATCAAAGTTGTTGACGGTGATGCGATAACCATCGAGTACGCTGACGCCAGTCCATCGAAGTTGATTAGTGAGGCAGTCGTTGTCGATGCCACCAAGCCTTCTGTCTCGATCACAACTCCAGCACAAGCCAGTTCAACCAGCAACACCACGGTGTGGGCGCGGGCGGTGGTCACAGATGCGGGCTCGGGAGTTGAACTTGATCAGATCAAATTTCACATCGACCTTGATCGGGATGGGATTTTCGATGAGGCCGGTGAGATTGTCACTGCATCGGCCATCGATTCAACAGCGATAAACCAGGGCTGGAACGCCTCCGTGCTGCTACCTCCTGTCGGAACCGACGGACTCGTCAACTGGTACGTGACCGCGACGGATCGTGCATCGAATGTCGGTCGTTCAGATTCAGATGCAGCAACGGGTGACCAACCGAATAATTTCACTGTCGACACCGCTCCACCCGGTCTGGTCGAGGTGGTTCTCGGCGAGGCTTACGACGCAACCGACAAGGTCACTGTCGGAAACGTTCTCAACAGCGTCAAAGTCAAGTGGTCGGAACCGATCAAAGAATCACTCATCGAGCCGAGTAGATTCATGATCAAAGGCCAGCCGGCGAAGACTGCCACGATGGTAACTGACGTGACCGACACCGTCTGGCTGGTGTTCGAGGAGATCCCGACCTCTTCTGAACTTTTGACGATCATGCCCGGTGCCGTGTCGGACATCACCGAGTTCCCATCGGAGTTGAAAGAGATATTCCCGATCGACAAGCTCGGTCCGCGACTCACGGTTTCCACAGACACCGCGATCACGAATGGACTGCTCACGATCAGCGTCAAGACGACCGAGACACTGACTGCCGATCCGACGGTGACCATCAATGGCGTGACGTTTGGCTCTGCACAGCCTGTGGACCTGAACGAATGGAGCATCAATGTCGATGGGACGACATTCACGGGCGCTGCTGCCGGTGATGGTGTCAAAAATGTTGAGGCTGCCGGGTTTGACGCCGCGCTGAATATCGCCCGTGGTGGGGTTGCGGTGGAAGCGCCGGAATACCCGGTCGGTGCTGTTCAATTTCAACTGGATACAGTTATAAAACAGCCCGTCGTCGTTCCCGGAGACCGAGAGGTTTCTACCGTGTCACGCCCGCTGATCACCGTGAGCTTTGCGAAGGAGATCGGTGAGTACGCAGGCGACACACATCCCGGAGTGACGATCATCAGTGCGCTGCTCGACGGAATTGATGTGACTTCAGGGTTCACTGCCGAGTCTGCATCGACATGGTCGTATCGACCTGAGGCTCTGGAGAATACGATCCACACCCTCGAAGTGATAGGACGTGATGACGCAGGGAATATTCATGGCGCGGTCGTCCGCGTTTTCAGCGTAGACGCACCTGATCCGACGCCGACACCTGTGCCAACAGAAATTCCGATTCCGGCACCTACTGTGGAACTTCCGCCAACCGTTGTTGTAGCACCGACTGAGATACCAACGGATGAAGCACAGGTTGCACCGGCCACTCCTGAGCCAGTGGTGACACCCGAGGTCAACGTTCCATCGGGTGAGACGGCAGAGTCAACTGCTGTCGTTGATCTGGTTCCGGTATCGACGCCTGAGCCACAAACGTCCGAATCGACTGAAGTACCTGAAGATGGCAACTCGGCTGATGCCGAAGCCGCCCCAACTCCGACAGAACCTGAATCGGTTTCACCAGATGATGCTGAAGAACAACCCGCTGTCGACGACTCTGACGTGTCGACAGCAGAGGACGAACCACCCGTGACCGAAGACGACATTTCTGCGACCGTTGCCGCGCTGCGCGCAGCGGATGAGGAAGCGGCAGAAGCAGAGGGCGAAGATGGGGTGACGATCGCGCCTGAACCAGCGCTGACTGTGTTTGGCTGCAACATACCTACGGGTGGGGATGGGTCAGTCAGGGTCATGACAGCTACGGGAGACTATTTGATTATGCTTGCTGGTTTACTCGGGCTAGTCGTAGCCCGAGTCCGACCGAACCGCCGTAAAGGCGAAAAATAGCCAGCCTCTGAACTGCTTCGGGAGCCCGAAGTAGAGTCCGCATTAAGATGGCCAACGACTTAGATATACGGTCCGCCAGAGCCCCAGTCGTCAACACCGGTAAGCTGCTTTCGAAGCGTAAGGAGTTGTCGGGGTAGCCTTGCATTCGACTCCCATGTCTGATCGACTCCTTCGGTTTGAGGCTCGCCTCTCACGATAATTTCGATCAGTACAGGTCCTGGGCTCGACAGGATTCCCGGAAGGGCGGTATCGAGCGATTCGATGTCGTCGAATCTGTGGGCAGATACGTAGCCACAGGCTTCTGCGACCTTTGCGTACTCGACACCGGGGGCTGGTACGGGCTGTCCACCCGTTATCGAATAGATCCCATTGTTGAACACGAAATGGAAGAGATTTCTGGGTGCCATTCCTGCGATAGTCGCCAACGACCCGAAGTTCATGAGAAGAGAGCCGTCTGAGTCGAGGCACAGAACAGTACGGTCTTCGTCACCGAGCGCGATTCCAAGCGCGACAGACGACGCTTTCGACATGGCGTTGGCGATACCGACGTCGAGACTCGGTTCATTTGAAATCTGATTCCAGTACTTCGTCTGCGTCATCGTCGTGACCGCTACGGCCTCGGCGCGTGAATCGTTGATGACCCGGCATGCGTCCTGATACGTAATCATGCGTTGCCACCCATCACTACTCCACCTTTCGCCGAATCGTCGTGTTTCGCGTACTCGGTCCCAATCGCCACGGCTACGGGCTGATTCGTTTTAGCTGCCAGCTTGAACGCAAGTGGCACCCGGTCGAGATCGTCGTTCGACTCAACAACAAAATAGTCGACACGCCACATGTGCAGATATGGTTCAAGGAACGTCGCTGCCGAGTCGGGAGTATCGCCCTTTCGGTTGTGGCCCCGGTACCCGATGAACATCACCAGTGGTAAACCGATGCCGAGTGCAAGCCCTCTCAGGGCATCCCCGGCTTCATACAGTCCAGCATTCTGGATTGAGATAACCGGATTCTGACCCGCAACGAACAGACCTGCCGCCACGGGAATTGCCTCTCCCTCGCGAGCGACCGGCACTACTGTGATCGATGGCTCTGCCATCAACGCCTCGTACATGTGCGCCGTCTCAGAGTCGGGAAGGGTTACGTAGTGCGTGACACCGTGCTGGACAAGCTGTGCCACCACATTTCTTGGATGAAGGACGCCATTTATCAAGCCGAGCACCTTTGCCTTAGTTGTTCACGTTGATCATGTCGGGATTGGAGTCGACGAAACCAACCAGATCACTTCCGAGGCGAGATTAGCTGTCTAATCACTACTCCGCAACTAAACAGGCGGTATTCAAGCAACCGTCTTCTTTTTAGGTCGCCGCGTGAACACCAGAAGGATGATTGCGATCACCGCCGCCGCCGTAAACGTGGGGAACGTACCCGAATAGGATCCGGTGTAGTCGAAGATCAGCCCTGCGCCGATAGCCCCGATTGCCTGACCGCCGCTTACAAACGGTTCAGTCGCACCTCGAATCGCGCCGAGCGAACTCCGGCCGAAGTAGTGTGCCACCGCCACCGGAGGGACCACCAGCAGGCCTCCGAGGCCGATTCCGAAGAGTGCTGCAACGATAAACGCTGTTGCCGGTGAGTTTACGAGCAGGAACAACAACGCCATTCCACCGAGCCATCCGGCGGTGGCAGCGTACACAATCTTCACCGGGAGCCGATCGAGCAAATTACCCCACATGATGCTGCCGATAGCCGTTCCACCCGCCATCACTGTGAGTGCCGATGCGGCTATTGAGGCGCTGATGCCGTTGTCACGCAGGAACGCCGCCTGATGAATGTTTACACCCGTATGAATAAAAAATACGAGCCCACCGACCGTAGCGAGAGTCCACATCGCCGGAGTGCGCATCGCTTCTCGGAGCGTCCATTGCTCTTCTTGCTCGGCGGCGGTCTTCGTCGTTGGTCTGCCGCTACTTTCAGCATCTCTCGGGAGCGCTCTGTCGCCATCGGGAGTAAGCCCGACATCTTCAGGTTTATTCACGAGTACGAGCAACGTCAGAGGAAGGGCAATGACCCAGACGGAGATTCCCATCCAGAACCATGCCATTCGCCAATCACCGTTATTGGCGTTCATAAACAACTGGGCGAAAAGCGGGAAAAGACCCATCCCGAGCGAGTGGGAGACACCCAGCATCGACGACGAACGACCTCGCAGGCGAACGAACCACTGTGCGACAGCCGTCGAGCCTCCGATTTGTAGTGGTGCCTGGAACATCAGACGTCCAGTGCCGAACAACAGGTAAAAACTGATCGGACTGGTAGTCCACCGCAGGGAAAGAATCACCGCACCGAGCAGGATCACCGACGTGGTCATCAGCACTCTGGCACCAAATCGTTGGAGTATCCATCCAGCTAGCGGCGAGATGAACATCGAAACGAATCCTGCCGCCGCGGCCGCGCCGACAATCAGCGTTCGACTCCATCCGAGGTCTTCGCTCATGGGGAACACAAAGACGGCGATAGTCAGCGTGGCCGCAGCATTTCGCACGAACATTGTCGAACCCGCCGCCAGAACAACTGCCCACCCGTAGAAGAAGGGCGTTCGACGCACGAGCGCCACTCTTGGATCAATTGTCGTGCTCATGGTGTTGAGTTCATATGGCGATGGTTGAAAGATGCGAAGGCTGGATGCTAGCAGTCACCCCACGAAGAATGTTCCTCAAAATTGATTATTGCCACTGGTACAGTAGTTACCTGAAACATTCGGATCGCTCGTTGATTCGCCCTGTATGCGAAGCATCTGTTTTTGACTGATCCGAAGCTATACGACTCAGCGGTAAGAGCAGCAAACGAAATATGTCACCTGAATCAACCTCCTTCGACGCCAAGCGTTCATTCGAAACGGCAGATGGCACTGTCGAGTACTACTCTCTTGCCGTACTCGAAGAGGCCGGGCTGATCGATATCGCTAAAACCCCGTACACAATACGGGTGCTACTTGAGAATGCTTTACGGAAAGCGGATGGAGGTCCGTCCACCGACGACCACGTGAAACTTGTCGCCTCGTGGCGACCCGATAACAAGCCGACCAGCGAATTTCCGTACATGCCGGGGCGAGTTGTGTTGCAGGATTTCACGGGTGTTCCGGTTGTTGTTGATATAGCTGCAATGAGGGACGCGGTCACAAAAGCTGGCGGCGACTCGTCGATTATTAACCCGATAGTCCGTTCCGACATGGTTATCGACCACTCGGTGCAGGTCGACTACTTCTCGAATGCCGGTGCGCTTGCGATGAACATCGAACGGGAGTTTGAACGCAACACCGAACGCTACCAACTGCTCAAGTGGGCACAGGGAGCATTCGACAACCTGAAGATCATCCCACCGGGGACAGGCATCGTTCATCAGGTGAACCTTGAGTTCCTGGCTGAAACGGTTATTTCCGAAGAGACCTCCACGGGTGGTCGAGTTGCTTTCCCAGATACCTGCATCGGAACCGACTCTCACACGACTATGATCAACGGGCTCGGCGTTCTGGGGTGGGGTGTTGGGGGCATCGAAGCCGAGGCTGTGATGCTGGGTCAACCGTATTACATGGTCGTTCCAGAAGTCGTCGGCGTACGATTGACAGGCGCACTGCCCGAAGGCGCGACGGCGACAGACCTCGTACTCGGAATCGTTCAGATGTTACGGGACGAAGGTGTCGTCGAGAAGTTTGTCGAGTTCTACGGGCCGGGTCTGGAGAGCCTGCCACTGGCAGATCGGGCAACCATTGCGAACATGGCACCGGAGTACGGCGCAACGTGTGGCTTCTTCCCGGTCGACAACCAGACTCTGAAGTACATGCGGGACACCGGGCGTACTGACTCGCTTGTCGAGTTAGTTGAAAAGTACGCCATGGCGAACTCGTTCTTCTACGATCCAACGAACGAGCCTGAATACTCAGTTTCGTTGAATTACGACCTTGCCGGCACAGTCCCGGCGATGGCGGGTCCGAAGCGACCTCAGGATCGACTTACGCTCAGTGAGGTTGGCCCAAATTTCAATACATCTTTTAGAGATGCCTCAACAGACAAATACGATGTCGATATCGATGGTGAGAAAGGTGCTGTCGGTGATGGCTCAGTCGTAATTGCCGCAATCACAAGCTGCACGAACACATCGAATCCTTCTGTGATGGTAGGTGCCGGTCTGCTGGCGCGGAATGCCCGTAAACGCGGGCTAAATCGGAAGCCGTGGGTGAAAACAAGCCTTGCGCCCGGCTCAACCGTGGTCACCCGTTATCTGGAGGCAGCCGGACTCGACGAAGACCTCGATGCGCTCGGTTTCAATACCGTCGGCTACGGTTGCACCACCTGTATCGGCAACTCCGGACCGCTTCCTCAGGCAGTCGCAGACGCAGTCAACGACCATGAGTTGACCGCCGCGGCAGTCGTAAGCGGGAATCGAAATTTCGAAGGTCGTCTGCACCCTCAGGTAAAGGCAAACTATCTCGCATCGCCGGTTCTGGTAGTTGCCTACTCGTTGGTTGGCAAGGTCGATATCGACCTTGTTCACGAGCCTCTCGGGCAGGACGAAGATGGCGTTGATATCTACCTGAAAGACATTTGGCCCTCGCAATCTGATATCGCCGAAACCATCGCCGAGTCGCTGACCGCCGAGATGTTCAACGAACAGTACGGTGAGGTTTTCGCCGGATCAGCCGAGTGGCAGGATCTACCGGCTCCGGAGGGCCTTAACTTCAAGTGGGACCGAGAGTCGAGCTACATTCAAGAGCCACCATACTTCGATGGCTTCAGTGCCGAACCGGCAGTTCGCTCTGAGATCAAAGGAGCGCGTGTTCTCGTGAGATTCGGCGATTCAGTAACGACCGACCATATCTCTCCAGCGGGATCGATTCCACCGAGCGCACCTGCCGGCCAGTTCCTGGTTGGCGCCGATGTCCCACGTCGCGAATTCAACTCGTACGGATCAAGGCGAGGGAACCACGATGTGATGATCCGGGGTACTTTTGGCAACATCAGGCTCCGGAACAAGTTGACGCCCGATATGGAGGGCGATTGGACAGTTCACCTGCCAGACGGTGAAAAGATGCGGATATTCGAGGCGTCGGAGAAGTATCGGGCTGAAGGTGTTCCGCTGCTTGTGTTAGCTGGCAAGGAATACGGGACAGGCAGTTCACGCGATTGGGCAGCAAAGGGCCCAATGCTTTTAGGTGTGCGAGTGGTTATCGCCGAGAGTCTTGAGCGCATCCACCGTTCGAATCTAATAGGCATGGGTGTTCTGCCCCTCGTCTATAAAAATGGCGATACCGCAGAATCGCTTGGTCTCGACGGTACAGAGACATACGATATTCCGGGAGTTGGCAACTCGGTTGAACCGGGCTCGACAGTGACCATCTCCGCGACCGCTGGTGATGGCAAAGTAACGGAGTTCGAGGCTCTTGTGCGCATCGATACCGCCATCGAAAACGAGTACTACCGTCACGGTGGACTGCTGCCGTTCGTGCTACGACAGATGATGGCAGACGCTTAGACTACCGCCACGAGGTGTTGCCCCAACGGTCGTTTCGGGCGCTGATCAACTCCTGATGCAGGACTTCCCCGAGAGACTCGGATCGCCATTTAAAGCCGGCGGCGCGAAGCTTCGCAGGAAAGGCTCGTTGACTCGCCAGCATCGTCTCGCGGCCCATCTCACCGAATACTAGATTTACTACTGGTGCCGGAACGTGTAGCCATGCGGGTCGGGAAATTGTGTTCGACATTAATTTTGTGAACTCCTCGTTTCGCACGGGAGTCGGCGCTGTGAAGTTCACAGGCCCGGAAATCTCTTCATTTCCAATCAGATACGAAAGGCCGTTGATCACATCGGCCAACGAAATCCACGGCCACCACTGTCGTCCGTTGCCCAATTTTCCACCCAGAGCGCTCTGAAATGGAATTCGCACCTTTGCAAGCAACCCGCCATATCGGGACATGATTAACCCGAACCTGGCGTGTACGACTCGAATCCCGGCGTCTCTCGCAGCATCGGCTGCTGCCTCCCAGCGAACGGCGGTATCGGCGAGGAATCCTTCACCTGCCTCCGAGTCTTCGGTTAGCGGCTCCTCACCACGATCGCCGTAGTAACCGACCGCTGAGGCAACGATCAGGACTCCCGGCGGAGTTGGTAATTTTGCGAGCGCCTGCGAGAGTAGCCGCGTGGATCGCACACGGCTTTCTCGGATTAATAGCTTGCGTTCCGCTTTCCACCGCCCGCCAGCGATCGGGACACCGCCCAGATGGATCGCCACATCAATGTGCCCGAGCATCCGTGAGTCGAATGCTCCGTGCAGGGGGTCCCAACTAAATTCCGAGATACGTGCTTGCGGGTTCGGTTCTCGCCTGACCAGTTGAATTACCTGATGGCCATCGTAAGTGAGGGTATTGATTAATTGAGTGCCCACCATCCCCGAGCCACCGGACACAAGAATTCTCATTCGGATTCCATTTGCGGGTCGATAGTTTCGATCACGATGAAACGCCTACATTGCAATTCTAGAGTATTTCTCACGGCTATCCGTACCTGTCGAGTGGTCGATGTGACGACGTTCACGAGCAGACCTTACCCCATTGCACACCCGGTAATGACATGAAAGGAATGCGCCATGAGCGAGTACTGAATCACTCCCATCCCGGCCAAACCGAGATTTTTCGATCAGATTGCGGTTTTCGTCATAACAATTCTGCAAACAGTCACCCTCTGTTTTCCCAATGAGGCTCGCGGACTCGAACGATTCGACGATGGCTATCAACCGGCAGAGTTATGTAAGTAGTCCGAATCTTTGGAGGGGAAATGCCAAAGGTCCTTCGATTCCCAAACGGTGGAAAAAGACGAGTGGTCAGGCGTGTTGTTCGACGAACTCCGATGGCGCGTCAGTATGTCCCGAGAAGCTTGGTGCAACGGGGAACCTCGCGTGTGTTGCAGCAGCCGATCACGCGGCGGACCATTGGGCGTCCGGAGTTAGATGTTCCGGGGAAGATCACCGTCTACGGCGGATTCGAGTTCGACCACGAGCTACACGCGTGTCTTGATCCGATGGACAGCGTAATGATCGCCGGCACTGTCGAAAACTCACAATCGATGGTGGCGATAACCGCGATGTCGAAGGCCGATCTTGCGATTATTGAACTCGACTGCGGAGGGCCGCTCGAAGGGTTGAACGTTGCCCGCGCAATCTGTGCGAATTCACCAGCTACTGGAATCATGATTTACACAACGGCGTTGGACCCTCGAGCGTTCAAGGCGCTCTGGGTATACGGATCAGAGAAGTGGTCTATCGTCACAAGAGCGTCGCTTGCCAACCCTGGCCACATTCGTGCAACGGTGAAATCCGCTGTGCGAGGGCTCACATGGACCGAACCCGGTGTACAACGCCAATGGTCGGAACTTGGTGATCGGCCACGAACAATCGAGGATCGAAGATCGGTAATGCGTATAGCGGCGTAGTTCCCACGCTTATGAAAGATCACGTAAAAAGCCCCCGGAGTATTTCTTCAGGGGCTTTTATTTTTTCTCACATGTGGAATGTGGGTCGTTAGCTTCTTGCCGCGGTGACTTTAGCGAGCATGGCCGGGGGCAGTGGGAAGATCCAGCCACGGTTCTGGATGATCGCCTTCGAAAGCTCAGGCGGGATAGCTACGATTATCTCTGGCTCGATTGAAAAGCGTCCTGTGAATCCGCCAATGGCGCTTCGAGCGTGAACGCCACCGTAGTTTTCATCTTCGCCATCGACAGCAAACTCACCTTTTCCGCCACCGAATACCGATTGCCATCTTTCGGAGAATCCGTTCATCACCGCTGGTCCGCCATTGAAGGCAACATCGGTAGAAACGACCATGCCCAGCGCCTTGACGGTGTATATGACGTCGTTCAAATCGCCACCTTCACCTCCGCATGTTAGACCCCAGTGGAGGCGCTTTATCATCGAGCTTGCGATCCATTCGGCAGCCTCCTGACCTTCTTTGATGCGATCGGGATCATCGTACATCTGGCCGGGGCCATAGCCGTGCCCGGAGAGATAGACGAGCCCGGACTCATGGAAGACGATTCCGCTGATTCCCGCGCCTTTGAGGCTGGTCACGTCGGTTTCGAACGATCCCAGATCGAGGTTGAGTTCACTGATTCGATCGTAGACATCGAAGTTGCGCCGGAGATGATCGGGGACTATTGAGTTGTCGTAAAACTTGCCCATTCGGTTATTCCTTACTTTTGCTTGGCTCAGTTGCGTGAAAGCCGACAACATTCGGCTCCGGTGCAACTGTGCAGTTCATTCATCGAGTAGTTTGGTCAGATAACGCACAGCCGCCGGAAGGGCGTCTCTGGAAAGAATGTTCCCCCGTGGCTCATAGACGATCGAGATCGGACCAGTGAATTTCGCATTTTTCAGCATGTGAACTATACGTGGGTAGTCGAGCCATTGCTCGTCACCTGAAACAGCGAAGTAGAACTTAGCACGCACCATTGACGCTCGCGGAGCGCACATTTCGATCGAATCGTATAGTTCGGCAGCGGCGACGGGTTCAGTAGAGCTTTTACCTGAGTCGACTGGTGATCCCTGAAATTGCCCCGTATCGAGAACGTACGCCAGTGCCGGACTATCGATTTCATCCAGTATCCGCAGCACCTGTGCCCCGGTCGAGGGAGTCGCACCGTGGTTGTGGTTGTGCAGATACACCGTCATCCCGGCTTCCGCTGCGTAATCACAGATGGTTTGAATCTTCGTTCTCACTGCATCAAACGTGAACTCGAGCGATTGGCCATTTACGACGCCGTTACCCGGCACACGAATCGCTCCGACTCCAAGATGTGGTAACGCATCGATCAAAGCCCGCGCACGAGCTATTTCGTCGGCGATCGAGGAGACAGGTTCCTTGAACGGCACGATCAGGCCACTGTATCCGATTCGTATACCGCGACCTTCGATCTGGTGGGCAAGCTCCTGAAGATAGCTGGACTCGTAGCTTTCGAGCAGCCGGTCTTCAATGTCGATCCCGGCGATACCCAACTCGGCGGCCATCTCTGCAGCAGCGTGAATGCAATCATCGCTATTACCGTAGATGTCGTGAAACGAAAGGGCCTGAATATGTATCGAGTTCAACGCTAAACGCCCGACTTACTACATCTCGTATTTGGCGAGCATCGACCGCATGTATGCGTTAGCAAGAGGGACGGCAGTAGGCTCATCGAGCTCGTCTTGCCCTTCGAAAACAATCGACATCCACCCGTTGTAGCCGACATTCTTGATGATGGGCATGATTCGGTCGTAGTCGAGCCAAGCCTCTTTACCGCTGGCAATTCGGTATATCTTCGCCCGAACGTGTACGGCGCGTGGAGCCGATGTTTCGATCGAGCCGTAGAAGTTCCACTGAGGATCCTCCTGACCGCGCTCGCCGAATGAGGCACCGGGTGAGCCACGGTACTGACCGGTGTCGAGAATATGCGAGTAGTAGGGATTGTCTACATCATCCAGGAGCCGTATGACCTGATCGCCTGTTGCCGGGATACAGCCGTGGTTGTGATTGTGCAGTCCGACAACAACACCCCTGGACTGACCATACTCAGCAACTTCCTTCGTTGCGGCAACAAGTCGAGGCCATGCCTCTTCTTCCGATTCACCCTCGGGTAGCCATGACCCGAACGCCCGAACCATCGGAATGCCCATTTTGGCGGCAACGTCGATCCACTTTTTCATCAGGTTGATCTGTTCTTGCAGCTCGTCGCCAGTCTTGCCGAAATTGTTCGACACCCCGATGTAACACATGTGAAGGCCACGTTTCAGGCACGACTGCTTCACTTCCTCAAGATAGTCTTCGTTTGTCGAGGCAAAGTGCGTGAAGTGGAGATCGACGCCGTCCATCCTGTACTCGGCTGCCCTGTCGATAATCCCAAGGAGGTCGATCTTACCGGCGTTGAACGTGTCGCGGTACGAGAGTGATTGGAGACTGAGCTTGATCATGGAGAAGCGTTTCCTTTGTCTGGTCAAGACCGGCGGCAACGATGCCGGGTGAGTCAGCTTGTGTGCCATTTCGACTACGCACGTCGGGCTGGCTGGGAATGTACCACTGGCACGTGGCGAAGCAAGGCATCTAACCGTGATTCCTGAGCGGATTCCGCTCAACGACCCGCACTTTCTGACCTTTGCGGGATCACGTAAGCTTTCGCGAACGACGGACTACGTGGTTTTTCTCGTGGTCCAACCGGATCGACGTCTGAGACAAATACATGAATAAAATCGATTCACACCTGCACGTCTGGGCCCACGATCCAGACAACTATCCCTATCGAGCCGGACAGGAGGTTCCGTCAGCCCGTGGCGATGCCGAGTTTCTGCTCGACCTTATGGACGACGCGGATGTCGCCGGGGCGTTGATCGTTCAACCTATCGTCCACGGCTTCGATCACTCGTACGTAGACGACACGCTGGAAAAATGGCCAGATCGATTCACCGGCATGTGTCTGATCGACCCTCAAGCTCCAGATCCCGTCGAGATGCTGGAGGAACTGGTTGGGCGCGGCTATCGCGGAGTGCGCTTTAACCCGGCGCTCTGGCGCGAGGGCGAACTGATGAATGGCGATGTCGGCAGAGCGTTGTATAAACGCGCTGGCGAACTCGGGATCCCTGTTGGATTTCTGGTCAGTCCCCATAGCTACGAGGAAATCGAGACTCTGGCGACAGCATATCCGGGCACCGATGCGGTAGTCGATCATTTCGGGCACTGCGTGCCTGCTCGGGACGGTTCGTCGGTTGCCGAATTTGATCGGTTGATCGATATGTCACGCTACCCTCGCTTGAACATCAAGCTTTCAGAATTCCCGCGTGCTTCGAACGAAGAGTTCCCTTATCCCGACCTGTTCGACTGGGTACACCGCCTGATCGAGGCGTATTCTGCCGACCGCTTGATGTGGGGTACCGACTTCCCGTTTATCGTCGAGCAAACCGGATATACCAGAGGCTGGGAGATAGCCGATCAAATCGAGCCAGCCATCGACCCCGATCTGTCTGATCGAATTCTGGGTGGAACCTGCGAAAGATTGTTTGGCACCTGGGGCGGTTAGTACACCCCTAGGACCTCTGCCAGTTCGACACTGGCAGAGGTTCTTGAAATGATGGGACGCAGTCCATATCTGCGCTGATGCGAATATAGTGTCCACGCCTCGAACTACGTTTATAAAGGAACATTGATGACAACGTCGCCAATCCCATCGTCAGCCCCCGATGCCGTCAAGCGCATGACTGCGGCGGCAAACGATTTTCTAAACTCACTTGATGACGCACAACGGAAGAACGCATCGTTCGAGTTCGTAGGGGAAGAACGTTATAAGTGGGCATATACGCCAATTGACCGAAACGGAATGCGCCTTCGAGAGATGAACGATACACAACGTAAGGCTGCGTTCAAGATGATGGAGACCGGCTACAGCGCACGCGGGTCTGCTACCGCACACCGGATCATCGAACTCGAGACGATTCTCGGCGAGTGGGAGGAAATCAGCGATGAGATCTCACAGTGGGAACGGAATACCGACCGATACTGGTTCAGCATTTTCGGCACACCGGGAAGTGTTGTTGAACCGTGGGGATTTCGAGTCGGTGGTCATCACATCGGCCTTATCGCGAACATCATCAACGGTGAGCAAGTAGCGATCCTTCCCCTGTTCTTCGGCGCAAACCCGGCTGAGATCCGCCACGGCGAACGCAGAGGTGAGCGAACGCTCATCGAGGAGCAGGACTGGGCGAGGTCGTTGCTGAAATCAATGGACGACGCACAGATGAAACTTGCTGTTGTCGATGCCGTTGCACCTGCGGATATTCTGACAACCAATATCCGCGCAGTCGATCCAGACATCGCGCCCAGGGGAATCGGTTTTGAAGCTCTTGGTGATTCGCAACGTACGCAGTTGGTCGCTCTCGTAAGGCACTACGTCACACGGGCGGCTGATGATCTGTCTGCCAACTACTGGCGTGCGATCGAGGTAGCAGGATTTGACGATGTTACGTTCGCTTGGGCGGGTCCGGCAGGCGTCGGAGAACCCCATTACTACGCGATTCGCCACCCGCGGTTCCTGATCGAATACGACAATACACAGAACGGCGCAAATCATATCCATTCAGTGCTCCGCGACTACACTCACGACTTCGGTGAGGATCTCCTTTCGGCTCACTACCGGGAATCACACTAGGCAACAACGTTCTCACGCAGGAGGCAAAATGGTAAATCCATCAACGGATCTGGAGAACGACGCATTCGGGTATTCGTGCTACGCGATTGTGATTCCAGCACCGCCTGAACTCACTGGACAACTGCTCGCTATCGAACAAGATGCAGGGCAGGAGCGAGCGAAGATTCCGGCGCACGTTACGGTGAAAGGTACGTTTTACGGGATTGCGAACATGGATGAAATGATCACGAAGATCCGTGAGATAGCGGAGAGGTACGAGCCGTTTTCGCTGGATACAGCAGGTGTGGAGATGGTCAACTCACCCCGGAGCGTAATCCTTGATTTTCCGGTGAACTCACAGATTCAGTCGTTACACGATGATCTGGTCGCAGAGATCGCTCCACTTGGATCGCCTGCCTACAAAGACGACCCGTATCGGGTTCACATGAGCATCGTGAACGAGGTAAAGCCTGAAGGTGTGGAGATTGCCAGAGCTAGGGTCGCTGACATAGATTTTGGTGATTCTCTGCCGGTCGTGACAATCGATTTGATGGCGCGCGACGGAGTAGCCTGGGGCGGGGTCTGGTGCAGGTTGGAGCGATTCAATCTGGGTTCGAACAAGTCCACGGTCGCCGACGAACGCTAATCCAGATCGGCAGCAGAGAAAGCTTGAGTGACTTAGTTATTCGCGCTGCCCGCATGTCACAACCTGAAAATGCTGGCCGCCGAGCGATCTGGCCGTGTCAGGTAAGTTCAACGCTGGTCAGAGCAAGAATATTGCCCGAGGCGATTCCGCTATTGAGTAGATGTACTAACCCTAATCGCAACGTAACGCCGTACGCAGCGATTTAGCGTTGGCCTTCATGATGTCGAAGTAGTCGAGTTGTCGCGCCTCTTCATCGGCAGATCGAACGGCGAGCGGGTGGAGTGTCAGCAGTTCGGCTCCAGTTTCCGTTGCGACAGTCTCGGCGAGACGGGCGCTGACTATCGGCTCTTGAAGAATGTACTCGATGCCAAGCTGGTTGATTCGGTCGATAACGCCTGCGATCTGAGAAGGACCTGATTCGAATTCAGGCGATAGTCCGGCGAGTCCGATCTGGTTGAATCCGTAGCGTTCTGCCATGTGTCCGAACGCGAGATGCGAGACAACCACGCTGTCGAGTTCGCAGTTCGCAAGCTGTCCGGCAATGAGATCGTCCAATGCGCGTAATTCGACATCGAGGGCATCGGCGTTTCGTGTGAAAAGTTGCGACCCTTCGGGATCTACCTCGATCAGAGCGGAGAGAATTCGATCAGCCTGCGCCTGCGCCTTGATCGGATTGAGCCACACATGCGCATCAAAATTTGCGATATCGACCATCTGGCCGCCACGATCCTCACCTGCTGAATCAAGGTTGATGGTTTGGACTATGACGGTTGAGGAAGAATCCCCCGATGAGGATGCCGTTGCGGCGTCAAGTGCCCATGACTCGAAAGCCGGATGGTTGTAGACAAAAAGTTCAGAATTTGAAATCGCCCTGACATCCGATGGGGCCGGCTCGAAGTCGTGAGCCTCCACACCCGGCTTCAGCAACTGGGTAATCGCAACTCTGTCACCACCGATCTTCTCGACGAAGAACGTCAGCGG
>JAJRZP010000139.1 GCA_024275195.1 Chloroflexota bacterium | reverse complement strand
CTATCGCAAGCATGGGCAGGTGAACTGGTGCCCGAAAGACCAGACCACACTTGCCAACGAGCAGGTGAAAGACGGAGCCTGTGAGCGCTGCGGCACGACCGTGGTAAAGCGGGCATTACCGCAGTGGTATTTCGCGATAACCAAATATGCCGACGAACTTCTCAACATGGACCGGCTCGAGTGGCCCGAGAAGATCAAGACGATGCAGCGGAACTGGATTGGTCGATCGACGGGGACGACCATCGGTTTCGATGTCAGTGAGTTCGCACCCGGAGAGCAGATCGAAACGTTTACTACCCGCATCGATACGGTGTACGGCGTGACATTCGTTGTGCTTGCGCCTGAGCACCCGCTGGTCGAGAAGCTTACGCAACCTGAGCAAAGGACGGCGGTCGAAGAGTACGTGGCAAAGGCGGGTCGTGAAACCGAGATCGAACGCACTTCAACCGAGCGCGAAAAGACCGGTATTGAGACCGGTGCGTACTGTATAAATCCTCTGAACGGCGAACGTGTGCCAGTGTTAGTTGGCGATTATGTGCTGGCGAGCTATGGCACGGGTGCCGTAATGGGCGTGCCGGCACACGATCAACGTGATTTTATTTTTGCCAGAAAGTACGGTCTGGAAATTCGTGTAGTAGTCGCTCCGCCCAACTGGGACGGCAGTGACCTCGAAGAGGCGTGGATTCCGGCGGGAACCCAGGTCAACTCTGGCGAGTTCGATGGTATGTCGAGCACCGACGGAAAAGATGCGATTGCCGATAAGATCGAATCGAGTGGATGGGGTGAAAGGACGATCACCTATCACCTGCGGGATTGGTTGGTTTCGCGGCAGCGATACTGGGGGACACCAATTCCCATCATTTATTGTGACGACTGCGGAACGGTGCCTGTTCCCGAGCAAGACCTGCCCGTGCTATTGCCGGAGAACGTGACATTCGATCCGGACGGCAAGTCACCGTTGACCAGAGATGCGAGTTTCCTGAATACAGCTTGCCCTGATTGTGGAAAGGCTGCCAGGCGCGAGACGGATACGCTCGATACTTTCGTCTGCTCATCGTGGTATCACTTGAGATTCGCCAGTCCGAATCCCGGCGAAGATCCGCTCAACTCTGAGCAGGTCAAGACATGGCTCCCGGTGAATCAGTACATGGGTGGAGCCGAGCACGCGGTGATGCACCTGCTCTATTCGAGATTCTTCAACAAGGCTTTACGTGATCTTGGCTTTGTCGATTTCGATGAACCGTATGCCCGACTTATAAATCAAGGGATGCTGATCAAAGACCACAGGAAAATATCAAAACGATCAAACCCTTTGACTCCAGACCCAGTGGTGGAAAAGCACGGTGCGGACACGCTTCGTTGCTACTTGATGTTCCTCGGGCCCTGGGATCAGGGCGGTGACTGGTCGGATTCTGGGATCAACGGTATTCGTCGCTGGCTTGGACGAGTGTGGGATGTGGCGCAACGGGATGAGTCGCGCTTACACGGCTCAGATGGTGAGCGTGCCCTGGAGCGTGCTTCTCACATCACAACCCAACGTGTCCTGACAGACATGGAGGCATTCAAGTTCAACACCTCTATCGCTGCATTGATGGAGTACACGACCGAACTGACTCGCCGATTCGATGCCGCTGATGTCTCCGCAACTTCGTGGCGAGATGCTGTCGATCGATTGCTGCTGCAGTTGGCGCCAATGGCACCTCATCTGGCCGAAGAGTTATGGCATCGAACAGGGCACACAGGCTCGGTTCATCTTGAGATGCTGCCCGAATTTGATGAGTCACTGACAACCAGCGAGTCGATAACGCTTGCGGTGCAGGTGAACGGGAAATTACGTGATCAGGTCGATGTTGACGCCGACATTGAACAAGACGCTGCAATTGCCGCAGCGAAACTTGCCGAGAACGTCGCCCGCCATATCGAAGGAATGGCGATAGTCAAAGAGATCTACGTACCGGGCAGGCTTGTGAACATCGTAGTGAGGTCGGCGAGTTGAGCGAGAGAGAACAGGCCCAGAGCGGTCGATCACGAATCCGGCGTAATCTGGATCGTGGTGCGTACGACCGTGAGACCCTCAACGACATTCTTGATGCCGGGTACATGTGCCATGTCGGGTTCGATACCGAGCACGGCATCACTGTAATTCCAACACTGTACGTTCGTGATGGCAATTCGATCGTCCTTCACGGATCGACAAGCTCTGGGATGATGCGTGCGGTTCGCGCCGGTAAGTCTCTGACGATCGAGGTTACCCATCTTGATGGAATCGTGGCTGCTCGATCGCACTTTCACCACTCGATCAATTACCGTTCAGCGGTGGTGTTCGGACGATCTACTGAAGTTTCTGATGTGATCGAGAAATTGCGCGGAATGGAGCTGCTGGTAGAGCACATCACACCCGGTCGTTGGAACGAGGCTCGAAAACCGAATGATTCGGAATTCGTGCAAACTTCGGTGATTCGATTGGATATCGAAGAGTTTTCAGCGAAAGTTCGTGGCGGAGGCCCGGGTGAAGAGCCAGAAGACCTCGAATCGGATTACTGGGGCGGTGTTATCCCTGTAAGAACTGTTCTGGGTGCTCCTGAACCAGACCCGGTTAATGTGCCTAGAATGGGCGTACCGGATTCGATACGCGCGTCGATCTCGAAATGGAACAGATTGAAAGATGAATCGAGCTGAGTGCCGATAGTGACGGCATAGGAGATCGTGTTCATGACAATGCTTGTGCCTGGCGATAAGTTTCCTGACATCGAAATTTCACTTCCGGAAGGTGAGTCGGTCGTACTCCCTGCAGATGTGCATGATTTCTGGGTGTACGTGCTGTTCTACCGAGGGGGCTGGTGAGGCTACTGCATGCGCCAGTTGGCTGCAGTTCAAGAACAGTTCAAGCTCTTCACCCGGCTTGGCATTAAAGTCGTCGCTGCAAGCGCAGATTCCGAGGAGATGGTTCGTAAAACCATCTCTGACGAGGGGTATACGTTCCCTGTTGGTTTCGGGGTGAGTCCAGCCGATACTACCGCGATCGGTGCGGTTCGAGGCGACAGGAACGACGAGGCGATCATTCAGCCAGCGGAGTTTATTCTCAGGCCGGGTGGAGAAGTCGCAGCATCGTTGTATGCGTCTACACAGCTGGGAAGAATGAGTCCACGTGAGGTTGTGGCGTTTGTGAAGGACCGTCTGTAATGACCCTAGAGCAACATACGTGATCGGGCCGAGTGCCAATAATCTGAGGATTGTATGAACCGCAACGGACTGTTGGCTCTGGCCGTGCTATTCACAGCATTGGTTTTCGTCGCTTGCGGAAGTACCGCGGGCGAGTCGGCTCCGGTTCCTGCGACATCTACTCCGGTGGCGACACCCGAATCCGAGATTTCGATAATTACCGAGTCGCCTGAAACGAATTTTGATGCATTTATCGCGCAGATGCCCGATGCCGACGTTGCGTGCCTGAACGCTGAACTTGGCACAGAACGTCTGAGAGAGATGGCCGGTGGTGATATCGAGCTGAACGAAGAGGAAAACTTGATCGTTTCGAGTTGCTTCTCGAACGAGTTCGTCGTCGGTTAACTCTTCTTGCCGGTCGCTGTTCGCATCGCGGCGAGGCAGATTCATTCTCACTGCTCATTTGGTCATCCTGACTGGGATGGCTTGATTCGATTGGGAATATCAGCCAACAATGCTCGAAGAGCCTTGTTTCGACGACTTAAACCCGCCTACCATCCGCTTGATATTCATGTCTGAGCGAGTGGCAGTAAGAAGCGAACGAAACGGAGATGGTCACGTTGATGCGATTGATGACCTGGCACGGTGGTGACAAGTTCACACTCGATACGGTTCCCGACCCGGTGGCTCGTGAGGGAAGAGTCGTTGTAAAGATCGACACTATCGGAGTCTGCGGAACCGATGTTCATATAACTCAGGGATTGTTTCCGTCTACGCCACCGAAAGTACTGGGTCATGAAGGTTCAGGCGTTATTGTTGAGGTAGGTTCGGGCGTCGATAAGAGCCGGATTGGCGAACGGGTGGTGTTGAACACGACCAGCCATTGCGGAGATTGCTCTGCATGCGTCACATGGTCGGAGTCACGTTGCGAAAACGCTGGTCTGACATCAGGGATGTTTGCAGAGTACGCGACTGCGCCTTCGCAATCTGCCGTTAGGATCCCTGATAGCTTTGATCTTGAGCAGGCGGCATTGACCGAACCCGCTTCGTGCTGTCTGTCGGGTGCCGAGATGATGCGCATTGATGACAACGGGATTGGCGTTGTGGTTGGTGGCGGGATCATGGGGCTGTTCACACTGGCTTTCTTAAAGCGACAGGGCGTGGAGCGCATGATCATGTCGGAGCCGGTAGCTGCGAGGCGGGAGATGTCGAGACAGTTCGGTGCTGATCTGCTGCATGACCCTGCCGAGGGTGATCTAGCCGAATTCATCAAGGATCACAATGGTGGGTATGGAGCGAATATCGCAGCTGAGGTCGTTGGACAGCCGAAGCTGGTTGCGAAGTGTGTCGAGGTTGTGCGACCTCGTGGGCAGGTGCTGATGATTGGCGTAAGTCCCGAGGGCGCACCGCTACCGGTCGATCTGTACGACCTGCACTATCGAGAGATCACCTTGAGAGGTGCTTTCGGTCGTGGCGACGTGTTTTCGCGTACGCCCGCAGAGATTGCAACGCTCGATCTGAGCAACGTGATTTCGGGTCGTTACGAGTTGCAGGACGTTCTGCAGGCAATCGTAGATTCGGGCGAAGGCAAAGGCGTGAAGCTGGTCATCAAGCCGAACGGGTGACGAGTCACTTTTTCTGAGACAGGCTTGGAGCGAGCCGAGTCGGTTGCACTGTGTTTCAGGTTGATTGACTGTGCAGGCTGCGCTTCGCACCTACCGCACCTGAGCGGAGTGGTGAGACCTTCGAGTGAGTCGAGGTGCTCCCATAACGGGACGGCAGGAAGGGATGGTTGACTGGTATGTCGCCCTTCGACTGGCTCAGGATGATGATTGTTGGGTTGTGTTGCAAACGGAGGCGGGAGAAGTTGGCGTCTATTGGCTATCTCGCAGCATCTGAATGTAGTCGGCGTGGGTTAGTGTCACCTAACCTGAATCGACTGGCCGCGCCCAGAAGTGGTTATTTGCCAGATGTGAACGAAGCACTGGCCTCGGCGATCGAATCGAACGAACCATCGGCAACCGCGGCGCACAACGCAGCGCCTATGGCTGCCTCTTCATCGTTTTGCCCAATATGGATCGGCATGCTGAACTCCGTTTCCAACGATTCTCGCAGCACAGGGTTCAGCTTGAGTGCGTTGCCTGATCCGACCAGCGTGGATCGTTCACCCGCGCCTAACCTCACCGCTTCACGGTACGAATCGGCTAGCTGCGCCGCCATAGCCTCGAAGAGCGCACGCGCCATGTGCCCGGGTGTGAAAGTGCCGGGAGTGAGTTCTCGTATCGCTGCTTTCGCCAGTGGGTTCCGGCGGGAGCCGGTGAAAAGTGGCTCAAACGTTACGCCCTCGGCCCCGGCGGGTACTTCGGCGGCAAGCTCAACAAGCCTGTCGTAGAGCGCATCTGGATCGAGTTCATACCCGGCTATTGACCGGCTGGCATTGTTGAAGAAATCTCGTAATGTGCGGAAAGTACGACCACCGACCACACCAACTCCTGCGAGCAGGTAGCCACTCTGGATACAGGGGCGAAGTTCGAGCCAGCCACGCGGGATGGGCTGGTTGACAAAGGCCGACGCCTGACCACCCGTGCCGATATTTACTGCAACCGTGTTCTGGTAGTCAGCGACAGTGCCGACGAAGCTGCACTGATGATCGCCGGACGCTACCGATACCGGAATGCCAGCACTGGCGCCCAGTTTCTCAGCCATTGCCTTGTTGAGGCTTCCTGCGGGTGTGCAGGATGCGGCGAGATTTGAGAATAGAGATCGATTCAGGCCGAGAGAATCGATCAGATCGTAGTTCCAGTCGAACTGGTTGAGATCGTAGACACCCCAGCTCACCGCGTCAGTTGGGTCGGTCACCGGTCGTGTACCAGTCAATCTTGAGACGACAAATTCTGGGGCTGTGGTGCCGTGAACGTTTTTTGGGAGTTCTTTGTTGACTTTGAGCCAGAAGAGATTTGGAGCGGTGTATCCGGTGACTATCGGGCAACCGGTATTTTCGAATGCGGGAAGCCCGTTTTCTTCTACAACCGCCCCTCCAAGTCGACCCATGGCCTCGAGGAATGTCTGGCTCTCTCCGTCTATTCGGTCCTGCGATCTCTGGTCCTGCCAGGAGATAAAACATCCGACCGTGCTTAGATCATCGTCCAGAAGCTGGAGTCCCTGCTGCTGTCCGGTAATTCCGATTGCTGCAGGTTGGACTTTTATTCGCTCGATGAGACCGGCTGCATTTTCGACGGCAAGTGCGGTCATAAGTTCGAGATTCCACTCTGACCGCCCGATTTTCTTATCCTGTGGCGACGTGATCTCGGAAGTGTTGGCTGCACTGGATGATCCGACCACCGACCCAGCTTCGATATCGATGATTACCGACGTAACGGATGTCGATCCAACGTCGATGGACAGGTAGTGAGTGGGCATGTGTCTACCTTATCGAGCGGGAGAACGTGCATGCGACCGTTTTAGTGAAACCGACAAGGGCGAGGGCGATTGTGGTGAGTTTTTGAATCATGGATTCTGCTGACCAATCGAAACTACCGGCAACCTTGCCCTGCCGCAGAGATATGAGGCGGTTAGAAATCTGGGAGTGGAGAACAGATTTTATCACTCAATGATCGTTCGCAACTTTCTCATTCCTGATTCATCGGCCAGAATCTGGAGGAGGTGTTTGCGTCGTCGTCAGTTGAGATTTCTCGCTGTCCTTTGGGAACCTCAGAGTGGTGGGTTTCGGTTCTGCTCGGGGCATGTTGCGAAGTGCGAGGCAGGTGGCTCAGGGGCGCACCACACCACACCACCGAAGATCCCTCCACAGGAGTCGGGATGACGTTTTTTGGTTGAAGGGTTTTGCGGTGTCGTGAGTTGGGTGTTGAGCGTTCAGGCTGAGTGTACGTTCGCACTTGATCGCGGGTGATCGATAGGTTCTGGGCGTCTTAGGGTTACTCGGTAGTGCGTTGCAATCTGGCGCTACTTGCCGGGCGTGCATCCGCACTTGACCACCCATGCTTGGGGCACAATCCCGAACCTTTTCCCGAAGGAAGGGGGCTAAAACACCGGTTGGAACTCAGCGATTCAGCCGAACGCCACATGTCGGAGAAAGGGTGCCTTCGGTACTAGCGAAGACCCTCAAGGACAATGTCGAATACGAGATCGGAGTTTGGTGGAACTACCCCTCCTGCGCCCTGATCTCCATATCCCTGATCTGCGGGGATGTAGACCCGGCGCTGCCCGCCGACATTCATTCCAAGAATGGCATCCCGGAAGCCAGCGATTACACCCTCAATCGGGAAAGAGATCGACTGCCCTGCGATATACGAAGCGTCGAACACGCAGCCAGTGGAGACGAGCCAGCCCGTGTATTGCACTTCGACCGTGTTGTTCGGAGTGGGAGTTGATCCGTCACCGATTCTGAGATCGAAAATTCGTATACCGGTTGGTTGCTCTACGTACTGATCATCAGTTACATCATCGTATCGTGGAGCAGAATCCGGGTAACCAGGGTTGTCACAATCTGCCAAGAAAGGCCCTCCTTCGGGCGTTGCGGTGGGTACGGGAGTTGGCGTCGCGTTCGCTGCGATGACCGTTGCGGTTTCGACCGCCTGTGCGGGCGTCAGAACATCTACGAGCTCAATTTCAAATGTGAGAGTTGCGTTTGGCGGAATCACAGGAGGTGAACCGAGTTCCCTGTATGCAAGGGCAGGCGGGATCTCGACTCGACGAATCCCTCCGGGTGCCATCGTTAGCATCGCCTCACGCCAGCCGGGAATTAGTGCGACAAGGAGCAGTTGCGCATCTTCGCCGCGCGCATGGGAAGAGTCGAAAATACAGCCGTTTTCAAGCCAACCAGTGTACTTCACCGTCACCATGTCTTCGATCTTCGGCGAAGTCCCTTCACCAACTACGCGATCGAATATCCTGACCCCCGCCGGGTTGCCGGTAAGCTGATCGCTCACTACGTCTTCAAATATCGGTGCGCCCTGAGGGTAGGTATTGTTCTGGCACAGTGAGATATCCACAGTCGCCTGAATAACGGGTATTTCGACATTGTCGGGATTCTTTCCAGCCGCCTGACACGCGCTGAGAACGACCAGCGCGAGTATTCCCGCCAGAACCAACATTCGCTTGGACATCACGCTTTTCAATTCGAAGAATCCCTTTTCCGTGCTCTATCTGTTTGTAGATTTAGTGAACGTCTAAATGGTCTATTTTTTCGCAGAATTTGCGTTTGCCGCGAACTGATTGAAACCGCTGGCGATCCACGGCCCGACCCCTGTCATCAGGAATCTAACACCCAAGTCTACGTACGCGGCGACGTTTTCGTTTGTTGCAAGCGCACCAGCGTTACGACCGGATGCAACGATCCTTGCAAGCGCATCATTGATTTTTTCTACTACATCTGGGTGTTGCAGGTCGCCCATATGCCCCATCGACGACGCAAAATCAGATGGCGCTACGAAGAATACGTCGATGTCGTCGACTGCGATAATCTCGTCGAGATTCTCCCACGCGATAATGTCTTCGATAAGAACGATGAGCATCGATTCATCGTTTGCACGGTCGAAGTAGTCAGGAACACCGAACCCCTGACGGCTGGTGAACATGCCGCGCTTACCTCTGGGAGTGAACTTACCGCCCTCAACAACGTTTCTCGCTTCGGCGGCGTTATTGACATGGGGAACGACGATTGCCTGTGCGCCGCGATCGAGCGTTCGATAGATAAGGCCCTGCTCATTCAGATTTATTCGTACAACTGAAGTCATGCCCCAGATGTCGCAGGCCCGTGTCAGGTTGCCAAGTTCAGCAGCGTCGGTTGCGCCATGTTCACCTTCGAGCCATATGCCATCAAACCCGAGCGGTCCAACTGCGTCGATGTCATCCGGGTGGGTTACGCCACTTACGATGGTTACGATTTCGCCGTTGGCAAGCTTCTGCCTGGCGCGGTTGGTTCTGAGTTCCACTGGAGTTGCTCCCCAATTGTGATTGGTGGTCGGGCGCAATGAATTAGCCCGTGGAATTCTAACTCGCCAGACGAACTTAGGGGTGAGAAGGGATCGGTACGGGTGAGTTCATTGGTTGACGAATTCGACTGGAACGGGTTTCTCAGAAGCTGATTGCCACGTCGTTTCGGGCAGGCTCCACGCAGTGGTTATACGGTGTGACACGTCGCGTAAGGTGTGGCAATACACACTTAACCTAACCAGTCCGTCCTCAAAGAAAACGTGGCTAAGCCACGCCGTGGCAGCGTTTGAACTTCTTGCCGCTGTCACAGGGGCACATGTCGTTGCGGCCTACTCCGGCGTAGGGGTCTGGTGACATCGCTGGGATTGCGCCAGCCTTTGCCATGATGTTTGCGGCTGGCTGCCCACTTCTCAGTTCGCTGACCATCGCCTTCATGTAAGGCTCGGTGTGGCTGAAGAATTTCTTGTAACCAGCGCAAAGGTAGTTGAGACCGTCTTCGCCATCTGGAGTTTTTGTGAACCGCTGCTTTGGGCAGCCGCCGTTGCATGCGAACCGGAATTCACAACTACGGCAGTACTCGGGTAGTGTGTCTCGCTTGTCTTTTCCGAACTTGCGTTGCTCAGGACTTTCGGCCATTTCGCGAATCGTCGTGTCGGCGACATTTCCGAGGTTGTACTCGGGATATACGTAGTGATCGCACGAGTACACATCGCCGTTGTGCTCGATGATCATTGCGTCGCCGCAGGTCTCAGCGAATATACACAAACCAGGATTCTGCCCCATCCAGCCGGCAAGCGTCGTATCGAATATCTGGATGAAGTACTGACCGATGTCTTTTCGAACCCACTGATCGAATATTCCATTCAGGAAGTTGCCATATTGCTCAGATCCGACAGACCATTCGGTAACGGTTGCGCCATCACGAAACTCTGGTCCAACAAGCTGCAGGAAATGGGCGGGCAACTTGTCGGCGACGCGCTCCACGATCGGGATGAACTGCAGGAAATGGCTACCGACCACACGCGTCAGGAATTCGTAGAGTTCTTTTGGATGATCGGTGTTGTGTTTGTGGAGCACGGTCAGGGTGTTGAACTCGACTTTGTGCTTTTTCAGCACTTCAATTCCTGCCATAACCTTGTCCCAGGTCGGCTCACCGCCGCGGCCGACCCGGTATCGGTTGTGAATATCCTCAGGCCCGTCGATTGAAACGCCGACCAGAAATTTTTCTTCTGCCAGGAACTCTCCCCACTCGTCGTCGATCAGAATGGCGTTGGTCTGGAAGGCGTTTGTGATCTGTTTTCGACCTGCGTACTGCTTCTGAAGCTTGATCGCCTTCCGATAGAAGTCGAGGCCCAGCAACGTTGGCTCGCCACCCTGCCAGGCGAAGTTGACGACCGGGATGTCGTTCGCTTCGATGTATTGCTTTACGTACGCCTCAAGTTCTTCGTCGCCCATTTTCCACGACCCACGAGCTTTGTCTGGATACAGCTTCTCTTTCTCAAGATAGAAACAGTAGGTGCAATCGATGTTGCAGATGGCGCCGCTGGGTTTCGCCATTACGTGAATAGCAAGTGGACGCTTCATTGCTGGTTTTTGTTGAGGCTGGGTGGTGGTCATGTAGCAGGGCCGCTTTTACCAGAATGAGCTGTGTGACTGGCAGAAGCAGGGATTCGCAACTATTAGATTGCGATGGTGGTATGAAATTCTACTTGGCGCGAATGGTGGATGGTTTTACTACTCTGAAAATTCATCGAGTTCGTCAGATTCCACCCGGCGAGGGAGTCCTGCAAGTATTGCCAGGGCAATAAAAGCCCCTCCAATGGCGAAAACGTACATACCAGCCCCTGCCGCGACCCCTAATGCTGCCGATAGCCAGAGACTCGCTGCGGTAGTCAGTCCACGGACCATTTTTCCTGATCGGATCATAGTCCCAGCACCGATGAAGCCCACACCGGTGGCAACCTGTGCGGCGACTCGGGCAGGATCACGCAGTTGGCCTTCTTCGCCTTCGAATCCGAAGATAGAAACGACAGTGAATGCTGCTGCACCCATAGCGACGAGTGCCATCGTGCGTATACCGGCAGGTCGGCCCGCCCGCCGCCTTTCAAACCCGATGATTCCGCCTACGATGGCGCCAATTGCCATTCTGGCGAGCATTTCCAATTCAGTTGACAAGGAAAATCGAAGTAGTTCGATATCGATGGAGCACCTAACCCTTCAGCAATTGGAAAAGCTGGTGATTATACGCTGATCGGCCTAAAACCAGAGCCGTTCGGCTGTTCCACCCAGAATCGCGGCCTTGTCTGACTCCGAAAGTCCCAGTTCGTCGGTGAACAGCGAGAGATTCTGGGCGTAGCTCGTGCCCTTCGACCAGAGAGCGTTCGGGAAGTTCGAGCCCCAGACGCATCGCTGTGGAGTAAACGCCTCGATCACCCGCTTTAGCGGGGTGTGCATGTCCTCGTGCGGATAGACCCGTGCAGATCCATGGGTTCCACTGGTGAGCTTGGCATGAATGTTCGGCCGATTCGCCAATCTTTCAAGGGCGAGCAGCGTTTCTTCTGTGTTGCGGAATGCGTTGAGCATGAAGCAGTGGTCGATGACGATTTGCAGGTCATCCAGTTCGCCTGCCAGCATTTCTATTTCTGAAACTCGGTCGAGGTTGTCCATGACCATGCAGTTCACCACAATTCCGAGATCACTGGCTTTCGACCAGAGCCGTTTCACGTTCGGTGAGTCGAGCTTGCCGTTTCGATCGGTAGTGCCACGTAATCCCCGCACAGAGAAATCGGTCACGGCATCTTCGAGAATTTCGAGGTGCTGTGGATCGTCGGGACTGAGAGTTACGACACCGGTAGCCCATTCCGAGTGCTGGTGAGTCGAATCCATCACGTATCGATTGTCGTGACCGTAGAACGTGCTGGTCTGGATGAAAACCGCCCGCCCGACACCTGATTCGTCCATCTTCGTCTTCAGGTCTTCGACAGTTGCAGGCTCACCCGGGTTCCATGGATCGTCGATGGTCGGGTATTTGAATCGATCATCGGAATAGATATGCGGGTGTGCGTCGATGATGTTCATGGGTTGGTTTTGTGTGCTGCGGTTTCGCCGCTACACCCCGCTTCCTCCCCACCGAAGATCCCTCCGCAGGAGTCGGGACGTGAGAGGCTTTGGCGCTGTGCCATTGGTCCTAGTACCCCGGGCCTCGGCCTGGCTCCCAGACGTGTTTCCGGGCTACATCTTCGTTTAGTTCAACTCCCCAGCCGGGGGTGGTTGGTATCTGTAGTTCCCCTCCGGTGTAGTCGAGTGCGCCGCCAGTTAGATCGTCCTTCCACGGGACGTCATCGATGTCAGCTTCCATGATTCGTACGTTCGGGACGGTCGCACAGAGGTGAAGCGAGTGCATCGTTGACAGGTGGGAGTAGTAGTTGTGTGGTGCGATGTTGAGTTCGTAGCTTTCAGCAAGCATTGCGATGTCTCTGGAACGTGAGAACCCGTTCCACGGTACATCGATCATCACGGTGTCCATCGAACGATTCTCGAAGTACGGCCTGTAGTTTCGGATGCCGAACAGGTTTTCGCCCGAGGTGATCGGAACCATAGTCCCAGCCTTGACTTCGGCGAGTCCCGCCGGCTCGTACATGTCAATCTCGACCCACATGGTGTTGAACTGCTCCATCACGTTGCAGATCAGCCGTGCTGCCAGTGGCTTGAAGTGGAAGTTGAGGTCGAGTGCTATCTGTACTTCTCCCTTCGTGCCGTCTTCGAACGCCCCGATGTACTTTTCAACGTGATCGAGGGTTTCCTTGGTCACATTCTGGTCGGTCGAGCCAGTTCCAAACCCACCGACATAGGCATGAGCGTTTGGTCCGGGGTAGTTGATGTTTGTTTTGAGGGCCTTGAATCCCTTTTCACGCACTTCCGCACCAAGCTCGGTCACTGCCTCGAACGAATCGAGTGGTGGGACTCCGATCAGTTCTGACTGAGCAACACGAGAGCTTCCACAGTGTGACCAGTAGACTTGCTGACTCTGTCGAGTTGGGCCGCCGAACAGCGAGTAGACAGGCACACCAAGCGACTTGCCCTTGATGTCCCAAAGTGCGAGTTCAATCCCAGCAATCGCTTTTGCCGCGATTCCACCAGGTGATTGCCTCGCCATTCGATACATGTCCCAGTAGCGCATCTCGACAGCGAGCGGATCCCGCCCTTCGAGTACTGGCAGAAAATCGGTAACTGCCCCAACGATGCCATATGGATTTCGTCCATCTGACATTTCGCCGTATCCGGTCAGTCCCTCATCTGTTCGGACTGCAACGTATTGCCAGGGCCTCCATCCGGCATCGACGACGAATGTATCTACAGCTGTGATTTTCATGTTGTCTCTCGGGTTTGTTTGTGAATGATTCGGCAACCGGGAGTTTAGATCAGATATGGCGCGTTGCAAGTGTTGCTCGGGTTGACCGGTCGGCTGACGTTGGCTGGATTGGGCGTTGTTCACCCTTGGCCTGAGTGCCACAGCCACAGAAGCTCTCCGCACAGGAGACGGGACGTGATGGGGTTGGATGGTTCGGAGATTCTGAGTTGCAGAAGGGGCGAAAGGTGACTGAATCAATCCGTTCGACGGGTATAGATACTGAATTTTGACGGCTGGTCGGTCATCACACCCAATCTAGGTGGTGTAAACCGCACGTTTCTGACCTGCGTAGTCCCACGGTACGATCCAGTCTTCGGGAATTTCCAGACCGAACCCCGGTGCGTCGGAAGGAGTTACCCTGCCGTCTTTCATCGCAGGCACTCCCGGCATCAGCTTGTCGGCAACGGGCTGGCCAACATCGGTGTCCATGAACCACTCCGCCTGCGATGATTCGGGCATTGCATACGCGAAATGTTGTCCCCAGGCGGTATTGCCGCCCATGTGAGTGATCGTTTCAATTCCTGCCGCTTCGGCGTAGGTGTAAATCTTAAGCGTCTCTGAGAATCCTCCAGTCCACTCGATATCGGGCTGGACGATATCGACGGCGCGGGCGGCGATTAACTGCTGGAACGACTTACGGCCATAGTGGTGTTCGCCAGTTGCGAGGGCGGTCCAGGTCATGGATCGTTTCAGTTCTTTGTGCCCTTCCAGATCCCACGGAGGAAGTGGCTCTTCGAGCCACCGCAACTTGTACGGTCTGAGCCGTTCTGCGACTCGGAGCGCCATATCGGCGTTGAACGACATCACCGGGTTGATCATCAGCTCTGCATCGTTCCCTACGACATCACGGGCATGTGCGACATGTTCTTCAAGCTGAGCCAGGCCTTCAGATCCCTGCTCATAGAAGAACGGGTTGCTGATTTTGAACCGTTTGAACCCAAGCTCACGCATCCACTCGAGATCGTCACCCGTCGCGTAGAGGTCGACCGACTTGTGGCTCGGCCCACCGATCAACTCGTAGACGGGTCGTTCCAGCAGCTTACCCTTCAGATCCCAGAGTGCCAGATCAACTCCGCTCTGTGCCGCGGTAGCGATGCCTCCCTGAAAAGTCTCGTGTGAACGCCATATGAGGTCGTTCAAGAGTTCGATTGCGAAGGGATCGCGTCCTTCTATCATCGGCGCAATAAAGTAGTCGATCAGCGGTGCCGCCATTGGGCCGAGAGCGCACGAGCCAAGCCCATAGGTCCCGTCGTCAGCAGTGATTTGAACCCAGACTTTTCCAATAGTGCCGGGTTGGTTCCCATCGACACGCGTGTAGTTCGAGAATCTCGCTATGGGCCTTGAACGAATGGCGTAGGAGTTCCAGCCGGGGCGCGTGTTGGGCCCGGGTTTGACGACCGGAGTGTTTAGCTGAATACAGCGAACGTGTTTTATCTTCATGCTAGTTCGACCCCCAGTCGGCGATATCACCTGATTCGAATTGCATGCCGAACCCGGGCTCGGGCGATGGCTTCACCTGGCCCTCTACGGGAACGGCCGTGCCGGGAATTCGTACAGTCTCTTCGAGTGGCACACCCGGATCGGTCCCGAGCCAGTATTCGGCCATCGGTGATTCGGTAGCTGCCATTGCGAAGTGCTGCCCGAACGGATCGTTTGCTCCGCCATGTGGAATCGTCGCTATGCCGCACATCTCGGCGATAGCGTGCGCCTTCATTGCTTCAGTTAGGCCGCCGCCCCAACTGAGATCAGGTTGGATGATGTCGACCGCTCGTTTTTCCACGAGATCGAGAAAGGCGTGGCGACCGTGATGGTCTTCTCCTGTCGCGATTGCTACCCACGGGGCGGCCCTGCGGAGATGGGCGAGTCCCTCGGTATTGGTTGGTACGAGGGGTTCCTCGAACCATCGCAGGTTGTATGGCCTGAGCTGTTCAAGAAGGCGCAAAGCAAATTCGACATTGAACGACATCACCGGATTAATCATCAGATCGCGCCCATCACCCACCAGAGAACGCGCCTTGGCGACGTGTTCCACAACTGTCCTGATCCCGGTGTCACCATCTGAATAGTGCGACGGATTAGTGATCTTGAACTTCGTGAATCCGAGTTCCTGCGACCAGTCAAGATCATCAGAGGTGGCGTAGCAGGTTATCGAGTCACGAACCGGCCCACCAAGCAGTGAGTACACGGGTTGATTGAGGATCTTGCCTTTGAGGTCCCACAGGGCAAGATCGACTCCAGCCATAGCCGTCGATGCGGTGCCAGAGGATCCGAATCGGTGCGAAACACGAAGGGTCAAGTCGTTCAGGTATTCGATGGCAAGGCAATTCTGACCTTCGATTATCGGGGCGATAACAGTGTTCACGAACGCCGCCGTAGGATCGCCGAATGCGCACTTCCCAAGCCCCCAGGTTCCATCCTCAGCGGTGACCTGCACCCACACAGTCTTGAGTCCGCCACCCGGCATTTCACCGGGCAAGTTGGAGTATTCCGGGTAGATGTTTACTGGCATCGCCCGTTTTGCCGACTTATTCCAAGACAGCCTGGTTGGTCTGGTTTTACTCGCTGCTTCTGGCAGCTTTACGATCACAGCTTTCACGGACTTGATCTTCAATTGACCACCTCGTGTTATCGATTCGAGATCCTGCATCAGGTCTGCCAGAACAACAGCGAACGATCTATCCTTGGGATGGCGCAAGTTTAGCAATGAAGCTGGAAAGTGAAACGAGTGCAACCGCTAACTGTCGATTTTCGCTCCAGGCGGCTGATATCTGTACCGGGTGAGCATCAACCCGGCTTGTATGTGGTGAAACTCGTTTCGCCAGATTCGAGAGTCCACTTGAAGCTCCCGCCGCGCAGGTCTATTGGGTTTCCATCGACAGTTATCGACGCTTGCCAGATGAGCGCTGAAGGCTCTTCGTCCGTGCCGTATAGATTGAGCATGATGCTTGCGTCATTGTTGTTCAGCAGTTCATTCCAGTCCGGGTTGCCTTCCCAAATTTCGAATACTGCCGTGCTATCTACGTTCGCACCAGAGATATCCCCGGTGGAAGTACCGGGGGATGTATTGCACGTTGCGATGTCACCGAGAACCACACACAGATACTTCTGGTCGCCATCGTTGATCGTTACTTCCCACGATAGCGAATAACCGGCTCCGGGACTTCCAAAGGCATTCAGAGTGTCTCCGATGTTACGTTGCCCGACCCGGGACGTGGTCTGACCGCTGACATTTATAACTGTGCCGGGTCTGGCAATGGACGCGATCTCAACCGCTTTTAGTGCTGTGATCCAAACAATGTTTTCCACAGGTTCGGTTGTTGGAGTTGGTACGGGAGTGGCGGTTGGCGGTGGTGTGGTAGGCACAGCATGTGGTGTGGCAGTCGGCGATGAAGCTGTGGTTGTCGGATTTGTGTCCACTGTGGCTAAGGCAACGGTCGGTGTGTCGACTGCGGACACGGTTGCCTCTGGATTGGCGAATTCCGGCGCGTCGCCTTGTTGCGAATCCTGTGGCTCGGCCTTGGCTGTGGGTTCGATAGGAATCGCTGTAGCTGTAACGGTTGGCCTTGCTGTCGGAACTATCTGAATAGTCGCGGTCGCACCGGCTGATAAACCGTTGACTTCGACGCCGCCGGTGTCGATCTCGTTGATGCTCTCGCAGCCGACAATTGCGAGCAGCAACACAACGAGCATTGCCCCCAGAACTTTGTCGTTCATGTACCTGAACTCCCCGCGCTCGAACTGTAAACGACGCATCTACGCTCAGATGCATTGTTTACACGGAAACAATATCTGCTCCCTGTTCGATTTGAAACGGGTACGTAATCCGGACGGTCAGTAGGGGATGGACTTAGTAAAGTTGGTAGCCGGGGTCCAGAAGAAACTTCCGCCAGACAAACCGTTCGATTCTCCGCGAACGGTGATATAGACTCGCCAGACCAACGGTGTCCCTTCCCCTGCGTCCGGTTCAAGTATCATCAGAGTACTTATGTCGTCATTTGCAAGAAGTTCGTTCCATTCGGCGTTGTCTCGCCATGTTTCGAACACGGCCAAACTATCGATATCTGCTCCGGTAATGTCGCCGGGGTCAATGAAGCCAAAACCTGGACCACAGTCAGCAGTGGCGGCTTGCACCACGCACAAATAGTCTTTACCACCATCTACAAACATCACTTCCCATGATGATGAATAGCCAGCGCCCGGACTTGGTGTGTTGGATGTGACATCACCGTAGTCGCCCCGCCCTGCGCGTGGTGAAACGTGACCGCTGATATATTTCACGATTCCAGGCTGGGCTTGAGATGCGATTTCAATCGCCTGAAGTGCGGTTAGCCAGAGGCCAATCGTGAGAGGTATTTCAGTTGCAGTAGGAACTGGTACCTGTGTGGCTGTTGGAACCACGACCGGTACAGGTGTTGCAGTAGCAGGAACCGGCGTAGGGGTGCTGATTTCAATTTTTGACGCCCGGGTCAATGCTTGTCGCTCGCCCGATTCGGGTGCTGCTTTTGCGGCCTCCTCCTCATCCTCGATCGCTATCGCAGTGGATGTAGCGTCGTAAACCAAGTCGTAAGCGACGGATGTCGCCTCATCGATGATTGCCTCGGCGGTAGCTGTCGCGTAAGCGTTACGTAACCTGTCGTCCGACCCGCCCGCTTCAGCCGTGGCAGTAGCGTCAAAGACCAGTATTCTATCGTCGAACCCATCGGCCTCGGCTGTTGCAGTTGCGTTGTCGGCCAGAAACTGCCTGTCGGTTCCTCCAGCTTCGGCTGTCGCAGTTGCGTTTGTCTCATCAACGCCGACGCAGGCAGCACTTGCAATCAGAAAGACGATCAACAACGCCATCATAGGCTTCTTGCGCATAAGCAGAGGTCTCCAGCGAATATAGTGAGATTGTCAAGTCGACAGAACCGTGACGAGAGTGTGAAATCCGGCGGATGTCGGGCAGGAATCCCAACCCATACTGAGGGCTTTTAGTTGGGAGTCGATGAAGTTTTTATAAGGAAAGTGGTAGGTGTATCAGTTGGTATCCGGATTTAATCACACTGGAATCGTCGTAGATGATCTCGAAAAGATGGTCAGCTTTTATTGCAATTATCTCGGCCTCATCGAGTTGAGACGTATTCAGTCTGATGCACCTCCTGAAGGCAATCACACGGGGCTTGATGGCTCTCGACGAACACTGGTTTTCGTAGGTTTCGAGAGTGGTCATAGAATCGAACTCGTGAAGTATCACAATCCTCGTTCAGCCGGACGTGATGACGACATGACCCGCGTTGGGACGAATCACATCTGCTTCAATGTTGATGACATCGAGCGTACGCACGCTGATTTATCGGCGAAGGGCATCGTCTTTGTAACAGCACCCATCATTCGACAGAGTGAAGATGGCAAACGTAACGGAATCGTCTATGCCCGCGACCCCGAGGGGAACTGGCTCGAGTTCATTGAGTAGACACCATCGGGGTGTTCTGAGGGGTAGTGCTGGCCGCGGTGACTCTGCATCTGCAGCCGTGGCAATGGGTTGATGAAGCTGTCGAGCGGGCGATTTCGTTGGATTACTCGAAATTGTAACGGGCCCGATACGAAAAAGTTTCCATCTACATATCTGCCGTGTTGTACGCCCAGGTTTTTATCAGATGATGAGCGATAGCGATGGGGCCGGGAACGCTTACGCCTTCCAGTTTGTTTTCGAGTGCGAGTTTCACTTCGTCTCTGGTGAACCATCGAACGTCGGCCATCTCGCCCGGGTCGGTAGTGATCACATCTGAAATCGCCTCTGCATGACATCCAATCATAAGCGAAGAAGGAAACGGCCATGGTTGCGATGAGTGGTATGCGACTCTACCGACCGCGATTCCAGACTCCTCCATCACCTCTCGTCGCACTCCTTCTTCGATCGACTCTCCCTGATCCATGAACCCGGCGAGGCATGAGTAAAATGTCGAGTTCTGGCGTGCCATCGTCTTGCCCATCACGCATCTGTCGCCCTTGTAGACGAGCATGATTACAACCGGGTCGGTCCGAGGAAAATGTTGAGATTTACATCTCGGGCATTCACGCATTAGTCCGCCACGCTGGCTCTGCGATTCCGCACCACACGCGGAGCAGAAACGGTGCTGAGCGTGCCAGTTCAGATTCGATCGTGCCTGAGCAAGTATTCCCGATTGCTCCCCCGGGATGTCGGTAGCAGCAGATCGGCCGTCCTCGAATTCGGCTCCGGCTGCCAGTGCTGCTATGTACGAAGGGTCTTCTACTGCGGAAATGTCGACCGCAAAGTGCGGATTTTGATCAGAGTCGAATCCGAGAAATTTAGGTCCACCCGCCTCTTCGGGGAGCGAGTCGAGAAATTCATATCCGATCCAGGCCAGTTCAGCATGCGTCCTGCGGCGGATCAGCGGGTTCAACTTGTGAAATGGCAGCAGTTTCGTGTTTTCTTGTCGAACCATCTTCTTGAGCAAATCTTCGTCGCGTCGGGCATGATCTCCCCGGTCGAAGGGGTTTCCAGCGAAGATGTGGGTGTACGACAAGTTAATTGTTCTCCAAGTGTCCGGCTGTTGAAGATAGGAACGCACTGTATCGCGTTCCGGGAGTTCGGGGCTATCGGAAATTAGGTGCCTGTAAAGAATTCACCTCGTGACTGGCTCGTTGCCATAGCAATGTCGAGAGGTGAGATAGGTGTTGGCTTGAGGCAGGCAGGTTGGCAAATAAGCATCAAATATTGACCGTTATCATACGTTCTTATGACCCCCCATCACTCTGCGGAACATACGCTGGGTTTCGAAGGTGTTACCGTTTTTATCGGTTCGATAGAAGGCTGATTACTGAGTTACGAGAGTCCTCGACAGAGTGAGTGAGCATCAGGCGACCCAGCAACTCCGTTCCCGGGCTGGGTGCTGTTAAGTAATTCAACAATAGTCCGTTAGCGCGTGATCGAGGTTACCGTGGTCAGGAAATCGCTCCTACTCTTAATTATTGGAGTGGCACTTTTCGCTGCCATTTCATGTACAGCACTTGAAGAGCTTGCCACAACGGCGATTCCCCCGGAAACTTCGCCCCCTGCGACAGCAAGTGCACAGACTGCGACAGAGCCAACTTCACCATCGAAGCCACCAACTGCGGTGGCTGATCTTACTCCCGCTACAACCCCGATGACTGCTGTTGACCCCGTGCCTACGGAAACCATCGCGCCTCAGTCAACGAATGTAGCAACAGTGCCCACACCGGATCCTGCTCCAACATCGACTTTGGTTCCTGTGCCAACTCCGGTCCCAACACAAGTTCGGATCCCGACACCGATCCCCACAGAGGCTCCCGTCCCAACATCGATACCAGTTGTGGTATCCACACCTCCAGTTGTCGACGATCACGGGGATGATGATCGAGCCGCCACCGCAATTCAGTCGAACGGATCTGCTTCTGGCTGGATCGAGCCTGCAAGCGATGTGGACTGGTTCTCATTCTCAGCGACAGAAGGGACCGTCTATCGGATAACGGCCGCGTCTTATGTCCTTGCGACTACCTCGGACCCGTTGCTGAAACTGGTAAACCATGATGGGAGAAATGTTCTTGTTGTTGATGACAATGGGAGCGGTGGTAATGGTGCTTCGATCGAGTGGGTAGCACCGGCGACAGAAACCTACTATCTGAACGTCGGCGTCGGGGCATCGGGAGTTCCTGGGAGATACCGGGTTTCGGTCGTTGGTACTATAGATGATTACAGCAGCAGAATCACCGACGCGGCCACGATAGTCTCGGAAGAGACTAAACAGGGGCAGATCGGCACGCGAGGTGACCGCGATTGGTTCGCTTTCGAAGCGACTGCAGGTACCTCGTATCGAGTAGAAGTGAACTCAATCAGCCTGGTTAACCCGTCACTTCAGCTACTCAGTACCAACGGGCTCCGTCGTCTTGCAGCCGACGACAGTTCTGTTGCTGGGGATTCCACCGGGCTCAACTGGTCTGCAATTGAATCTGGAACGTACTATCTTTCAGTCTCAGCTTCTGACGACAATGCCACCGGGGCTTACGGCATCGAATTGACCGCCCGCAGCGACGATTATGGAAATAATTCAGACAGCGCTGTCGCTATCAGTGTGCCGTCAAGTAACTCGGGTGAACTTGAATCAACTGGCGATCAAGATTGGTTTAGCTTTCAGGCCGGCCAGGGAACGGAGTATCGATTTCACCTATCCAATGCGCCTGTAGGAACACGTTTCCGTCTGTTTGATCAGAATGGTTTGACGAGGTTGGTTAGTGGTGCCGACAGTTCTGGCGGTTTGCCGAATATCGTTTGGACAGCACCTGTGAATGGTACCTATTTCGTGTCGGTAGCTGCGCGTGCTAGTGGTGGTCTTGGCACCTACACATTGACCGCGTCAGCCCTTACTGATGACTATGGCGACTCATCGAGTGAAGCTACCTCGATTTCTACTGGAGTGCTGATATCTGGCAATCTGGAAACTGTTGGGGACGAGGACTGGTTCTCGTTCAATACCACTGAGGGCGTGCTCTACAAAATCGCCACAACTATCTCACCGGGCTCTACGTTGTCAGATTCGGGATTGACCCTTATATCGACGAATGGCGTGACTCGCATCATGATCGACGATCGTGGGCTGAACGATTTCGTCGATTGGATGGCGCCTGATAGCGAGACTTATTTCATTAAAATTCGATCGGCCAGCGGACGGGCTACAGGTGCGTACTCTGTGCTTATAACCACCACCATGGATGACTATGCGGATTCATCGGTTGGCGCAACAGAAATATCAGCTCTTGGCGTATCAAAAACTGGAACGATCGAGACTCAGGGAGACGTCGATTGGTTCTGGTTCAACGTTCAGTCAGAAACCAAATATACGATTACCCTCGCTTCGGAGTCGCTGAAAACTGCCCGAATGGATTTGTTCAGTTCGATGATTATCGACGGGGTTATTCAGCATGGTTCTGGCTTTGCCAGCGGAACGACTTTATATAGCGATACTGGCGTTCCTGATGCACGGCGGAGTGTGGTGTTTGACGGTTTTTCCGCTGCAAGCTCAGGCCGGTTCTACATTAGCGTTCAATCGTATCTGATTGCTGGAATTGGTGGCTACGGACTTTCGGTACAAACAGGTGGAAGCTCAAGCCCTCTGACCGGAGTATTCGAGACAGAGATATACAAGGATTTCCAGAAACTTTCTGAAGAGGATCAAAAGCTAGGCGGACAGATCGGAATATTCGCTGCGGATGAACACGGTGGCGATGCTGAGTCCAGTACCGCGGTCGCGGTCGGCTCGACGGTTTACGGGGAGCTAGCATCAGGAGATTCAGACTGGTTCTCGTTTGTTGCTGAAAAAGGGAATCTATACCGATTGGAAGCAACCAGCATCTCGCTTGCCGACCCTGATCTCAGACTAATCGATATCGACGGCACTTCGATCCTCGCAACGAATCTGGATTCAGGTTTCGCCAAATCACCTCGCATTGAGTGGATAGCGCCGGAAAGTGGCACCTATTTCTTTGAGATGTACACACGGGCCTACAGTGGGAACAATCGAACTGGTAGGTACTGGATTTCCATAACGACTGGAACAGATAGCCAGTCAAATTCAGCTGAAGATGCCGAGTATGTTGCGCTGGGAGTTTCTGGCGAAGATCTCGTCACGGTATCTGGTGACCTTGAGTCCAACGGTGACTCGGATTGGTTTAAGTTCTCTGCAACCAAAGGTCAGGTTTACCGGTTCTACGCGTCTGGCACTTCGTTGATCGATCCTGACCTCAGGCTAATCGATGTGGACGGCACTACGGTTCTGGATACCGATTCTAACGACGGAGACGGCCTCGACGCCCGGCTCGAGTGGGTTGCGCCAGCAGACGGGACTTATTTCCTTGAACTGAGAACGCTTTTATACAGCGGGAATATTCGAACTGGCGGGTTTGTCATTCGATTCTCTGTGGAATCAGACGATCATGGCGACAATGCAGTCACAGCGACGACTCTCGGACTCTCGCCTGGTACAACTGGCACCGTTGTCATCGGAGGTGATCTTGAATACAAAGGCGACGACGATTGGTTCTCGATCGACGCGGTCGAGGGATGGACGTACAGGTTTAGTGTTGATGCGCTGTCGCTATCCGATCCTGATTTGAGTATCTATGAGCCCGGCGGCTCGAACAAAATAAAAGCAGATATCGACTCTGGCCCAGAAAAATCTGCATTCTTGGAGTGGACAGCAAATGGAACGGGTACGTATCTGCTCAAGGTGTCTTCACGGCCATACAGCGGCAATCCACGAGTTGGTACATATCGGCTAACAGCTGCTTCAAGTGCTGACCCGTACGGAAACAACGCTGGAATGGCTGAACCCGCCATGCTGGGAACCTCCGTATCCGGGTATAAGACGATCGGGGGGTCTCTGGAGTACCGGGGTGATCAAGACTGGTTTTCGTTTGAGGCAGTTGAGGGATGGACATACTGGTTTGAGGTCCGCTCTTCAGCTCTTGGCACGCTCAGCGATCCGGCATTGACCCTGATCGGGGTTGATGGAACCACAGTTCTTGTCCGGGATATTTCTTCGGGCGAGGGTCGAGAGCCTCGATTCAAATGGAAGGCGACAACGAACGGTACGTATTACGTTCAGGTTCATTCGCTGTCGTACAGTGGAAACCCGGGCATAGGCAGCTACGCACTTACGGTCTCTGGGTCAGGCAACCAGGGTTAGGCTTACTCGAACTAATCGTAACCGAGCACTCGAACCTGATCGTTACACAGAGTACGTGGCCTTCATTTGTGACGAAATTCGGCAACTACGTTACGAATCGTGGATGAATAGTATTGCTCTATGAGCGATGATCGACCTTCAAGTTCAGGCATGTGCATCAATGTACGTGTTGTAGTTCAGAGAGGGACATCATGGGATTTGAGTAGGGCTGGTCTGAGATCGATTGGAAAGCGGTTGTAGTTGCTACCGCCGCGGATATGGTTTTAGGAATGGTCTGGTACAACAAGCGGGTAATCGGTTCCATGTGGATGGAAGACGTGGGACTGGACGAGCAGAAAATTCGCGAAGGCAATATGCCGCTTGCCTGGGCTTCCATGCTCGTGTTGCTGGTAACCACGACAATATTTATCGCCCTTGTTGTCAACAACATCGGCGGTGAACTTGAAGAAGGCCTCGCGGTTGGGGCTGTGATCGGATTCGGGATTGCTGCAACAAACAAGATTCCGCACTATTCGTTTGCTAAACAGCCATGGCGTTTGGCGATTATGAATGCGATCAATACCGGGCTTGCGATTACTCTGAGCGGAGCAATTATTGGTGCGTTTAACGCCTGATCGCTGCCATTGGTACGGTACCCCCGCGCTCATAAGAATTCGACGACAACCAAGAAAGGGTCGACAATGGTCGACCCTTTCTTGGTATTCAACTGTAACGACCAGTGTTCGAACTATTAGCCCAGCTGCGGGACGGACTTCATCGCTTCCGCGATTTCTTCCGACGGCAGAGAGTAGTCAATCATGTTGCCCGAGAGGTAACTATCGTAGGCCGAGAGATCAAGGTGCCCGTGACCACACAGGTGGAACAGGATGTTCTTCTCTTCCCCAGTCTCTTTGGCGACAAGCGCTTCATCGATAGCAGCCTTGAGGGCGTGAGTAGGCTCTGGCGCCGGGATAATTCCCTCGGTACTCGCAAATAGAATTGCGGCCTCGAAACAGGTGTTCTGGTGATAGGCGCGAGCTTCATAGACACCGGCATCGAACAGCGCACTCACCAGAGGCGCCATGCCGTGATAGCGGAGGCCTCCGGCATGAATCGGATTCGGGACGAATGTGTGTCCCAGCGTGTGCATCTTGAATAGCGGGGTAGTTCCGATCGCATCTCCGAAGTCGTATGCGAACTTACCCTTCGTCAACGAAGGAGATGCCTCGGGCTCGACTGCGATGAACCGAGTATTTGTCTTGCCTGCCAGCTTGTCGGCTATGAAGGGGAAAGAGATTCCTGCGAGATTTGATCCACCGCCAGCGCAACCGATTACGATATCAGGGTAAGCATCTGCCATCTCCATCTGAAGAATAGCTTCCTGGCCGATGACCGTCTGATGCATCAGCACATGGTTGAGTACGGAGCCCAGTGAGTACTTGGTATCGTCGTTCTGTGCGGCGACCTCCACTGCCTCGGAGATTGCGATTCCGAGAGAACCGGGTGAGTCCGGGTCTTCAGCCAGAATGGAGCGACCGGCCTCGGTCTCTTCGCTCGGACTGGCGGTGACGGTTCCACCCCATGTCTGCATCATCGATTTTCGATACGGCTTCTGGTCGAAGCTCGCCTTCACCATGTAGACCTTCGCCTCGATCCCGAACTGCTGACAGGCAAATGCAAGTGCGCTACCCCACTGACCGGCGCCTGTTTCGGTGACAATGCGCTTTGTACCTTCGATCTTGTTGTAGTAAGCCTGCGCAACAGCGGTGTTCGGCTTGTGGCTTCCGACCGGGCTCACGCCTTCGTACTTGTAGAAAATCTTGGCAGGCGTGCCGAGCGCTTTTTCGAGTCCGGTTGCTCGAATAAGCGGGGTGGGTCGCCACATTCGATACATTTCGCGAACCGGGTCGGGAATGTCGATCCAGCGATCCTGGCTGACTTCCTGCATTATCAGTTCGGTTGGAAACAGTGGGGCAAGATCGTCTGGTCCGGCTGGCTGTAGTGTGCCGGGGTGCAGCGGTGGGTCCAGCGGTGTTGGTAGGTCGGCCGTGATGTTGTACCACTGCTTCGGGATGTCGTTTTCCGAAAGAAGGAATTTTTTCTGGTCAGCCACTTCGTTCTCCGATCGCTAATACACGCGTCGAGACGAGTTTCTCACCGCGAAATAAAACTGCCCGGAATATTACATTAAACGTCACGACACCTGCTGTGAAATGATCGTGAGGGTGTTCGATTTGCAGAGGCGGTGGTCAGTGCGAGGGGAGTGATGTGACAATCGGTGGGCATACGCTGTGATCGTTTAATCTTGAAGGCCCGCGTAGTGGTTACGAGCGTGTTCGACTGGTTCGCATCCTGTAGCCCTTTTGTAGCAATTGCCACGTCGCGCCCTCTTGCAAAGACAATTTTAGGGTTACTGTGCGAATTATTCAGCAGATTAGATTTCTCGACTCAGCCACAAATCGCCCGAACTCACAGGAAGTTTGCCGCGGGCACCTACTCGTTATCTTCGGTCGCCCACGCACCGGTCGCCATATTGGCTTTGTTCCACCACCCGGGTTGTGCCTCGGGCGAATCAACATCAACCCTGAACTCCTCGATCGCTTCTGGAATCAGCTCGATTCCGAGTCCGGGGCGCCCGTTCGGATAGATCGAGCCATCGCGAACATCGAACATTGGTGTGATGATCTTCTCGAAGGCATCGAACCAGGTATGCAGACATTCTTCTCGGTAGAGGTTTGGTATGGCGATCGATGCCTGGAACGATGCTGCTATCGCCACAGGACCCAGTGCATCATGCGGACTGACTCGAATGTACTGTGTTTCAGCCATCGCTGCGATTCGCCGGATTTCACTGATTCCACCGCACCATGCAATGTCGGGCATGATGTAGTCGACCAAACGGTCACTCAGAATCACATCGTAATCCCAGCGAGTGAAATGTCGTTCACCGACACAGAGCGGCACGTTTGTGTTTTCGCGTATCTGGCGTAGCGAGTTGTGATTCTCGACGTGCGTAGGTTCTTCGAACCAGACGAGATCAATGTGTTCGATTGCATTTGCAGCTTTGATGGCTGAGGCGACATCCATTCGGGCGTGGGCATCGACGAGTATTTCGTAATCGGGCCCGACGGTCTCGCGTAGCGCCTCCATCCACTCGACCGCCTCGGCTATTGCCCTGGGCTCCATCTGCTCGACCATGTTGGCTCCGTAAAAGGTTTCGCCCATGGTGCGTCGGCTAGGGAAGGGGTCGGTCTTGATCGCTTTGTATCCAGCAGCGACCGTGAGTTTTGCTTCCTCGATAAGCGTGTCGATACCCTGACCCGCGCTGATGTCTCGAACGTGGGTGTAGAGCGGGACGCTTTCGCGTACCGGTCCGCCCAGCAAATCGTAAATAGGTGCTCCGAGCACCTTTCCTTTGATGTCCCAAAGAGCGATATCGATAGCGCTAATGAGGTGAGAAATGTAGCCACGGCCGTTGAGGTCCGAGTTCACATGAAATATTCGTTGCCATATTTCTTCGATGTTCTTGGGATCTGATCCAACGACAAGTGGCTTGATCGCGTCGAGGCCGCGGACAAGATGGCTATTCACGGCGTAGTCGGTGCATTCACCGAGCCCTGTTACGCCCTCGTCGGTCTCGACTTCAACGAACAGCCATGCCAGTCCCGGAATCGGCATAACGACGTGGGTTTTGATGTCGGTGATTTTCAATCTGGGTGGATCCTGTTCGATGAGGCGGAGTTTGGTGTGGTGGATTGTAGGCGCGGCGATGACGGGTGTCTTGCTATGAGTTTCGAGAAGGGAGTAATCGTTCACCGCCCCCACCGAAGGTCTATCGACTTCGCTTTCGCTGCGGTCGAGACGTAGGTGTACAGGCTAGGATCTGACTGAGACGAGGTGGGCGAGCAGGCGGCGGACAGATGCTGGCGAACTGAGCGATGAGGTCGCCAGTGATCCGCCCTGACCGATGTGTACCGAAAATGCTTCGGGCGGCAGTTGTGCGAAGAGGTCTTCGTCAGTGCGATCATCCCCGGTTGCGAGAATGAAGTCGAATGGGCCTCGTTCCACCTCGACAATGCCATACGCTCGACCCTTGTCGAGCCCGTACTGGCGGATCTCGACGATTTTCGAGCCTGTAATGATTTCGACGGGCGCGCTTGCGAGAGTGTTTTCGAGATGCGATGTGAGTTCGAGCGATTGCCATTCGCCGACATCACCCTCCGCTTCTCGAAAGTGCCATACCAGCGCAGAGGACTTCTCTTCGATACGCGCACCGGGAGTTCGAGACACATAGTCTTCTAGAATCGAGAGCGCCTCGGCTTTCCACGTGAGATCGGGAGGAGGTCCGAGGCGTGTCCAATCTGATTGGTCTCTGAATTTGCCCCACGAGCCATGCTCGGCGATAAGAGAGACATTCAAGCCATCGAACCACTCGCCTAACGTGTGACGGTCGCGCCCGCTGTTGATGTAGACCTCCACGCCATGTAAACCGCCCAGATCTTGCAGAAGTCCAAGTATTTCGTCGGTTGGCACCGCGTCTTCGTAGCGTGGTGTGAATTCACGGAGCGTGCCGTCGTAGTCGAGCATTATCAATGGTTTCTCTGAGGCAGCGAACGGCCCGGCGAGAGTCTCGGCCAGTGTGCTCGAACTCAGCATCGGCGGTGTCGCGGATATTTCACTTTCGGGCGAACCGAGTGAGCGGATGAATCGATCGACCCAGCGGTGAACATCGTTTTCGACAACGCGACGGTGCATTGGAGACATCCGTTCATTACGTTCACCGAACCCCATATCAAGCGCTCTTTCGATCTGTGAAGCAGTCCCATCGATGTCCCAGGGATTGATTCGCAACGCCTCGCCGAGCTCTGTCGCTGCGCCTGCAAACTCACTGAGAACGAGCACACCGGCACCGTCGTCCCGAACCGCCACATACTCTTTCGCGACGAGGTTCAAACCGTCCCGAATAGGTGTCACAAGGGCAACATCGGCCAAACGATACAACGCTCCGAGTTCTGCGGGTGATACCGAGCCATATATGTACTGGACTGGTGTTTTTCCTGCACGACCGTAGAGGCCGTTTATCTCGCCGACGAGACGTTCCAGCTCTGATTTTTGATCGCTATAACTTCCGATCGCCTCACGAGAGGGTACGGCGACCTGTATTAATACAGCCCCGTCTCTCCATCTGGGCTCGCGATCAAGCAGTAACTTGAATGCTTCGAGTTTATTCGTGAGACCTTTTGTGTAGTCGAGTCGATCAACACCGAGAATTACCTGAGCATCGCCGAAACTGCGCTTGTATCGAGTGAGAATCTGTTCCGCTTCGTCAGAGTAGGCAGCGGCGCGCTGGCTGGCGGTATCGATCCCGAGTGGGTGCGATTCGATTCGAACGCCGCGCCCCGATAGATTCACGATACCGTGTCGTGATTCCAGTCCAAGAACGCGCCTGAACGAACGAGAGAGATGATCGGTGTACTCGAAAGTATGGACGCCAATTAGATCGGCTCCGAGAAGCCCTCTCAGCAGTTCTTCGCGCTGGGGCATGACCCGGAAAACTTCGACTGATGGAAAAGGGATGTGAAGGAAGAACCCAATTCGCGCACCGGGCAGCTTTTCGCGCACCATGCTCGGAACAAGCATCAACTGATAATCGTGGATCCAGATCGTGTCGTCGTCCTGCGCGTGTTCGAGGATTTTTTTTGCGAATCGCTCGTTTACACGCCGATAGTCGTCGAATTCGGAGGGGTCAAAATTGCAGTGCTCAAGGAGGTAGTGAAACAGCGGCCAGATGGCACTGTTCGAGAATCCTTCGTAGTAGCCAGAGTATTGCGAAGACGGAATCTCGACCGGTTCCAATCGCATTTCAGTGAGCAATTTACGAACGTTCTGGTCGGGGTTGGTTCCGGGGTAGCCAATCCAGATACTTTCGCCGCTCTGGTGGAGTGGATCAAGCCCGGCGACGAGGCCACCGGAACTGCGGCTGACTGTTTGACCAGAGGGATCATCTTGAATTGTGACCGGCAACCGGTTCGAAACCAGGATCAATCGACCCATAAGATGCTCCGCTCAGCTCTGCTATCGAGAATAGCTTGGAGCGTAACACAGACAGGATAATTTTCGGTTGCGTCCTCACCGGTCGAGAAAACCCGGTTCGAGTTATCGGAGGCCCAGCCCTCCAGTTCTAGTTTATGGTCGCAGAAGGCGTGACAAGATTCCCGACACCACGATTCTGGCACCCAGAAAATCTCGATAGTTTGGTGTTGCCAACCGCCATGTGTGACATCACACTCGTTACGACGAAGAGGTAGCAACTTTACGTCCGCACCAGATTCGAGCAAAACCCAGTGTCTGCGAAGGTTCATGCCATACAAGCGAATTGAAGACTACGGTCTGATCGGAAATATGCACACGGCAGCACTGGTCGGGAGCGATGGCTCGATCGATTGGTTATGCTTGCCGTTCTTCGATTCGCCAGCAGTATTTAACAGCCTTCTTGATGAAGAGAAGGGTGGGCGATTTTCGATCTCAGCTGTCGATTCAGTCGATCACCGACAGATTTATTTTCCTGACACCAACGTTCTCATCACACGGTTCGGAAGCGATCGTTCAGCCGCCCAGGTGACTGATTTCATGCCAGTTCATGAAGAGCATGAGTTTGGTGGCGAACCATGGTCGGATGATTCAGATTGTTTGTGCGGGGATGAGTCGAGGATCGTCCGTCTGGTTCAGGGTGTGCTTGGTGAGACGAACATGCGGATGGAATGTCGGCCGGCATTTGAGTTTGCGACTACGGCGCATCAGGTTGGAAAAACCGATGGAGGCGTGGTTTTCACGTCGGACAATGGCGAACGACTATCACTCACGGCTCCGTGCGAATTCACGATAGACAACGGTGCTGCCCTCGCCGAGTTCACTCTCGATCATGGCGAGTCAATGGCTTTTGTACTAGAACGCCTCGATGAAATTGAGAGTGAGCCAACGTCACTTACCGCACATGCCGCCGATGCTCAATTTCGTGAAACTGTCGATTTCTGGCGGGGCTGGGTTTCCAAGTGCACGTATGAGGGACGATGGCGAGAGGAGGTGATTCGTTCACTGCTGGCGTTGAAGCTGCTCACGTTCTCACCTACCGGAGCGATTATCGCGGCTCCGACAGCTTCACTCCCTGAAGAGATTGGTGGTGAACGCAACTGGGACTACCGCTACTGCTGGATTCGTGACGCCACGCTCACGATCGATGCCTTCATGCGGATGGGCTACATCGATGAAGCACGTGGCTTCATGCGGTGGCTGGGAAGGCGCATAAGTGAATCCCGCGGCAACTCAGAGTCACCTTTACAGATAATGTACGGAATACGTGGCGAACATCATCTGGAAGAGAAGACCCTCGATCACCTGAGCGGCTACAGGGATTCAGGGCCGGTCCGAATCGGAAACGGGGCGTACGACCAGTTCCAGCTCGATATATATGGCGAACTGATGGAATCGGTTTATATCTACAACCGACATGGCTGGCCAATTTCATATGACATGTGGGTTTCGCTTTCGGGAATTCTCGATTGGGTTTCGAACAACTGGCATAGGCCCGATGAAGGAATCTGGGAGACACGCGGCGGACGAAAGCAGTTTGTTCATTCGAAGCTAATGGCGTGGAACGCACTCGCCAAAGGGCTGAAACTGGCGGATGAACGATCGTTTCCGGCGAACCGAGAACTCTGGATATCGGCTCGTGACCAGATATTCCACGAGATTATGGACAGGGGCTGGAACGAGGAGTTACAGAGCTTTACGCAGTCGTACGGTTCACCTGTAGTTGATGCCGCGCTGCTTCAGTTGTTGAACATTGGTGCGCTCTCGCCTCGTGATCCACGAATGATGTCGACTTTGAAGCGAATTGAAGACACACTGACGCGAGATTCGCTGGTTTATCGCTACGATCCAGAGGAGTCGCCAGACGGGCTTGCAGGCAGGGAAGGCACATTCACGATGTGTACGTTCTGGCTTGCTGAGGCATTGACGCGTTCGGGACGGCTCGAAGCGGCACGATTTCTGTTCGAGCGGATGCTTGGCTACGCGAGCCCTCTCGGGCTTTTTGCCGAGGAGACCGGCCCTACGGGCGACATGCTCGGGAACTTCCCGCAGGCGTTCACGCATCTCGCGCTGATAAATTCTGCTTTCATTCTTGATCGCGCTCTTGATCATGGCACTGCCAACAACGGCCGCGGCTAGAATTTCGCTGAAGTTGATGAAATTTATAGACCGCCAGCAACCGATTTCCCGAGCGTAGTCGAGGGATCTCGGTGGATACGACGTTCAATTGCCTGAGAATCGTCGTTGGCGAGTGTCGAGAGTTAACCCCTGAGAGGCCCCTCGACTACGCTCGGGAAATCTATGGCTTCTGGGTATCATTGCTGCGCCGTCGCGGTCGGCGAGGCGTTCATCTGATCTCGATGACCGCTCTCAATCACTCTCGAAATCTTGACTGGAACATTCAATGACCTCACGTGTCACTCCTGCCAACGACACAACCGAAGTTTCGATTGACGATGTGCTTGGAACAGGTGCTGATCCAACGACACGCGAGATTCAAACTCACGCTGACGGCCCGAAAGGTGTCGTTCCGTTCACGGCCGAGTTCCTGATCGAAGAGCCGAGCGGGAATCATTTTGGCATGACGCAGAATGCGGGCATGGGGTGGAACCCAATCGAGCTGATGCGCAAGCAGTTCATCATTCTCTCCACAGTTGGTGGGGTGAAAGAGGAAGATGGATCGCCGGTCGCACTGGGACTACATACAGGCCATTTTGAGCTAGTCGACATGGTCAAGACCGCTGCACACGAGTTCAAGGAACTGAAGTCGGTGCCGTTTGCCGCGTTCTGTTCGGATCCGTGTGACGGTCGAACTCAGGGCACGACAGGAATGCTCGATTCACTGCCGTATCGAAACGACGCCGCACAGGTATTTCGGCGCATCGCCCGTTCATTGCCAACTGCCCGTGGCGTGCTCGGGGTTGCTTCGTGCGACAAAGGCCTGCCAGCAATGATGATGGCTCTGGCAGGGCTGCATAGTCAGCCGGGAGTAATCGTGCCGGGCGGAACCACTCTCAAGCCGCACATCGGTGAAGACACAGGCCAGATTCAATCGATCGGCGCAAGATTTGCTCAGGGAGAGGTGACGCTTGAGTATGCACAGGATGTCGGCTGTCGCTCGTGTGCGTCTCCCGGTGGCGGTTGCCAGTTCCTCGGCACAGCAGGAACCTCCCAGGTCGTGTCCGAGGCGTTGGGAATGGCGATCACCCACTCTGCACTATCACCCAGTGGCACACCTGCATGGCACGACATTGCGCGTCGGTCCGCACGGGCTTTGGTGATGATGGAACGTCGTGGCGTCGTTGCGAGGGACGTTCTTACAGACGCCGCGTTCGAGAATGCTATGGCGGTTCATGCTGCGTGTGGTGGATCGACCAATCTGCTGCTGCACATGCCGGCGGTTGCCCATGCCGCAGGTCGGCGGCGTATGACGGTTGACGATTGGAACCGGATTAACCTGAACGTACCCAGATTGGTCGATGTTTTGCCAAACGGTCCAGTCGGTCATCCAACCACCCAACTCTATGCAGCCGGAGGTGTTCCGGAGGTGATGCTGCATTTGCGCAAGCTCGGGTTGATCGACACGAGCGTGATGACCTCTACCGGGCAGACTCTCGACGAGAATCTCAACTGGTGGGTGGACTCAGAGCGTCGCCATGAAGTGCGAAAGTACCTGCGGGACGTGGATGGTGTTGATCCCGACAACGTGATCATGTCGCCGGAGCGCGCCAGCAAGAAGAATCTCACGAGTACGGTCACGTTCCCAATGGGCAACATCGCTCCAGAAGGATCGGTGATCAAGAGTACGGCGATCGACCCCTCGGTAGTTGATGATGACAACGTTTACCGAAAGATCGGGTCGGCGCGTGTGTTCCGGTCAGAACGGGCGGCGATGGGCGCTATCAAATCGCGAGACGAAGATCATAAGATCAAGGCTGGCGACATCATGGTCGTGACCTGTGGTGGGCCGCTTGGGACCGGCATGGAAGAGGTGTACCAGCTTACAGCGGCTCTCAAACACCTTTCCTACGGCAAGCAGGTTGCCCTGATTACCGACGCTCGCTTCTCGGGAGTTTCGACGGGAGCATGTATTGGGCATGTAGGCCCGGAAGCGCTGGCGGGAGGCCCGATAGGGCGGGTCGAAGATGGCGATGTGATCGAGATTATCGTCGATCGTAAGAATCTCTCAGGTTCCTTGAATCTCGTTGGTATTGGTGGCGAAGTGAAGGGTGCTGATTGGGGTACCTCCGAGTTAGAAAATCGTGCAGAACCCGACGATCTTGCACCCCACCCGCAGTTGCCGGACGATTCTCGTCTGTGGGCCGCTCTACAGTCGGCGAGCGGAGGGACGTGGGGCGGTTGCGTATACGATGTTGACTCGATCATCGAAACAATCGAAGCTGGCAATAAGGCACTTGGCAGATAGGCTGGCCTCCAGTGATAATAACTCTACTGTGACCACAGACCGGCACTACACAACAACGATGGACAGTCGGGTCGGTGAATTGACCCTTGTCGCTACTGATCAAGGCCTACGGGCGATTAAGTGGCCGAACGAGCGAATAGGCCGTCTTTCATTGCCGACTGAGATCGCAACAGTTGCCAACCATCCTGTACTCCGAACCGCCTGTTTTCAGCTTGAAGAGTATTTTGCCGGTAAGCGCACCAGCTTTGACGTTCCGTTGGATCTGCGTGGAACTGAGTTTCAGCGTTTGGCGTGGCTTGCACTTGCATTGATTCCTTACGGTGAAGTCGCTAGCTATGGGGATCAGGCAGCGCGAATTGGCCGGCCTCGCGCGGTTCGGGCGGTCGGTGCAGCAAACGGTCGTAACCCAATTTCGATAATCCTGCCCTGCCATCGAGTTGTAGGCGCCAATGGCGATCTCGTTGGATTCGCCGGAGGCATCGAAACCAAGCGTGAACTGCTCGCGTTCGAGGCGGATGTTGTCCGTCGCAATCAAGCGGCAATCGCTACGGTGTGATGAGAATGTGCTGATTCGCCCATGTCGGGACGAGAGTGTGTTGTTTCGAAGCAGTATGGACGGTGGTGTACTGCCTCGTCCCTGTAGCCCGGAACGGAGTGAGTAGCGGCAGTTCAAGCCCGTCTATGGTCGCCCTAGCTGATAAACAACCGGTAGCCGACGCCGGGTTCGGTGAGGATCTGCTTCGGACGTGAAGGGTCTTTTTCGAGCTTCCTGCGGAGTTGCTTGACGAATGTGCGGAGATATTCGGTCTCTTCTCCGTACTCAGGACCCCATACAGACTGTAGAAGTTGCCGGTGCGTCATCACTTTACCGGCGTTGACTGCGAGCGCACGTAGCAGGTCGTACTCGGTGCGAGTCAGACGAACTTCGTCACCGTCGCGGTATACAAGTCGAGCAGAGAGATCGATTTCGAACGATCCGGCTTGAACGATCGGATCGGCTGTGTCGGTTGTGCCTGCCAGACGCTCTGCTCGCCTGATTGCTGCACGAATTCGGGCGGCGAGTTCTTCTGTGCCAAACGGTTTGGTTATGTAGTCGTCAGCACCTATGTCAAGTGCGCGGACTTTCTCTTGTTCCTGATCGGTTGCCGAGAGAATGATTACCGGATCGGTGTACCACTCGCGAAGTCGAGACAACGTCTCGAAGCCGTCTATGCCGGGCATTGCAAGATCGAGAACCACGACGTCAGGCTGGTGGAGTGACGCCTGATAGATCGCTTCCTCACCGTTTGCCGCCAGGAATACTTCGAATCCAGACTGCCCCAGATGGGTGGCGACAAGCCGTCTGATCTTGGGGTCGTCATCGACCACTAGCACGCCAGATTTTTCCAGCCTGTGATTCATCGATGTCATTTTTCAGCCCTCTCGCTTTTCGAACTTGTTCATCATGCCTGATCAGGGTCTCTTGGGAATTCAAACCAGAACGTGGCGCCGCCCTGAGGATTGTTGTTTACGCCGATCTTTCCACCATGCGCTCCGATCACAGATTTACAGATTGCGAGTCCTAATCCTGAACCCTCTCGCCCCCGTGCCCGTCCCTCACGGAGTCGGTAGAACTTATCGAATATTTCTTTGTGCTGTGAAGCTGGTATGCCTTCACCTTGATCGATCACTTCGGTATGAATTGTGTCGGTTTTAACGTCGTATGAGTTTACGATCTCGACATTTCCGGGGGCGTACTTCATTGCATTACTCAGTAGGTTATCTAAAACTCTGCCCAACTGACCGGGGTCTGCATACATTTCGGGGAATCCTGAAGGGATTGTTGCTTTTATTGACCTGCCCTGTCCATGCCTTGATCCTAGTGTTCGTCGGATGGCATCCTGGACGATGTCTGCCATGTGACATATTTCCCGTTCAACTCCCCGGGTTCCAGATTCGATTCGCGACATGTCAAGAATATTGGATACAAGCTCGGTCATGTGGTCGACTTCCTCGTCGATTGCGTCCAGTCCGAGCTTGATCTCGCTATCGGGTTCGGAAATTGCGTTGAGCGAGCCTGCCATGCCTTTGATGGTTGCCAGAGGTGATCGTAGATCGTGGGTGATCATCGATAAGAACTCTTTCTTGGCGTCGTCAACCTCGTGAATTTGTGTGACGTCCTGAAAAATCAGTACAGCCGAGTCGAGCCCGCCATTTTCAGATCCGATGGGTGCTGCCGTTACAACTACCGGAACACGTGAACCGTTAGCACGTTCAAACAGCATCTCTTGCGGACGCGTCAGTTTCTTACTGACCAGTGCCAACTCCAGTGGTGACTCGTTGTTTGTCACCAGCTTGCCATCGCCATCGTACAAAGTAGCAAGTTGATATACGTCGTCGAGCGTCATTCCAAGATCGAGAGAGTGCCCAAACAGGCGTCGCGCCTCCTGACTCGACCCAACCAGCAACCTGGTTTCAGCCTCGACGATCAGCACGCCAACAGTAGATTCCTCGATAACTGCCTGAAGCCGACGCTCAGCCGATTCAGCCAGTACACGATTCTCACGCTCGCGCTCGTAAAGGTTCGCCGAATCGAGAGCCAGTTGAGCGAAATGGGTCAGTTGAGTCAAGAGGTATTCGTCTTCAACGGTGAACTTTCGATTACCGGGCGAATTTGCAAGATAGAGGTTGGCCTTCAGTCCTGCGCTATTGGTGACCTGTACACCGAGCAGAGCCTGCATTGGCGGATGCCAGTCAGGAAACCCGTATGAATCGGGGTGAGACGAGAGATCATCGAGCCTAAGTGGAGAGTCGGCATGACCGAGCTTCCCTAGCACGCCACGCCCACGCGGCAACTCATGCGATTTCCAGTCGATGTCGCTCTCGAGCCCGTCGTGATATATGCGGAGAGGGCGACCATTCGATTGTTGGACGGTAACGGCGGCGTAGTCGGCACCTGTAAGTTCACGGGCGAGTTTTGGAATGTCCATCAGGGCACGATCCACCGTTGGAGCGTTGATCTGACTACGCGCCGCCTCGGATGCTTCAAGAGCCCGTGCGTATCGTTCTATATCCCGTCTTGAGAATCGATTCCAGCCCCCTGGTGTAGTGGTTACAGGCTTAACATCGCCGCGGTTTACCGCGCGGGCGAGAGTCGAGTGGTGCACACCGATTATTTCGGCTGCACGGCGTAACGAGATCGGGCGTTCTGGCAAGGGATGGGTTCCAAATTGGCAAGTGCGAGTTCCAAGAATGTTATTGCACTTGTTCCAGAAATGGCGCGAATGGAGTGTGAAGATACGAACGAGCCACGCTCATAACATCACGCTAATGCGTGATGATCTCGTGAGGAAGCCTGTTTAGGTATCACGCAACAGCGTCTGCAGGTTCCATCTCCGGGGAGTGAAGTTCTTTGTGCCAGACGGCCAGCATCGTTTTAATGGCGTCTGCTTGTACGTCGGTTGGTACATCCCGCATGAAACCACAGTTGAGGCATTGCAGGAAGTTGCCATGGGCGTCGAAGTTGTTTTCGACCGTACCAGTTGTACATTTTGGGCATGACCTGAAGTACAACATTTGCTTATCTACCCCCTACTTGTCCATCTGCAATCTGTCGATTGAGGTTGTTTCAATCAGACCGCTCTTGAGTTAGTTCGATGCGACCGATGATGATGTCGGTGCAGTGAAAACTCTAGGCGACAACTGTGTAGACACTGTGTGCATCCCGTACTCATCCAAATGAACTGACATCAGTGATATTACCCACAGGGTGCTGAACTGAGCGCTGTGAGGAGAAAGAGATTCGCTAAAGAGCTTGAGTTGCGTATTTCCGCAATAGCTTTAGGCGATTCAACCTACTGGACGACCAGTGTTTACTGCCATTCTGAGGTAGTGGCAACCGCTACTCCGACTGTGAACAAGTAACCAGTGCTCCGTTGATGGCTTCTCCCATGAGCGATCAATCGAACCAGCAACAGAGGTCAAAATGTCAGTACACACATCTCGCAAAGCAATTACGTCGGTTTTGAACACCAGACGCGGACAGGCTGGAGTATCGAGTGTGACGATTGCGGTAGTGCTCGCCGCCGTTGCGGTCGTTACGCTTACGATAGTTCAAGTTGCCACCACAGGCGACGCTTCTGCGGCGCAGAGTGGTATCCCCGGTTTGATCGGTTAGCCCCTGACGGCACGCGATTTCGTTGACCGGCTCTGGCTAGACCAGTACGTTGTTGTTCAACTTCAACAACCGACCCGACTGAACAACCGTCGAAGCCTGATCCATGTCTCGAATATTTTCTGCTGGGTCGCCAGCGAAAGCAGCCAGATCGGCAGCCATTCCGGTCTGAAGACTGCCTACCTGTTTTGCCAGCCCCAGCGCTTCGGCGGTTCCGATCGTCGCCGCGTTGATGGCCTTCCAAGTTGGCCAGCTCAGGTATTCGACAAGTGCCCAGGCATTTGCAGCCGAACGATCATGAGTTCCGTACGCCATACCCATGTCGAGCCCGGTTGTGAACCTGACGCCAGAGTCGTGCATATTCGTGAGTGTTTCGAGATGTTCTTCTTCCGGAACCACCTTGTACGAAACCGCCCAGTGAGGTTCCAGAGGGCCGATTTCCCCGCGTTGCTTTGCCTCGGTACCCAGTAGGTGATGTCCGATCGTTGGATCGACCCATTGCCCCTGATCGACCATTTTCTTCACAGTGTCCGGTGTATAGTCGAGCCCCTTTGATGGGTCGGCGTGATACCAGCGGGCATGGATGAGATGATCGACCCCGGCATCCACGACGTTGCGAACTCCCTGGGCAGAAAGCGTGTGAGTAACGATCGGTACGTTCATTCGGTGCGCCTCTTCAACCGCCGCCTTCAGAACGTCGACCGAGTACTGCGGAGTTCTGGGGTTCGCCGTTGGAGTGAACATCCCGCCGGTCGCCATCATCTTTATTACGTTTGCTCCCAGTTTCACCTGAGTTCTGATCGCGGTTCGAACCTGATCTTCCGTATCGGCCTCGGTTCCGAAGAACCAGCAGTGACCGGCCGTGATTGTGATGGGCGTGCCTGCCAGCAGCAACCGCGGACCGGGGACGTGCCGATCCTCGATCATCTGGTGTACTGCGAAAGCAACTTCATTGCGTGATCCGAGGTCGCGAACCGTCGTCGTTCCGGCGAGGACGGCCTTCCGCATGTTGTTCGTTGCCCGAATCGTCAGTTGCTGATTGTTTTCTCGCATCGCCAGAGATTGAGCATCGTGCGTGGCACTGCAGTGCATATGTGAGTGGGCATCGATAAGGCCGGGCAGCAGCGAGACATTGCCGAGATCGAACACTTCGTACGAATCATTCGCTGAAGTTAGGTTCGCAGAAGGTTCTACGGCGGTGATCACGCCATCCTCCACGATTACTGCGTGATCGGTGAGCCAGCCGGAAACGTCGGGGTTGGCGATTCGTTCTGCTTTGAAAATGCTCTTTTTAGTCATGAATGTTGTGCTCGAAGCGAATTAACCTCAGTTGTCGTGCATTCCCGGCGGTTGTCAGCAGCAAATTCACTTGCATGCGTTCTCCTGTCAACTGATATTACTTTTCGTCGTTGTAATGGATTTCAAATGCTCCATCGGTGATGAAGATGCCGACCATGTCTCCTTCATCAGTCGCACCATGCTCCATGGTCTCACCCTGTGGAAACCATACCCACGTACCGGGACCGTAAACGCCCTGGTGAGTCTGGAGTTTACCTTCCAAAACGAAGATGCCGTGTCCACACGGGTGTGTGTGTTCAGGGTTCAGCACACCTTTTGGATATCGGATCATTCGTATCTCTGCACCGCTATCCGGGTCTTTGCGAAGCATCAACCGGCCGAGGTCCACCCCAAGCTTCGGGTTGTGGCTAAGTTCCCACTCGATTGCCGTGGTGTCGATAGCGTTGTAGATGTTATCGCCAGCATTGTTGTCCAGATCGGCCATGTTCGTTACGTTCCTCACGTCACGTCTAGTTGTAGCTCCCACGTAGGTTGTTGACATGTGAGAGTTCTCCGGTATTGCTGTGTGGAAAAGATTCACCCCACCAGTAAACGGAGCCCCTCATGACACATCCTAACGCCAGATTGACCCCCATTGCACGACTGGATCTGGTACGGCAGATAGAGTCTGGCAGTCAGAGGTGACCCGCCAGTCAATCGATTCTTAAATGCAAACGCTCAGGCGCTTACCTGAGCGTTCGGAGTTGTCGTATGGCGATCCCGAGCAGATTCGAACTGCCGATCTCCTCCTTGACAGGGAGGCGTGTTAGGCCGCTACACCACGGGACCGCGCCGCGGAATGAACCGCGTCTATTGAGAGTACGGCTGCGACCTGATGCCAGTCAACACTTGGTACGAGATACCTGCCGATTTAATACCATCCAATTACGAGCGCGGGATTTTGGATTTCAGGGCTATCCGTAGTTGCAACCGATGCCTTTGTATCCGATTTCAACCTCACCAGTTGCGGTGACCATCACCGGAGTGATCTTGTCGCCGCCTGAGAGTCGCTCAACCTCGCCCCACATCTCGGGCCGTTTGGATACGTCGATCTCACGAAAAGGAATTTCATCTTTGGCGAGATCTTCCTTGAGCAGATCGCAGTATCCGCAGGTTGGGTGAGTGAAAACTATCGCAACACCATCTGCCGGTGGCTGTTCGTGCTTTGCCATTCGTGTTCCTGAGTTTTTACCTGGAGTTTCGTGCCACTATTTCGCCAGATAGCCAAGATGCTACCTGACGATGTGATTCTGACCGCACTGTAGCGCATGTGTGAAGTGGTACAAATCGTATAACGCGAACTACATCTCGACTGATTTTTCACCAGAGATATAGGCGACCGGGTCCTTTTCGAACGCAACTCTGCAACCAGGACCACAGAAGTAGTAGACCTCTCCCTCATGTGTTGCGACTCCGCCGCTTGGATTGCCTGTGTCGACACTCATGTTGCACACGGGGTCGGTTGCAGTTTCGGATTTGCTGCTCAAAAACGGAATTTTCATTTCGACTCTCCCAACAACGATTCAGATTGCGTTGAAACGTTAGCTAGTTTGTCGCCTCGATTTGTGCCCCGATCTGAGACACCTTCGAAGGCGATGCCAGATTTCGACTCTTGATGATACGCCCGAGACGCAACGAATTTGTAACCACTGTTACTGAACTGAACGCCATTGCGCCGGCGGCAGCGATTGGGTTCAAGAACCCGTACTGGCCAACGATTGGTTGCAAGAATCCCGGAGCAGATCCATCGCCGAACACTGGATACAGGGCACCGGCAGCGACCGGTATGAGCAGAACGTTGTAGAAGAAAGCCCAGAACAGGTTCTGCTTGATCGTGCGCATCGTGCTACGACTGAGGATTATGAGCTCGGCGACGATTGTCGGATCGCCAGATGTAATCGTAACGTCTGCTGCTTCGATGGCGATATCTGTGCCGGTTCCGATGGCTATTCCGACATCGGCCGTTGCGAGTGCCGGGGCGTCGTTAATTCCATCTCCGACCATCGCAACGGTATTGCCATTTTTCTGAAGATCGGTGATCGCCGCTGTTTTTCCTTCTGGCAGAACGTCGGCGATGATTCGGTCGATCCCGATGGCTTCACCGACTTTCTCTGCGGTTCGACGGTTGTCGCCGGTGAGCATTACGGTGTGGATGCCGCGTTCCCGCAGACCCTGAATTGCTTTTGCAGCCTGTGGTTTTATAGTGTCGGAGACGCCGATTAGCCCGATCGGCCTGCCATCTTTGGAAACCGCCAGAACTGTTTCACCGCGCCCGGCAATAGCGAACCCCTGTTCAGAGAAATCGTACGTGCTCGATGCTATTTCAGCGATATATGCCGCACTGCCAACCGCTATCGCTGATCCATCGACCGTCGCCTTTATGCCGCGGCCCGGAACTGCATCGATATTCGTCGCATCTGGAACTTCGATGTTGCGTGCCTTGGCCTCGGCGAGAACCGCGGTAGCCAGCGGGTGCTCAGAGCTCGCCTCGGCAGCAGCAGCGAGTCGGATCAATTCCGTCTCAGTGACGTCGAATGCGTCGATGCTCGCGATCGCTGGCTTTCCTTCGGTGAGTGTCCCCGTCTTATCGAACACGACTGTCGTGATCCGGTGGGCCCGCTCAAGCGCGTCGGCGTTGCGGATAAGAATGCCGTTAGTTGCACCGCGCCCCATGCCAACCATTATTGCGGTTGGTGTAGCGAGCCCGAGAGCGCAAGGGCATGCGATTACAAGTACCGCGACAGTCAGCAGCAGTGCGTTGACCCAGGCGGGTTCGGGTGCCAGAAACGACCAGGTCAAAAACGTAAGGATGGAGATACCTATGACAACCGGGACGAATCGGGAAGTGACTTTGTCGACCAGGCGTTCGATTGGCGCACGTGATGATTGTGCCTGCTGGACCATTCTTACGATTCCGGCGAGAATGGTTTCACGCCCAACCGCGGAAGCAATGAATCGCACAGCGCCGGTACCGTTTACCGTCCCGGTAAAGAGCCCATCGCCGGGCTCCTTTGTGGCAGGAAGCGGCTCACCGGTCAGCATGGATTCATCGACAGTAGTCGAGCCCTCGGTGATCTCGCCGTCCACGGGCACGCGTTCACCCGGACGAAGTACGATGGTGTCGCCCGAGTTCACATCGGCGATATCAACTTCGACAGGTGAGCCGTCCCTGATGATTACCGCCGTGGAAGGTTGCAGCCCCATTAACTTCTTGATTGCATCGGACGTTCGTCCACGTGCCCTAGCTTCGAGCCACCGACCCATCAAAATTAACCCGATAATTGCCGCCGAGACATCGAAGTAGGTTCCGGTCGCGTGCGGCCCTCCGACGTCAGCACCTGAAAAGACGAGAGAATCCTCAAACAACGGCCGGAGGATTACTACCGAAAGGCTGTAGAAATATGCAGCCGATGTCCCGATCGCAACCAGAGTGTTCATGTTCGATGTGCGCAGGCGTGCCGCAGCCCACGCAGATTTGTAGAACCGGCCACCCGCCCAGAACTGCACTGGGGTTGCGAGGATCAGAAAAATTATGTTGACCGTGGTCGGTGAAATATCTGCCAGAGAGTCGACCGACGTGTAGTTCATTCCGAGCATCACCGCCGCGGCTACAAAAAGACTGAAGATCATCTTCCCCCGGGTGGATCGCAGTTCTGCTTCACGAAGCGCCTTGTCGCCGTCGGCAAAAATCGAAGTATCTTCATCCTCGAATCGCCTGACCGAGTATCCCGCGCCAGAAAGCGCAGCGCGTAGCACCGGTTTAGTTACGGTATTCGAGTCGAATTCGACGATTGCTGATTCCGTACCGAGGCTCACCTGTGCATCGACGATGCCGGGGACATCTCGAAGTGCGTTCCCGACATGGTGCACACAGGCAGCGCATGTCATCCCGCCGATACTGAACGTCAGCGTAGATAGATTTTCCGCAACCTCTTGTTCAGTCGAGATCTGGGTGGTATTAGCGGTCTGCAATTTCGTATAGCTCCACTAGTTCGCTTAAGACCTGTTCTTCACGGCCTTCCTTGACGCCATCGACAACACAAGTCCGTAGATGACCGTCGATTAGCTGAGATTCCAATTTTTGGAGTGCACGTCGTACCGCGAAGGTCTGCCGAAGAACGTCGACACAGTAACGATCTTCATCGATCATCTTTTTCACACCGGCAAGGTGTCCTTCGATGTAACTCAGACGCTTGATCGCATCGTCCTTTGTTTCAGCCTTCGCGGCTTGATGATGTTCGTGATGAGAGTGTTGGTGAATCATGATTTCCCACGCAATTTCCGGTGCAAATTGGGCGTCGATCCATGTAGTATATACCCCCTCCGGGGGGGTGTGGGTTTGCCGAAACGAATACTCGTAACTACACTCGTATCTCAAAAAGTTCAACGGAAAATATATTGAGAAAAATTATTATCGGAATTTCGCTACTGGTTATCGCAGTTGTAGTCGGGGCTTGCGGCAGTAACGGCGGCGACTCCGAGGGTGACGCGAGATTTCCAATAGAGATCACGAGTGAGAGAGTCGAATCAGGCGCGGCTATCTACGCTGTCAACTGTGCGTCATGCCATGGACCAGTGAACGGTCCTCCGGCAATCGGAATTGCGCCGGTGCATGGATCCGCCGGGCACACGTGGCACCACCCGGACCGTTTGTTGTTCGATTGGACACTTGATCGCCCTCCGCTGGCAACGTTTATGCCAGCGTTCCGTGGTCAGTTGACGGAAGAGGAAGTTCTGGACGTGCTGGCGTACATTAAAAGCAACTGGGATTCTGACAAACAGCAGCAGCAGCGAGAAGGGTCAGTTCAGTACGAGGCTCAGATTATTGAGTTCGGGACGGAATGATCGCTGAACGTCGGCTACTGGCATGCATGGATTCGAAGTGATTATTCGCGAGTTCATCGGCTGAATCGCGTGTCCGCCCCTGAGAATGAACCCGGATAGCAACTGCTGTCTCATATCTGGAACCGGCATGCTTCCAAGTCGACTCCGCCATCTCTGATCGAGTTCTGTAAGCCTGACAGTTTGCACGGTCACCCAAGTATTCAGTTGAGTATCGTACCTGCTCCACCAGTGATTCATGTAGAGCGCCATCAGCAACAGAATTGCGCCCGCAAATGCGTCGAGGACGTAGTGGTTTCCGGTTGCAATGATCGCCACAAACATCAGTGCCTGATATACAAATCCAGCCACCTTTACCCAGAAACCACCAAGCCTGAAAGCTGCGATCATAATCAGCAGAGCCCAGACATAGTGGAGGCTTGGCATTGCAGCGAACCGGTTGTAACTGATGGCTGAATCGGAGCTTGGAGCCGGATCGAGGCCGAGCATCGATACCGTATCGGTCATACCAAGCCCTGGCATGAATCTTGGCGGGGCGAGTGGGTACAAGGCGAACACGATCGCTGCGAGAAGCATCGTGAATATAAATGTCCGTCTGAGATCAATGTAAACGGATCGGTTCTTTATAAATGCAATAGCCGCTGTCGCAACCAGACCAGTCCACATACCTGCCACGTAGAAATAGGTCGTTACGATGACTGCGCCGAACGATAACCGTCCGACCAGTTGCTGAATGAACGACTCGAAATTAAGTGCAAGCACCGATTCGAGTCTGATTACGCCCCATCCATTTGTAACTGCTTTGAGAACCGGCGAGGGGTCGGTCAGGTTTTTAGCAAGCGCAAATGCGAGGTAGAAGACCCCAATTATTGCAATCTCTTTGGTGGCTGTTTTAAGCACAATAGATCCGTGAACACCAAATGCAGCATCTCTTCCAGAGTGAGATTTCCGCCCGGCCAGTGCCTGTATTTTTTTAGTTTTACGGGTATTAGTCAAGCTTTAAAGCCTGATCCTTGATTGCACCGCACCAATTATTCAGATGAAACCATATAGAGGATCGAACCGCGTTTTCGGGTAATTCGCCGGAATGGCCGGAGTCAGATGTTTCAATCATGCAATTTAACTTGTGACTTGCATTGACAGTTGGGATGGAGTAAGGCTAGACTTCTAGGCTGTCAGAGAAATGTCCATCTCTTTTCGTCTCGCCCTGGTTCATATCTTTTAATTCCCAACAACACCGAAGCACGTGCTTTAGCTTGGCGCGTACTTCGGTTCCTGCGCGTTTGAGATGTTTTCTCACACGCGTGTAATCCATCCATCCTTCAGCACTCTAGGAGTGTGTGTGCATGGTCATCGCTGATCGTCGGTTAGCCCCATCAGAGCAGTCCAATTTCAAAGGCTTCAATAGCATTGCCAACAACATTGACGTGCCAAACCTGGTTCAGGTTCAGGTCAATTCATTCGAATGGCTGAAGACCGACGGGCTCAAAGATCTCCTCGATGAGATTTCACCTATTGAAGACTTCTCAGGTGGACGATTTGACCTCCGGTTCCTCAGTCACGAGGTTCGGGAACCTAAACACACCGAACGCGATTGCAGAAAGCGCGAGATTACATATTCGGCGCCCCTCTACATCACAGTTCAGCTTGTGATCAAAGAGACCGGTGAGGTAAAAGAGCAGACTCTGTTCTTCGGCGATGTGCCGATGATGACTCGCAACGGCACCTTCGTTATCAACGGCGCCGAACGTGTCGTTGTATCGCAGCTTGTGCGATCTCCAGGAGCGTATTTCACAACTAAGAGCGACCCGGCGACGGGTCGCCAACTCTGTAGTGCAAAACTGATTCCCTATCGCGGTGCGTGGGTAGAGTTAGAGACGAGCAACAAAGATCTTCTTTCTGTGAAAGTTGATCGTAAGCGTAAGGCGCCTATTTCGACACTTCTTCGTGCACTTGGATGGACTACCGACGAAGAGATACTTGGTCTTGTCGACGATGTCGACGACGACCCGGTTCATCGCTACATGGCAGCCACACTGGCGAAGGACACCGCGTCGACCACCGAAGAAGAGGCATTGATCGAGTTCTACCGACGGCTACGCCCCGGTGAGCCACCGAGCGTTGACAATGCTCGTGAACTTATCGAGAACCTGTTCTTCAACGATCGCAAATATGATCTCGGCAGGGTTGGCCGTTATAAATTGAACCGCAGGCTCAGCCTTGATGAGAAGACTCGGACTCTGACGAAGAACGACATTGTTGCGCTGATTCGACGCATGATCACGATCAACAATGGGCGCGCTCCGAACGATGACATCGATCACTTGGGCAACCGTCGTGTCCGCGCGGTGGGCGAACTGATCCAAAACCAGTTGCGTGTCGGTCTTCTACGCATGGAGCGCGTTGTAAAAGAACGGATGACCACACAGATGGATCCGACCAGCACGACCCCTGCGGCACTGATCAACATCAGGCCGGTTGTCGCAGCCGTCCGAGAGTTTTTCGGTGGCTCGCAGTTATCGCAGTTCATGGATCAGACCAACCCGCTGGCAGAGCTGACACACAAACGACGTCTTTCAGCGCTCGGACCTGGCGGACTTTCAAGGGAACGAGCCGGATTCGACGTACGTGACGTACACGCATCTCACTACGGTCGCATCTGCCCGATCGAAACCCCTGAGGGGCCAAACATCGGCCTTCTTGGTTCCCTTTCAACATATGCGCGGTTGAATAGCTACGGATTCATCGAGACACCCTACCGCCGAATTCTTCGGTCAATGTCGAGCGACAATCCTGATATTCAGGGTCGAACACCCATGGAAGACATTACCGATGCGAACGGCAAGGTGGTCGTGGAAGCGGGGAAGCCGATCACGATTCCAATGGCGGAAATTGTCAACGCACTGCCGACGCGCGATGTAAAAGTACAGGCCTATGTAACCACCGCTGAGGGCGATCGAGACTATCTGTCTGCCGATGATGAAGAGCAGAACACGATTGGTCAGGCGACGACACCGATGGACGCCAAGGGGCAGATCACGACCGAGCTTGTTGAAGTACGGCAGGGGGGAAGCGAGTCCTACACCTACGTTCACCCTGATGAAGTTCAGTATCTCGACGTATCACCGATGCAGATCGTTAGCATATCGACAGCGTTGATTCCGTTTCTCGAACACGATGACGCAAACCGTGCGCTGATGGGTTCGAACATGCAACGACAGGCGGTGCCGCTCATTCAGCCGCAGGCTCCTCTGGTGGGAACCGGTATGGAATGGCGCGTCGCCACCGACTCGGGACAGGTACTCATGTCTGAGGTCGATGGCATAGTTTCGGAATCGACCAGCGACTACGTGAAGGTTCTTGGCGAAGATGGCGAGACCACCGAGTACCCGCTAACAAAGTTTGTTCGCTCCAATCAGGGGACTTCGATTAACCAACACCCTATCGTCCACAAGGGCGACAAGGTAATTGCTGGCTCGCCTCTCGCCGATAGCTCTTCAACTGAGAATGGCGAGTTGGCACTTGGGCAAAACCTGCTCGTCGGCTTCATGACCTTTGATGGCTACAACTATGAAGACGCGATCATCCTCAATGAAGACCTCGTGAAGGACGATCGATATACGTCGATACATATCGACAAACACGAAGTTGAGGCGAGAGAGACCAAGCTTGGCCCCGAAGAGATTACCCGTGACATTCCGAATGTCGGTGAAGAAAGTTTGCGAGACCTTGATGAAGAAGGAATCGTTCGAATTGGTGCGTGGGTAACTCCCGGCGATATTCTGGTTGGCAAGATCACCCCGAAAGGCGAGACGGAACTGACCGCTGAAGAGAAGCTTCTGCGCGCCATATTCGGCGAGAAGGCGCGTGACGTAAAAGACACGAGCCTGAGAGTTCCGCACGGCCAGCACGGCAAGATTATCGACGTGCGCATCCTGACCAAGGAAAATGGCGACGATATGCAGCCCGGTGTTACCAAGACCGTTCGTGTTTGGGTTGCCCACACACGGAAGATCAATCAGGGCGACAAGATGGCTGGTCGGCACGGCAACAAGGGTGTTGTGGCAAAAATTTTGCCCAGAGAAGATATGCCGTTCCTTCCGGACGGTACACCCCTCGACATTATGTTGAACCCGATCGGTGTGCCGTCCCGCATGAACCTCGGTCAGCTACTCGAAACCCATCTAGGTTGGGCAGCGAACACTTTAGGCTTCCATGCGCGAACACCCGTCTTCGATGGTGCACAGGACAGCGTTATTGAAGACCATCTGGCACGTGCATGGTTCGTCAGCGAGGCGAGCGCCAAGGATTTCCGGGATCTCGATTCCAAGGAGATCGATTGGGCGAAGGTAGACGCGTTCCTCGAAGAACGCGGCTTCGACCGTGATCGACTGTGGAGCGATGCCCCATCGAACAGAGGTGTGGCTCGTGAAGCCTGCCTGCGAATCTGGCTGAAGGACAATGCCGGAGTTGAGACGGAAGGCATGAAGCCTTCTGAACTGATGCAGGAGTCGTTGAAGGTTTCGCGGGAGCGAAATCTATCGGCACCGATCTTTGGCAAACAGATGATCCACGATGGACGGACGGGTTTGCAGTTTGACGCCCCGATCACAGTGGGCAACGTATACATGCTCAAGCTCATACACCTTGTCCAAGACAAGATTCATGCACGTTCGACCGGGCCTTACTCGCTGATCACCCAGCAGCCGCTTGGTGGTAAAGCACAGTTCGGCGGGCAGCGATTTGGCGAGATGGAAGTTTGGGCACTTGAGGCATATTCGGCGGCGTACACGCTGCAGGAAATGTTGACGATCAAGTCAGACGACGTGATCGGCCGCGTGAAGACTTATGAGGCGATTGTGAAGGGTGAAGAGGTCATTCAGCCGGGTGTTCCTGAATCGTTCCACGTTCTGCTGAAAGAGCTTCAAGGCCTCGGGCTGTCGGTAGAACTTCTCAATGAAGATATCGAGCGATTCACCCAGATGCAGACTCAAGCTCAGGAGATGGCGGCAACCCTCGGGGCACCGCTCGATTGGAATGATCTCAGTGATGAACCTCTCGATGTTCTCGACATTGAAGAGCTACCCGGTGGCGGACTGGCTGTCGATTCGGACGATGCTGACAATGAGTCGGATGATGATGATCTGGACGCCATCGGCTCGGAACAGCCAAAAGAGCCTACCGAGGATTCACTTCAGTCCCTCGCATCCGAAGAATCATCGGTCAGTTCCGATGAACTCGTTGGTGTCGAAGACGAAGAGAACTAACTAAACAAATAACGTCCCGGGCTGATTTCTACCCGGGGCATCTCAATTCGCTGGCTCTGCCAGTTTCACTATTCGGGCTTAGCCGCCCACAGGGGTTTTATCCCCGGAAGGCGAAGGAAACGGCCATATATGACACAGTCTGGCGCCGATTTCAACGCAATCAGAATCTCACTGGCATCGCCAGAGCAGATTCGAGCCTGGTCATACGGAGAAGTGACCAAACCGGAGACAATTAATTACCGCACACTGCGGCCGGAGAAAGACGGGCTGTTTTGTGAGCGAATTTTCGGCCCGACTAAGGACTGGGAGTGCTACTGCGGTAAATACAAGAAGATCCGCTACAAGGGTGTTATCTGCGACCGATGTGGCGTAGAAGTAGCTCGATCAAAGGTTCGCCGCGAGCGGATGGGCCACGTCAAGCTGGCAGCACCAGTCGCACACATCTGGTTCTCGAAAGGCACACCGTCACGCCTCGGCCTGCTTCTCGATCTCTCGCCACGTAATCTCGAACGGGTTCTCTACTTCGCACAGTATGTTGTCACATCGGTCGACGACATGGCACGCCAGAGCGCGATTGAGCAGCTTGAGGCTTATCGCGATGCCGAGGTAAACCGACTCGGCGAAGACCTAAAAGAATCCCTTGCTGGTGGGAGCGTCGAAGAGACTCTCGGAACCACGATGCAGTCGCTCTTCGAGGCCCGCGTCGAGGCCGATCGTATCGCAAAGGAATTTGCCGAGATCGACAAGCCGAAGAAGAAGCCGACAAAAGCCCAACTCGCGAAGGCTGAAAAAGAAGCAGCGGAGTTGGTAGAGGCTCACAAAGCCGAGATCGCAAGCTTCAAGGGCGAAGACGCCGTGACTAAGCTCACCGAGTTGACGGAAGAACAGAAAGCGGCAGTTGAGGCTGATGTTCAGGACAAGATCGACGATTTAGAAGCGATTCGAGTGATGGATCTCCTCACCGAGGCTCGCTTCCGTGAACTCAGGGACAAGTTTGGGCAGGTATTCAAGGCATCAATGGGAGCGGAGTCTGTTCTGGAGATCCTTCAGAACACGAATCTGGACGAGATTAGAGTCGATCTTCAGGATCAGGTTCGTAACACTTCTGGCCAGCGTCGCAAGAAGGCAATCAAGCGATTGCGTGTCGTTGAAGCCTTCCGCAAGAGCGGCAACAAGGCCGAATGGATGATTCTCACCGTTCTGCCGGTTCTCCCACCAGAGCTTCACCCGATGGTTCAACTCGATGGCGGGCGATTTGCCACGAGCGACCTGAACGACCTCTATCGAAGGGTTATCAACCGTAACAACCGGTTGAAACACCTTATCGATCTCCAGGCCCCAGACATCATCATTCGCAACGAGAAGCGAATGCTTCAGGAGGCCGTTGACGCACTTATCGACAACGGTCGACGTGGTCGCGCAATTCAGGGCAGCCACAATCACAAGCTCAAGTCGTTGACCGACCTGTTGCGCGGTAAGCAAGGACGATTCCGCCAGAACCTGCTCGGTAAACGTGTGGACTACAGTGGACGATCAGTCATTATTTCTGGCCCACAACTCAAGATGCACGAGTGTGGCCTGCCGAAGAAGATGGCCCTCGAGCTGTTTAAGCCATTCGTGATGAACGCACTTGTCGTTAAGGGATACGCCCACAACATCAAGAGCGCGAAACGAATGACCGAGCGAGCACGCCCGGAAATCTGGGATCTTCTCGAAGAAGTGATCCAGAATCATCCGGTAATGCTCAACCGCGCACCTACGCTTCACCGACTTGGTATCCAGGCGTTCCAGCCGATACTTGTGGATGGATCGGCAATTCAAATACACCCGCTCGTCTGCACAGCTTTCAACGCTGACTTCGACGGTGATCAGATGGCCGTTCACGTTCCGCTGTCAAGAGAAGCGGTTCTCGAAGCACAGCGACTGATGCTTTCAACGAACAACATGCTTGCACCGAGTTCGGGCTTCCCGATCGTTTCACCGACACTCGACATGGTTCTTGGGATGTACTACCTGACCGGTATCGACAACGAAGAACTCACACCTGTCGAGCGCGACGAAGAAGGCAATGCGAAGCGGAAGATGTTCGCAAGTTTTGAGGACGCACGTTTCACACACGACATCGAACGTGTGAAGCTTCGCGAGATCATCCGCGTAAGAGATGAAGATGGCGAGTGGATAGAAACGACGGTTGGCCGGATCATCTTCAACAGGGCGCTTCCCGACGACATGGGCTTTCGCAATAATCTGTTCGACCGAGGTGAGATCGAAGCTCTGGTTGGAGAAGTTGTAAACGAGTACGGCAACAAAGAAACTGCGAAGATGCTTGACCAGTTGAAGACACTCGGATTCAGGTACGCAACCCAGTCGGGTACCACTATCGCGATGAAGGATATCGTTGTGCCGCCGCAGAAGCAGTCGCTGCTGTCCGCCGCCGACACGAAAATCTCCCGGCTCGACGAGCAGTACCTCGAAGGTTTGATTACCGAGCCGGAGCGATACAAAGCTGCTGTGGAAATATGGACCGATGTTTCGGACAAAATGACCAAGGCCGTTGAAGATACGCTGCCGAACTATGGCGGTATCTTCGCGATGGCCGATTCTGGAGCAAAAGGTAACATCGCCCAGATCAAGCAGATGGCTGGTATGCGTGGTTTGATGTCTGACCCCAAGGGCAGGATTATCGAGATGCCGATCCGCTCCAGCTTTGCTGAGGGCCTTTCGGTACTTGAATACTTCATTTCGACTCACGGAGCCCGAAAAGGTCTCGCCGACACAGCGCTTCGGACCGCCGACTCGGGCTACCTGACCCGACGTCTGGCTGACGTGGCACAGGACGTGATAATCACGACAGAGAACGATCCGGGCGCACAGGGGATCTTGATCTCTGAAGATTCAACCGGTGGCATGCAGGCTCCTCTTATCGAACGTATCGTGACCCGGTATCTGTCTGAGCCAGTTGTTCACCCTGAAACTGGAGAGATAATCGCAGATCGCGACCAACTGGTCACACGCGAAATTGCCGATGAGATCGTAGCGGCGAATGTGAAGGAAGCATGGGTATTCTCCCCGCTTTCAAGTACAACCCAACGGGGTATCTCGCAAAAATGCTATGGAGCTTCGCTGGCGACGGGTACGCCGGCGCTCATGGGTGAGGCGGTAGGAATTATTGCCGCCCAATCGATTGGTGAACCGGGTACGCAGTTGACGATGAGAACTTTCCACACCGGTGGTGTCGCGGGAAAGGACATCACTTCTGGTCTGCCGCGTGTGGTCGAATTGTTCGAGGCGCGCCAGCCGAAAGGTATGGCGATACTTTCGGAAATTGGTGGCAAGGTTGAACTTGCCCAGATGCCAGAAGGCCGCGTAGTTCGGGTTATTTCTTCTGAGGAGTTCTCGGAGGAAATGGATATACCTGACACTCACCGCCAGACTATAAAGACAGGTGACTGGGTTGACGCGGGCGAAGCAGTACTCTCCGTGAAGAAGACGGCCATGGCGGCCGCGGTGAAGGCTGGTACGAACGAAGATCTGGCCGAAGAGATTTTTGCTTCGGTTGCCGGAACCGTTCAGGTCACAAAGACCGCGGTGCGAATCACCTGGAACGAGACTGACGAACGTGAATACGTTGTACCGGCAGCCTCGGAAATTATGGTCGCAGATGGTGAGAAGATCGAACCGGGCGTCGCTCTGACGGATGGTCCGAAAAACCCGCAAGATATTCTTCGAATCGAAGGTCAGGCTGCCGTACAGCGCTACCTCGTCGACGAAGTTCAGGCAGTTTACCGATCACAGGGTGTGCAGTTGCACGATAAGCACATCGAAGTGATTGTTCGACAGATGATGCGCAAGGTTCGAGTCGACAACCCCGGCGACACAGATCTGCTGCCGGGTGAACTGGTCGACAGGCATGATTACGAGTTCACAAACAACAACATGCTTGCCGAAGGTGGCGAGCCCGCAACGGCAAGCCCGGTACTTCTCGGTGTGACGAGGGCATCCCTCAACACCCAGAGCTTCCTGGCGGCAGCGTCGTTCCAGGAAACCGCTCGTGTACTTACAGAGGCCGCTGTGAACGGATCTGTTGACCGGCTGAACGGTTTGAAGGAAAACGTGATCATTGGTCGACTGATTCCAGCCCGACTGGATCAGACGGCTGAGGGTCGCGAGCGACTCGGTGTCAAAGAGGGCGAGCGCGAAGAAGGTCGACTTACCGGCTTCACGCAGGCCCCGGCGACGTTCGAAGAGGCGCTGGCTGCTATCGGTGGTGGCGATCTGGTTGGTGTTGGTGCCGATCGGAGTGTTCCTGTTGGTGGAGATGCTGCCGCCGCGGCCGCAGCCGCAGTTACATCGGCCGAATCGCCCAGTGATGACGGTGGACTTCTTGCAGCTGTGACCGCACTGACAGATGCAGCTACGGTGACTGACGAATCGTCCGAAACAGGTGATGATGATGCAGCGAGGGCAGCCGAGGCACTCCGTGCTTCTACTTCGACGGCAGAAGAAAATGTTGAGCCCGCGCCACAGTTTGTGGACGAGGGCGACAATAGCGATGGCGAAAACTCCGCCGAGTAGTTCTCGACGTGGTTGAAAAGGACGATTACGTAGCCCCCGGTCTTCTTGCCGGGGGCTACGTGTTTAACGGATCAAGGCGAATATTTAGACGTCATGCAAGTTGGTTGACTCCTGTGGAGAATTGCAGGAACGATCAGAAAATGCGTGATACCGGCTATAGCGGCACACCCGTACTTTTCATATAAAATTAGGTCTCCGATTACGGGCGGTTAGCTCAGTTGGCTAGAGCGCGTCGTTGACATCGACGAGGTCACAGGTTCAAGTCCTGTACCGCCCACCACATCCGTACTGGCGGATTAACTGGTCTAATGTGCAATATGTCGCAGATACAAGTCACTGATGAGCTTGAACCGGCTATGCCGGGTCGTCTCGACACACTGGAGTGCAGCCCGTCGGACGGGCGCAGTACGTTGACTACGTAGGCACGCCGCCCGCCAACTCGGCGACGTGCCCCTCAAACGTAAATCTTCCACCTCGTTCTGGCACGACCGAATAACGCGTGTCAGAACTTGCCAAGCGAAACGTTTGTGATTATGACCACGTTTCTTATTGCTGGAGCCACTCGATATGGCAGTTAAGTTCAAAGACCTTTCACCCGCAGAGCAGCAAGATCACCGCGACCGTATGCGTCACTCGGCAGCACACGTTCTCGCCGAAGCTGTTACCAAACTTTTTCCGGATGCCCAATTGACGATCGGACCGTCGATTGAGGACGGCTTCTACTACGATTTCGCGGTTTCAGAGCCGTTCACTCCCGACGACCTCAAGAAGATAGAGCTTGAGATGCGAAACTCGATCAAAGCCAATACCGAGTTCATCGAACGGGAGACGAGCCGCGATGAAGCCCTTGAGTTGGTCAAAGACAACCCGTACAAGGTCGAAATATTGCAGGGAATCCCTGCAGACGAAAGAGTGACTTTCTGTAGCCACGCCGACGGCGCATTTGAAGACCTCTGTCGTGGTGGGCACATGGAACGCACCGGCGACATCAAGGCATGCAAGTTGCTTTCGGCTGCCGGTGCATACTGGCGCGGCAACGAAAACAACACGATGCTGCAACGTATTTACGGCACGGCCTGGGAATCTCGTGACGCCCAGAAGGGATACCTGAAGCGAATCGAAGAAGCCGAAAAACGCGATCATCGTAAGCTGGGGCGTTCGCTTGGCCTGTTCTTTTTCGATCCGATCGCACCGGCAAGCCCGTTCTTCCTTCCGAAGGGTGCGCAGGTCATGAACAACCTGATCGACTATGTGAAAGAGCTTTACGTGAAGTACGGCTATCAGGAAGTTATGACCCCGCAGATCTTCAATACCGATCTGTGGAAACGATCGGGGCATCTTGAGGCGTACGCAGACAACATGTACTTCGTCGACGTAGATGAGCGAGAATTTGGCGTAAAGCCGATGAACTGCCCGGCGGCGGCAATGCTCTATCTCGCCGATTCACACAGCTACCGCGAACTGCCGATGCGCATGGCCGACTTCGGGCGCCTGCATCGAAACGAACGTTCAGGTGTGACCCACGGCCTGATGCGTGTCCGGTCATTTGTTCAAGACGATGCGCATATCTTCTGCACGATGGATCAGATTGGCACCGAGGTTCTCTCGTTCCTGGATATGGTCGAAGAGTCTTTCACTACACTCGGTTTCGACAGTTATCGTTTCGAATTGTCGCTGCGTCCCGAAAAACGGGTCGGATCAGATGATATGTGGGACAAAGCTGAAGCTGCACTGACTGAGATACTCGATAGCTCGGGTCAGACGTACTCAGTGGAAGCTGGTGAAGGGGCGTTCTACGGCCCAAAGATCGACATATTTGTTCCTGACGCGATCGGCCGAGACTGGCAACTGGGCACAGTTCAGCTGGATTTCTCGCTTCCCGAGCGCTTTGATCTTGAATATGCCGCGGAAGATGGAACTCGTCAGCGGCCGGTCGTAATTCATCGTGCAATGTATGGCTCGCTTGAACGTTTTCTGGGTGTGCTGATCGAACATCTGGCAGGTGCGTTCCCGCTCTGGATGGCACCGGTACAGGCTGTTGTTGTGCCGATCGCCGATCGACACAACGACTTTTGCAACGAAGTTGGAGTGAAGCTGAAAGAGGCTGGAATCAGAGTTCAGGTAGACGATTCGAACGATCGAATGAACGCAAAAATCAGACATGCGCAGCTACAGAAGGTACCGTACATGTTGGTAGCGGGTGATCGAGAAGTTGAAGCTGGTGCGCTGGCAGTTCGTACTCGTACCGGTGAAAATCTCGATCCCATGTCGGTCAATGAAGTAGTCGAGAAGCTCCTGACAGAGATCGCTGACAGGTCGTAGGCGAAAGATTTGGATCAAGAATTCACCCCATGAAAACCTCACAAATTCCAATAGCCTGTCAATTTGACGGCCTATTGCACACGGTGTAGCCTCGAATCGCTTGTTACGAGTTTCACATGCCATATAAAATGGCGTGGTAGCAGTAGCGCACCCGGCGTAAATTATCGAGTAAAAATTTCATAGCGTGGCTTCCTCGCGGCTGTCACGATGGATCGACAACCCCAAATGACAACCGACGACATCACAATTCATCGAGGGCTAACGGGCGTTTACTTCGACAGGAGTGAAACGACCTTTATCGATGGCAAGAATGGTGTCCTTGAATACAGGGGCTACAACATCAATGATCTTGCCGAGAACTCAACGTTCGAAGAGACCGGATACCTGCTTATCCACGGCTCGCTTCCAACGCAGGCCGAACTCGACGAATTTGAAGCCGAACTAAAAGCAGCACGCGAACTTCCCGAACAGATTTTCGACGTAATCGAACTGGTCAAAGATTCCCATCCGATGGATGCCCTGCGGACTGCGGTATCGGCACTTGCATCGTTCGATGAAGACCGAAACGATAACTCGGCAGAGGCAACAATCCGAAAAGGGAACCGACTTACATCGCAGGTTCCTTCGATCGTGATGGCCCATCACAACATCCGGCAGGGTAAAGACCCGGTCAAGCCGAGTTCGACATTGAACCACGCCGGTAACTTCCTCTACATGCTCGATGGCAAGCAGCCGAGCGAACAGGCGATGTTGTTAATGGACAAAGATTTTGTCCTGCATGCCGATCACGGTTCAAATGCATCGGCGTTTACCGCTCGTGTGGTTGCCGGTACGGCAGCCGATATTCATGGCGCGGTAACCGCGGGTATCGCAGCACTCTCAGGTCCCTCGCATGGCGGAGCGGCCGAGAATGTGATGCAGATGGCAAAAGAGATCGGTAAACCCGAGAATGCCGCCGACTATGTGAAAAACCTCCTCTCAAACCGAGAGCGCGTCATGGGATTTGGGCACCGCGTCTATAAAGCTGAAGATCCACGGGCAGGACACCTTCGTGAAGGCGTGAAGAAACTGAGCGAAGAGATGGGGCAGCCCGAGTGGTACCTGATTCTCGAAGCAGTCGTCGACGCAATGAAGCCGTACGCACGGCGTGGTATTCATGTGAATGTCGACTTCTTCGCCGGCGTTATCTACTACCTCAACGGCGTCCCTCAGGACCTGTTCGTACCGATCTTTGCCGTTGGTCGCATCCCCGGTTGGACTATTCAGGTTGTTGAGCAGTTCAAGCACAACATATTGATCCGACCGCTGCTGCAGTACACAGGCGAGCGTGAGCGAACGTACGTTCCGATAGCTGACCGCGAATAAAGGTTTTTACGGTTCGGTCAGATGGTGCTCTTTTTGCACCGTTGGAAGGGGCGGGATCGACCGTAATGCAGCCCCCCTTCTCAAATCCTCTGGAAAAGGCGTGGGACCCAGCTTCGTTGTCAGCGAGCAATTGTCGTACTGAACTTGCTCGCCCTGAGCGATGTCGTGCGGGATTCAGTATCTTTGGTACGCTGCGCCAGTATTGAGAACTGATCTAAAGAGTCCAACGATCAGGATATCCACGATTGAACGCAATGTTGAAAAACTCGTTCGACAATGCTCGGGATGTAGTCCAACCTGACAGTACGGGCGAGCCTCATTACGCCAACCCTCTCTCCGCAACATATTAACGTATCGTTCACAGAATGACCGTTTCAGACAACACGAGCCAGCTAGAGCAACGCTTGATAGATCACATTGGTCTACATGGCCCCATTACGTTCGAATCGTTCATGGATACGGTGCTTTACGACAAGAACTACGGCTACTACCCGAATCGCCGCCGTCAGCGAGGATCCTCGCCCGTCGGTACTGATGGCGACTACTTCACAAGCCCGTCCAGCCACCCGGCATTCGGAGCACTTCTGGCACTACAACTCGACGAAATGTGGCGAACCATGGGGTCACCCGGTGAGTTTACCGTTGTTGAGATGGGGGCAGGAGATGGTGTGTTGGGGTCGGACATTTCGGAATATGTAGAACGAGAACTGCCTGAGTTCGCACAATCGATATCGTATGTATCTACCGATCTCTTCCCGCCGACAGGCACGAACGATGTCGCTCAAGTCTCTGCACTGCCTGTTGGCGTGACAGGATGTGTTATCTCGAATGAGTTACTCGACGCCCATCCGGTAAACCGATTCATTGTCCAGAGTGGCGAAGTCCGAGAGATATTTGTCGGCTATCGAGATGGGCAGTTCGAGGAGGTGATCGGCGAAGTCAGCGAGCCCGAAATTGCCGCTCGGGTTAAGCCATTTCTTGGCTCTCTACCCGAATCGTATCGAGGCGAAGTGAATCTCCGCTTGGGCTACTGGTCTGACTCTGTATCAGCGACTCTTAAACACGGATATGTAGTCACTATCGACTACGGATACGACCGACCGGAGCTGTACAAGCCGGAACGCATGCATGGTTCGCTCCGCTGTTACTACCAGCACACGCTTGGTCAGAACCCTCTCATACGGATGGGCAGACAAGACATCACCGCGCATGTCGATTTCACTGCCGTCGATCACACGTTGCTGGTCAATGGTTTCAGACGAATCGGAAAGCTTCCCCAACTTAATTTTTTGGTGAATCTTGGAATCGATAACTTTTTGAACGACATCAGTCGGCAAACTTCCGGCGTGCGAGGGCCGGGAAGTGAGTCCCGAGAAGATCTGGTAGGCATCGGGTCGCTAATTGCTCCCGACGGGCTTGGTCGCTTCACGGTGGCAGTGCATGCGAGAGGTGCAGAAGACGGCAGAGAGGCTTCACCGACGCTAACAGGTGTCGTTGGCGGTCAGCCACTCACGCAGGGTCACTCTGTGCCAACGTTGAACAGTTCGTCTGCCGTGCATGCTCGACTACTTCGCTCCAGCATGCCATTTCTACAGAATCGACCGCAGTCGAACGATCTACCAACTTGGGAGGAACTTTTCAGCGACGACCCGTAGCGCGCGCCTATGTTCGCAATAGGTCACAACCCACATCAAAACCGGCACTCCCCCCATCCGATTTCCTGACCGTAGCGTAGCGGACTGGAAGGATCTCGCCGCCTACGAATAGCCTGCTACCCGGCACGTTCATCACGCTTTGGTGGCCGCGTAGCGGCATTCACAAGACGTCGAAAGCTGCGTAACCACGTAACTCAATCGAGATCGCTCTATTTCGCTTTGCTTATATCGGGAAGTTAGTTTCGTACGTGCGAGCGACCAGCGAAACGAGAATTAACTGATTTTTATCGCCCTTGCTTCGATCTCGACGACGACTTCAGGGCGACCGAGCACCGGAACTCCGATAATAGTGCTGGCAACCTGATTCACGGGAAGCACGTCTTCCAGTGCCGTAATTGCTTCGGCAACTTTCTCGTCACCGCCCACTACGTATGTACGCGTGTGGATAAGATCATCCCATCGAAGACCAATCTTACTGAGCGCCCATCGAATTATCTCCAACGTGTCTTTGACCTGTGGGCCAACCTCGAAGGGGTGCTGGACCATATCGGCGGGGACTATGGCCGTGGTTCCCGCCACGTAGACCAGATCGCCACCGCCAACCCGTACAGCTCGACAGTAGTTGTGGTCGACTTCCGACGTGCGACCTGAACGGAGATTCGTTCTATCACTTGATGCCCCGATCACCCCTTCCAGTTCGAGCATGAAGGCGTGCTTCGGATCGCCAACTCCTGCGACCGCAATACCGGCGGAAGTTGGTATAGAAAGAGCTTTGAACGCCAGCCACTCGGTAGGATCCGACTTGAACTGGACATCCTGACGCATGAAATGACGTGTCGAAACGACATCACCCTCACCGACACCTGCACGCTCCATGAGTCCTCGGGCATCTCCTACGGCCTGGGCCACCTGCGTGTCGCGATCTGCGTTTGGGTCACCTTTCAGCCCGGAGGTCCAAAACTCGTCGCCGACACGTACGGCAAGTGAACTCGACGAATCAAAGTCCGATTCGAACCGAACCGCATTCTCAGCACTGCCTACGATTCCTTCCAACTCGACCGAAACTTCGACCCCACCGGGTAGGCGTTCGACCTGCACGATGGTCAGGGTAGGGCCGGGGTGATCAAATATCACACCATGAACAATTCGGAGAGCCTTCTCAGCTTCGATTCCGTTCTTCGATGTGTGCCATATGCGCGTACGAACCACATCCCCTCGCGCCACACCGCTGCTCCTGAGAAGTTCTGCAATGAGCTGAAACACTCGATGAGATTCGGATTCAAGCCCGCCTGCACGGTCGGAGATAATCCCTGATGTAAAGAACCTGCCACCTGCCTGAACGGCGGCTGGCGCTTCGGCAGGTAGTGGTGTGGCATTCGAAACTATTTTGCGACTGGATAAATCTGGCATGATCTTCGAGAAACCGGAGCAATTCCGGTAGATTCAGGTTAAAATTTCTAGGCGTTGAACGGTACGTGCGAACTTGATCTCGAATCAGTAGGATATCGCACGCTATCAACGTCCTGATCAGCCACCGTGATGAACTCGTGTGACCGGAGTAGATGTTGAGCGCAGATTCGCAAACTCAGTCAGTGCAACATGAACGGTTCAAGGAAACAGTCCTGCACTCAATTCATCTCGAATCGAACGCCCGCATGGTTCCGTTCGGCGGCTGGGACATGCCGGTTCAGTACACGAGCGGAATCATTGCCGAAGTAAGTGCTGTACGGAACACGGCTGGAATGTTCGATGTATCCCACATGGGGCGGCTCGAATTCGAGGGTGTGGGGGCCGAGTCTTTCCTAAGCTCAATACTCTCGGCGAATCTGCCTGCACTGAAAATCGGACGAGGCAAGTACAACTTCATCTGTAACACCGCAGGCGGAATTATCGACGATGCGATGGTCTACCGCACGGGTGAAGAAAAATTCCTGCTGGTAATCAATGCTGGCAACACCGAAGTGGATATGGAATGGATTGATTCGCATATCGCTGGCCGATCGGACTTCACCCTGACCGTGACCACTGGCGACACAGCAATGATCGCAATCCAGGGGCCGACCGCTGTGAATATCGTTGATTCGCTATCCAACGGTGAAGCATCGAAGATCAGGCGTTTTCGACTCGGCAGTGCCGTTGTCGACGGAATACCTGCAACGCTCGCTCGCACCGGCTACACGGGAGAAGATGGGTTCGAGATTATCGTCGCTGCCAACCGGGGAGTGAAGCTGTGGAAAGCGCTTCGAACTGCGGGTGCGATAGAGTGCGGTCTTGGAGCGCGGGACGTCCTTCGGCTAGAAGCAGGCCTTCCGCTTCACGGCAACGACCTATCGACCGAAACGAACCCGTTCGAGGCGGGATTGGGCCGGTATGCCTACTTCGGTGCATCCAACTATGTTGCACGAACAGCATTGAGGAGTATCTCAGAATCAGAACTGCCGCGCGCACTTGTCGGACTCAAAATGGTTGGCCGGGGCATTCCCCGTGCGGGGCTCAAAATACTCGCAGGCGGGTCGTCCAGTGCAAACGACACGAATGTAATCGGAACGGTAACATCGGGTACACATTCACCGACTGTTGACGGTGGTATTGGCATGGGCTACGTTGAGCAAAACCACTCTGCGATTGGTACTCCGTTGGTGATTGATGTCCGTGGGCGACTGGTTGAAGCAGAAGTTGTTGATATGCCCTTTTACAAACGCAGTTAGGCTTCTCGCCTGATCGGTTTGTCGATATAGAACCTGCCCATCCGCTGGGCCATTGATTGGAATGTGAACTTAGATGTACCCGGACGATCTCAAATACTCAAAGGAACACGAATGGGTGCGCATGGACGGCAATGTAGCCGAGGTCGGCGTGACAGTGTTTGCGCAGGAATCGCTTGGCGATGTTGTGTTTGTCGATCTCCCAGACGTTGGGTCGGAGATCAAACAGTTCGCCAAGTTTGGCGAGATCGAGTCGGTGAAAGCGGTGAGTGATCTCTTCTCACCGGTCGGTGGCAAAATCGTTGCGGTCAACACAGCCGCGACAGAAACACCTGAGGTCGTCAATGCCGAGCCCTATGGAGCAGGCTGGCTGGTAAAAGTCGAGCTTTCGGGAACTGCGCAACTCGATGAACTTATGAATGCCAGCAGCTACGAAGCAACGTTGGAGTAACGATTACTTCGATGGCTTCATCTGTAAACACTTCCCCAAACCACCCATATATCCCCTCAACCGATTCTGAACGCAGAGAGATGCTGGGTGTGATCGGTGTCAATTCGCTCGACGACTTACTCGGCGACATTCCAATTGAATACCGTCATCCGAGACTGAGTCTTGCCGCGGGTCTTTCCGAACAGGAGCTTTCGAGCGTTTTCAGCTCGTTTGCTGCCGAAAACGCCTCATCTGCAACCGGGTACATATCGTTTCTGGGTGCCGGTGCGTACAGCCACTACATTCCCTCGACCGTTCGTTCGATTCTCCAGAGAGGCGAATTCGTAACTGCATACACGCCGTACCAGCCAGAAGCTGCGCAGGGAACGCTTCAGGTCGGGTTCGAATTTCAGACGATTATCTGTCAGTTGACCGGCATGGAAGTTGCAAATGCTGGAATGTACGACGGTCCAACGGCGTTTGCTGAGGCATGCCTCATGGCTGCCCGGGTCACCAAGCGAACGAGAATCGGTGTACTTGCGAGTGCCGATCGTAGATTGCCCGAAACACTGGATGCATACTCGAAGCATCAGGGCATCGAGATTGTCGAGCTTTCGCCGGATGTCACTGAAATTCCAGACGACCTTGCCTGTATCGGTATACAGAGCCCGAACTTCTTCGGAGCAATCGAAGACGTGGAGCGCCTTACGAAACTTGCCCATGATAGCGGCGCGTTGTCGGTCGTTCACGTAAATCCGACTGCGCTGGGACTATTCAGGCCGCCAGGGGACTTCGATGTGGACATCGTGACCGCCGAGGGTCAGCCATTGGGTGTTCCCATGGCATTCGGCGGTCCTTACGTTGGACTGTTCGCATGCAAGAAGTCGCATATCAGGCAGATGCCAGGTCGTATCATCGGCCGTACGACCGATACACAGGGGCGCATCGGATATGCGCTTACTCTCCAGACACGTGAGCAGCACATCAGGCGTGAACGTGCCACCTCGAACATATGCACCAGCACGCAGTTGATCGGCCTCATGGTAGCGGTATACGTCGCGACACTTGGCAAGCAGGGCATGAAGGATCTCGCGAGCCTCTGCTATCAGAAGGCACACTACGCCGCCTCTGAGATCAACCGTCTCGAAGGTTTTTCAGTCGAGACCAACGGCACGTTCTTCCACGAATTTGTAGTTCGCTGCCCTGCCTCTCCTCAGAGCGTCAACGCCGCACTGCTCGAAAGAAAGATCATCGGTGGGTTGGACATTTCGGATCGCGCAGAGAAGAGCATGCTGATCTGCGTTACTGAGACGAGTTCGAAAGCTGATATCGACAGGTTGGTCGCGGCCCTCGGCGAGATCGGTGACAGATCATGACAATCACCACCAATGCAGGTGACCTGGACCGCCGACTGCTTATGGATCGCTCAGTGACAGGGCGAAAAGCCTTCACGGTTCCAGAGTCCGACGTACCCGCCCAGGAGTTGCCTGATTCTTCTCTTCTTCGCGACGACGTTGAACTCCCAGAGGTCTCACAGCTCGATGTGATTCGGTATTTCTCGGTGTTGAGTCAACTCAACTTTTCGATCGACACAAATTTCTATCCCCTGGGTTCGTGCACGATGAAGTACAACCCGAAGATCAATGACGAGCTGGCGAATCTTCCCGGTCTTGCCGAAATTCACCCACTTCAGCCCGAAGAAACGGTTCAGGGTGCAATCCGGCTCTTGAAGGCGCTACAGGATGATCTTGGCGAGATAACCGGACTACCGGGAGTTTCTCTTGCGCCGCTCGCTGGCGCACAGGGCGAGTATGCAGGTCTGCTCATCGCCCGGGCTTATCACGATGCACGCAACGACGATAAACGCACCGTCGCTATCGTTCCTGACTCTGCCCACGGCACCAACCCTGCCTCGGCTTCGATGGCTGGCCTTGACGTAGTCACAGTTCGCTCGGACGCACAGGGCAACGTGGACGTTGAGAACCTGAAAGAGCTGGCCAGTTCGAACACCGCAGTGTTCATGCTGACGATTCCGAGTACGCTCGGATTGTTCGAACCGAATATTCTCGAAATAACCACCATCATTCACAATGCTGGCGGTCTTGTGTACGCCGATGGCGCAAACCTCAATGCGTTGTTGGGACTCGTGAAGCTCGGTGATCTGGGCGTCGATATCTGCCATTCGAATCTTCATAAAACGTTCTCAACCCCGCACGGCGGGGGTGGCCCTGGATCGGGTCCGGTAATGGTCACCGACGAACTGGCGAAGTACCTGCCTAAGCCGGTTGCTGAGAAGGCCGACGCTGGTTATCTGCTGGCAAGCCCAGAACAGTCGATCGGCACGATCAATGGCTTTCACGGATCGTTCTCGATAGCTGCACGAGCGTATGCGTACATAAAGGCGCTGGGACTCGAAGGGCTGCAATCGGTGTCCGAGAATGCGATCATCAGCGCCAACTACATTCAGGCGAAGTTACGAGACAAGTACGATCTCGCTGCCGACCGGTACTGCATGCACGAAACCGTTCTCTCAGCGACGCGACAGAAAAAGCGTGGTGTCGCGGGGATCGATATTGCCAAACGCCTTCTCGACTTCGGCATTCACGCACCAACGATGTACTTTCCGCTGATTGTTGACGAAGCTTTGATGGTCGAACCTACAGAATCGGAATCGAAAGAGACTCTCGATCACTTCATCGCCGTAATGCGACAGATCGACGACGAAATTGACTCGAACCCTGCAGTGATCCTCGAGGCGCCGCACGATCTACCGGTTACCCGCCTCGACGAAGCGACGGCAGCGCGCAAGCCGGTGCTGCGGTGGGCGCCCGCCGAGTAGTCAATCGATCGCCAATCTGCGACCGTAGTACCACCTCGGTCGGTCTTGCCCGTACGTTCGAAAGCCCGACTCCTGAGCAGGGATGTTCGGTGGTGGGCTGCGAGGTTGAGAGCGTATTCTTACTATCGACTGATTCCCTAAATACTCCAAACCTGATCAGTCACAGGTAAGCTATCCCCGGTTTCGTAACATAGCCACGAACAACGCCGAAGCACCGGGAGTTCCCATACCGAATGATTGTCGATACCCACGTTCATATATGGGAGATGCCACCGATTGCACCGATTGGTCCGAGCGCACCAAACTTCACATCGAAACCCGCGGCGCATGGTAATGCTGAACTCTTACTGGCCGATATGGACGAGAATGGCGTCGACAAGACCGTTCTGGTTCAGACTTCCTTCTCTACGTGGGATAACGAGTACGTGGCGGCTTCGGCCATCAAGTACCCGGATCGATTCGTCTCGATGGGATTGGTCGATCCGATGGACAACAACAACGCTGAGACTGCTGTTCATTGGATGGACGAGCGGAAGATGCAGGGATTCCGGTTCCACCCGCAGTACTACCCAGATGTCGATATTCTGAAACGTTCAGAGAACGAAGCGATGTTTCGGCAGATCGAGAAACGCGGAGGTATTGTCCAGATCCACAATCGACCTGAGCATGCACATCAACTCGACTACGTTGCATCGAAGTATCCGGGTATCACATGGTTGATCGACCACATGATGTACCCGGAGCCGAATATGGCGCCTGATTGGAATAGCTACAAACCCGTCCTGGCATTGGCGATCCACGATAACGTTTTGATGAAGATTTCGGATATTCACAATCGTTCCGAAGGCGAGTTTCCGTTCACCGACATGCACGATGTGATCAAAATGGCGGTAAATACCTTCGGGATCGACCGAGTGATGTGGGGTACGGGGTATCCCGGATATCACCGAGTGGAACATGGTTGGTTGTCGCTCGAAGACGAACTGAAGTTGGTTAGAGAAGGCTTCGACTGGCTGACACCCTTAGAGCGAGACAAGTATCTTGGCGGCAATGCGTTGCGAATATGGGATTGGGATCGTGCGTAAAATCCCTCGCGACAAGATCGTTCAGAAAAACTATAAGAATAAGGAGTAGTAAGTTCATATGGCACTTCAGCCCGGTACACCGGCACCAGATATCTCACTGAGCGCCCATTCAGGCGATATAAGGCTTTCGAACCTGCGCGGCAAGGTAGTGGTCGTTGGATTCCACCCAGCCAGCTTCACTGGTGGCTGACTGAACCAGGTGCGCGGGTTCCGCGCAAATTACGAAAAGTTTCAGGCTCTGAACACCGAGATTATCGAGATCAGTTGCAACTCGCTCGCCGTTCAAAAAGCATGGGTCACCAGCATGGGGGAGCACGAAGGTGTCGGGGGTGTACCATTCCCGGTCGCCAGCGATTTTTGGCCGCACGGCGAAGTGGCGAAGGCTTTTGACGTGTTCAATGAAGATACAGGCATGCCAAAACGCTCGATATTCATCATCGATACAGACGGGACTATCCGCTGGTCGAACGTCTATACCGATTCAATCCCGGCCACAGACGAACTGCTGCATGAGATAGCGAAACTGTGAATAGCGTCGATATTGACCGAACTGTGAAGTCCGTAATTTAAATTGTCATTCTGGACTCGTTACCCAACTAAGTGTGCCGGGAGCTACTCAGTGTTGTGCGATACAAGGCAACTCGAGCATGTTTGCTAACCACTTGCCTCTTTATTCGAGAATTGCAGTAGCAACTGTGGCTCTAATCAGTCTGTTCAGCATCATCTACGTTTCGTGGTTTTTTTACGCTGTGTATGTTCTGGCTCCCAGAGAGTACGTCCGGAACGATGCCAACTACTCGATCGGTGGCGTCTTGATGAGTTCGGGGATGATCCTGCTGTCTGTTTTCACAGTGGCAATGTCACGATCCGTCTGGCTCAGAAGCATCGGCCGTCCAACCAGGTCATGGAAACTCTGATTCTGCACGGTGTTCATTGTCGTGTATTCGGTTCTGGTATCTCCATTTTCTCCGACTACGCTGATTTTCGCCATATTGGCGATCGTCCAAGGATTCCTGATAACACTGTTTCGATTCTCCAAAACGCGGATTCCAGAAAAGTAAAAAGATTGACGACATCTCTCGTCAAATCTTTCTGTATCGTCATCAGGCCAAGATTTATCAGAAAGTTCACCATTCCTATCGCTGCAATCTTCTAGTTGGTCTTCTCGCAGAAACCACATCCATAGGTGATTCGGGCACGCTATGCCAATTCCTAAAAGTCTGTCAAGCGCGTACTTGGCCATCTAAACTGCTCTCACACCTGAGCTTGTTTTTGACTGGAAATGGGTTCAGGTACAGGTTTGAGGTGATGAGTGATGTTCTTGTGAGTGCCCAGCACAACACCAACCTCGATGCAGGAAACCCACCCCGCAGGTGATGGCGAAAGAGCTAGCTGTTCGCCCACACAAGAACAGCGACTACTGGCATCAGCAAGACGATCAGGCCAATCAACCGAGCTTTCAGCGACGCTCGCTTACCGTACTGATGGCGTCGTCGTCCCGACTGGGCGTTGATGCGCATGCCTTCGACCTGTATTCGTGAACCGAGATTATGGTTGTTGTGCTGATGCATGACAAAGCTCCAGTTTGGATCGCAATCTATTCGAGTACGAGATCGTTCGAATAATGCCGTAGACACATCATATATGAATGGGAATTACGATTGTTTTAGAGTCGAACGATCAGACTCAGCCCCTTGCCCACCAGATAATAAGTGCGAAAATTATGATGTAGAAGGCGAATCGAACCAGCAGTTGCCGTACCGTCACGCTGCGTCGGCCATCAGGATCACGATCACCGCCCCTGTTCCAGAGGTTCACTTCAACTCTCCTTGAGGGGACTGGTTTCTAAACAGAACCCTTGAAGCTGGCAAGTTGATCGGCGAAAGTGAAAATGGCTGGAAGCCCACCGGTGTGAAGGAAGATGATCGTTTCATCCTCGCTAAACCCACCCTGTTCGACCTGATCGATCAATGCCGCCATCGCCGTGCCCGTGTAGTTCGGGTCGCAGATAATCGCATCAGTCTGAGCTGCGATGTGTATCGCCTCGGCAACCTGCGCTGTCATCACACCGTATCCCTCGCCGACATATTGATCGAGTACGCGCATGTCGCTCTGTTCAAACGTGACCGGCAGATCGAGCAGTTCCTGAATGTCCTTATTGTGATCAAAGATATAGCTGCTCAGTGGAACGTCGTAGTTGACTGTCACACCAGTGAACTTCCAATCGAGTCCCATGGCCTTGGATGCAATTATCAGACCACAGAGTGACCGACCTGCGACACCGATGATGTGAACATTCTTGAGATTGTTTTCCTTGATCTGTTCGAGCATCTCGATGCCAGCTTGCACAAATCCGACCATCCCGACGATGCGCGGGAATAGATGATCTTGAATCAGGTAAGGCTTGCAACCCTCGGCGACCAGCTCTTCTTTGAGCCTGTTTGCGTAACCTTTGGCGTCGCCCGATTGGTATTCGTCGAGCAGGTGCAGTTCGGCACCGAGTATCTTGTCTATAAGCAGGTTGCCCTGGACGGTGCGATTGGCTGCGTTCTTGAGAATGAGAACGTAGCGCATTCCAATTTTGTTGGCGGCGGCGGCGGTCATACGGGCGTTGTTCGAGTGGTAGTCCATGATGTTGATCATCACGTCATAACCCTCTTCGGCAACGTGAGGCATCTCGAACTCGTAGTGGCGGGCCTTGTTACCGCCGTATGCCAGTCCGGTCATGTCCTCACGCTTGATCCAGATACTAGGACCGCCAAGGCGCTCGGTCAGGCGGGGCATTTCTTCGAGCGGAGTTGGCAAGTGCGCCAGATCCATCCGCGGAAGCTTGTCGATGTGAGATTGAAGTTCGTCGGGTGTGAGAATATTTTCTGTAGGCATGAGGACAGATTGTATGCGCGCGACGTGGCGAATGAAATTGAATACCCGTTCCCGCACTGCCCGGCGATTGGCCAACCACCAGCATCATCATCCTGAATTCGTTTCACATCCCTTCCGTTATTCATCGTTTGGCGTTTGGCGATTAGATACCCGCGGAACCATGCGAGACTTGTCGGTCAAACCTTTGAAATCCGTCACAGTGGGTCAGAAAGATTCGGGAACATCTTTAGAGTGACGGTTGGCGGTAGCTGTTAGAGGCGGACGGATTGTGGTTGGACGGCTGTGCGTTCGATGAAATCAGCGCACCTAATCCGCGAACTTGTCGGCATGTGCGAACAGTTGCGGGAGGCCACCCGAGTGGATGAAGCAGATTGTCTCTCCGGGATCGATTCGCCCGGCTCGGAATTCTCCGATTAATCCAGACATCGATTTACCCGTGTAGTTGGGATCCAGAACGAGCCCCTCGGCTTTGCCCACCATGCGTATGGCCTCGATTACGCGGTCATCAGGTTCACCGTACGCCGGGCCACGATAGTCATCCAGCACTTGCAGGTCGTCCGGGTTTAGCGAACGGTCGAGTTCGAACATTTCGGCAACATGCGAAGAACGAACCGCCGTTTCCTTTAGAAAATCAGCGACGTTGCCCGGCGAGTACTGACATGCTGTCGCTCGCCAATCAAGCTCTCTATTCTTGGCGTAGAGCCGCAATCCCGCTATCGACCTGCCGAAAAGTCCCCAGAATCGAACGGGCCCTTCGACACCGGCCTCAGCAAGCTGCTGTTCCAACTCAAGCCCGGTTTCGAGGAAACCGATCATACCCATGATGCCGACGAACGGATCGTCAGGCAGGATATATGGCTTGCGACCAGCCGCTGTTTCATCGGCGAAAATCTTCTCGGCGACCTGTCGTCCGTAGTCCGATGGGGTTCGATGAATCTCGGCTCCCATTAGTTTGCAAAGAAGTAAGTTGCCAGTCAGCGGAGCAGTAACCAAATCGATAGAAACGATGTGGTATTTCAATCCAGCCCTGGCGCACCCGGCAGCAATGAACCGTGCCTGGTTCGAGTGGTAGTGATTGATATTGATTACGGTGTCGTATCCACCTTCGAGAATGCGTGCGATCTCAAACTCGAAATGTCGACCCTTATTGCCACCGAACGCCAGACCCGTCACATCGTCTCGCTTCACCAGTATTCGGTTTGGCACCGAAACTCCTTCGTCGATGAGTGCCTGTCGCAATCGATCGAGTGGCTCCAGCGGCGTATTCAGGTGAGAAAGTTTGAACCGGGGTAGCTCTTCAAGCCTGGTGCGGATATGTTTTTGAGTGATCGTCATGATCCTACTAATCCTGAGTAGGTAGCCAGCCCCAGGGGCGTGGCCCATAGTCGAGCGGTTGTGGCACACCATCCCGAATCGCCAGTACTGGTTTTACTGCCTGCGAACTCTGGGCGGATATGCCTGAAGCCTCATGGAACCGGAACTCCCCCTCGACCAGATCAAGAATCGAAATGTCCGCTATCGAGCCAGGGCTTAGCGATCCAATTTCATTCGACATGCCGAGTATCTCTGCGGGAGTGGACGTGACCATGCGGATCGTATCTTCGAACGAAATGCCGAGAGTCATGATCTTGCTCATGCACTCAGTCAGAGAAAACACCGGCCCTGCATGTCGGCTCATTGCCGTGATGTCGGAACTGATCGTGTCGGGCAGGAAACCGGAATCGATAACCGCCTGTGCGGAGCTAAACGAGAAATTTCTTCCACCTACTCCCACGTCGAAGTACACACCGTTGCTTCGAGCCTCCTGCGCCTGTGAAATCAGTGAACCGTCGGCGAGCAACGAGCCGACTGCACCACTTAGTGTGTGAGTAACCACGTCGCCCTTTGACAGGATGTCGGTGAGTAGCGTTGGTGTGAGATCGGCGGCGACCGGGTTTTGCGCAACTATGTCGCCAACGTGAACCATAACGAAACCGCCAGCTTCGTCGGTGATCGCCTTCGCAGCTCGTGGCATGTCGTTACCGAGCGCAGTGATGCCGGGTGTGACCATACGAGCCTTCACACCCCTGATGATTTCGGGTGCTGACTGAATGACTTCGATCGATGCCGCCTGATCAATGTCGTCAATGGACTTGACTTCTGGGAGGTTCGCAACGCCCATCTTGCCGATGTTTATTAACGCCAGAAGGCGGGTGCTTGCACTTGGTGCCAGATAGTTGACGAGTCCACCTACGTTCAACGCACCAGTAGAACCGGCATCGAGAATAGTCGTGATACCTGCCGTCACACCAGCAACATCAGGACTCACCATGAAGTCGTCGTTCGAAGGCTTACGAATGCCACCGGCCGCGTGCGTATGCAGGTCGATCAAGCCGGGAGTGACGATGAGGCCGCTCGCATCGACAACTCGCTTCGTGGCCGAGGTGTTGATGCCCGTCTCAACGGCAGCAATCTTGCCATTCGACACGGCGATATCAAGCTGAGCATCTATCGAGTTGGCAGGGTCGATCACTCGACCACCAGAAATAACGAGATCGTAAGTTGTGGGTTCAGTTGTCATGGTAGTCAGAGGGCTATTTGAAGGGTCATCCTAAATTCTTTGTTCAAGATCTATCGTTGCCTTAAAGTCGAAGTCGATTCCAGCACGCGATTGTGGCGTACAACCGACTCATTGTCACCCTCCTCACGACTACAGCAAAGTAGAGAGGAATTGTCTCCGATGACAGGCATGTCGCGGGTGTTCGATTATGACCCGTCCCATCGAGCTATCGACTGTTGTCCTATGGTGATAGCCTCGCACTCACTTTTTGACGTTACTTGGCCGGAATCCCCCGAGCGTTTAAAGCATGCCACCGCTCAGTAGTCCCGCAGCGAGCCGTCGGGGTTGATCAGCGGTGGCCTTTCGTATGGCACTGGCGGGTAGTGCTTGAAAGCTTCCTCGTTTAGCTCGATACCTATGCCGGGTCTGGTTGGAACTTCCAGATAGCCGCCAACTCTCTTGAGGGGTTCTTTCACGAGTTCGGCTTTGATTCCCTTGTTATCGTCGTACGGGTATTCCTGAACCGGAATGTTGTGCGTCGCTGCATCGATCTGGACACAGGCGGCAGTCAGTACGCAACTGAGCGGATTGTGTGGAACGACACCAACGTAGGCCGATTCAGCTATGGCAGCGATTTTCTTTACGTTGGTGATGCCCCCTGCGAGAGACAGATCGGGCCGGATGAAGGCCGCACCCTGATGATTCAGCAGGTCACGGAACTGATAGATGGTGTACAAGCGCTCGCCCATCGCCAGCGGAATCGGTTGTTGCTGAGCAACCCAGCCCCACTGCTCCATATTTTCAGGTTCTATGGGATCTTCGTAGAACTAGAGATTGAAGGGTGCGAGCACCCGGCCGAGTCCGATCGCCTCAGCAGGGGTCAAACGGTTCACCACATCGATCATCAGGTCGACATCTGGCCCGGCCGCTTCCCGAACAGCGGCAAGTCGCTCAACGGCGTTGTTTTGCATGCCGGTGAAGCTCATGTTTTCAAGCCCGAGTCCCTCTTCGAAGTCGGAGTTGCCAAAATCACCGAACGGATAGATGCGCAACGCCGTGAAGCCTTCTTCAACTCGTGCTGACGCTTCTTCTGCCAGTGCTTCGGGCGTAGCACCCCCGAGATGCGTGTAAAGGCGAACTTTCTCCCGAACAGGACCTCCAAGCAGTTCGTAAACCGGTTTGTCGAGCGACTTACCCTTGATGTCCCACAACGCAATATCGATAGCACCGATAGCTGCCATCATGTCTGAACCGCCCCTGAACAACTGCCGACGGAACATGTGCTGCCAATGCCGTTCGATGTGAGACGGATCCTTGCCAACCAGATATTCCGCGCAATATTCAACCGCCGCCCGCGGCACGAACGGTGTTCCGCCTGTGCCTGATGCCGGATGAAGCTCACCGACACCGGTAATACCTTCATCGGTCTCAACTTTCACGTAATTGAATCGTGAGACAGGGAGGACGGTAACTGCTGTGACTTTCATTTTTTCTCTAACTTCGATATCCCGAGCTTCGCGGAGCGACTGTCTGGAATGTCAAGTTTTTTGTGGTAGCCAGGGCGTGCCTCTTGCGATTACTGCGTTCAGGGTGATCAGGAGTTTGCGCATGACAGCGACAAGCGCCACTTTCTTCGGTTTTCCACCCTCAACAAGCCG